>CANPXS010000071.1 GCA_947586625.1 uncultured Clostridia bacterium | reverse complement strand
TGTTTTCAAGGATCTCTTGCTGTCCTCTCGCTCGAGGTTTGTCTCTCTCGCCGACAGCTTTGTTAGTATACCACACCTCTCCCCCTTTGTCAACACTTTTTTTCAAATTTTTTCGGTTTGTGAAAACAGATAATTATTTTTATAATTTCGGCAAGTTCAGTAGGCATTATTTACATATGCTTCCGTTAATTGTCTAACCAATCTTACAATATATGTCAGCATCTCCATAAATTATATCTTGCCGGACATTTATCGACTGCGACCGAATCCGCCAAATTATGACGCAATTTCTTTTCCGTTCGACAGCATAAGCACACCATGACGAACGCCGTCATTAAAAACCGCAGCTCAAAAAATCCTGCTTTAGTCCGCACCTTTCACGCAAAACGGCCTGACACACGTCATGCCGTTTTGCATTAGCGGTAAACCACATTTGCTTATTTCGTCTCTACTATTTTGAGTCCGAGCTCATCGAGCGCCGTCTGATCCGGATCCGACGGGCACTTCGACATCGGCTCCGACGCGTTCTGCGCCTTCGGGAACGGTATAATATCGCGTATATCGTCGTAGCCGAGCGTCAGCGCGACGAGTCTGTCGAGTCCGAACGCGAGACCGCCGTGCGGCGGTATGCCGTACTTGAGCGCCTCCATGAGGAATCCGAACTTCATGTTCGACTCCTCCTCCGTTATGCCGAGCTTCGAGAACACGAGCTTCTGCATCTCGGGCGTGCTAATCCTTATTGAACCGCCGCCGAGCTCGACTCCGTTGAGAACGATATCGTACGCGCGCGCTCTCATAGCGCCCGGGTCGGTGTCAAACAGCGGGATATCCTCCTCCATCGGAGCCGTGAACGGATGATGCATCGCGTAGAATCTTCCGTCCTCCTCGCTGTACTCGAACAGCGGGAACTCGGTCACCCAAAGGAAGCAGAACTCCTTCGGGTCGAGAAGTCCGAGACGCTTCGCGCACTCGCGGCGCAGAGCGCCGAGCGAATCGAGCACGACGGTATTTTTGTCCGCGACGATAAGTATGAGGTCGCCGTCCTCAAATCCCATCTTATTATATATGGCGTTGTTTTCTTCATCGGTGAGGAACTTCGCGTATGACGACGACACATCATCGCCCGTCTTTTTCGCCCACGCGAGTCCTTTTGCCTTATACGACTTGACAAAATCAGTCAGCGAGTCTATCTCGCGGCGCGTGAACTTCGCACCTCCCTTGACGTTGACGGCGCGCACGCTGCCGCCGTCCGCTATCGCGCCCGCGAACACACGGAACTGACAGCTTCTGAGCTCGTCGGTCAGGTTGACGAGCTCGAATCCGAAGCGCAGATCGGGCTTGTCCGAGCCGAAACGCTCCATTGCCTCGTGCCACGTCATGCGGCGGAACTTCGGTTCGAGCTCGACGCCGAGCATATTTTTATAAAGATAGCGTATGAATCCCTCGTTGACGTCCATTATATCGTCCTCGGTCGAGAACGACATCTCGAGGTCGATCTGCGTGAACTCCGGCTGTCTGTCGGCTCTCAGATCCTCGTCGCGGAAGCAGCGCGCGATCTGAAGATAGCGGTCAAATCCCGCGTACATCAAAAGCTGCTTATACAGCTGCGGCGACTGCGGAAGCGCGTAGAATTTTCCGGGATTGACTCTGCTCGGCACAAGATAGTCGCGCGCGCCCTCGGGCGTCGGACGGATGAGGTCGGGCGTCTCGATGTAGAGGAAGCCGTTATTCATGAAATACTCGATAGTCAGTCTCGTTATCTCGGAGCGCGCTATGATGTTTTTCGTCATCGTCGGGCGGCGCAGGTCGAGGTAGCGGTACTGCATGCGCAGGTCGTTGCGGATATTTTTGTCGTCTATTATCTCGAACGGCGTCGTCTCCGACGTGCAGAGTATCTTCATCTCGTCGACATATATCTCGATCTTGCCCGTTTCCCTGCTCTCGTTTACGTCGGCGCCGCGTGAGCGGACGACACCCGTCGCCGTGAGAACGTATTCGGTCCTGACGGACGCTGCCGTTTCAAATACGGCGCGGTCCGACTTCTCGTCGAACGCGAGCTGGATTATGCCCGTGCGGTCGCGCAGGTCGATGAAGATGAGCGTGCCGAGGTTGCGCTGCTTCGCGCACCAGCCGTTTACGGTGACGCGCTGTCCGATATTTTCTTCCGTCAGAGCCGTGCAGTAATGCGTGCGTCTGTCGCTTTTCGTGAATGACATTTCTTTGCCTTTCTGTTATCTAAAAGTAATTTATATGTTATGATCCCCGGTGCGTGAGCCACGCTTTTTTCATGCGCCGCACGGTCGGCGCGCGGGATCTATGTCAAGGTAAAATATCATATGCATGCCTCGTAGATTATTTCTAAGGCACCGCCGTAAAAATCCGTCAAGGCGTAAGCCGTGAATTGTACGGTGTTGCCGTAACATATTGTAGCACAATTCGCGTCTTTGTCAAGTATCGGACGCGCTTGTTTTTCGTCGCGGACGCACATTTATTGCTTTTTTATCTTTACTTATATTCGCCGTTATGGTATAATAGATGAAGATATATGCAATTTTGCGCGTTCGGTTTTTCGCGGAAAGGCGGATTTTATGGAAAAGATAATACCGTCCTTCCGCGTCGGCGACACCGTCGTGCTCCGCAAACAGCACCCGTGCGGCGGGAAAACATTCCGCGTCATGCGGACAGGCAGCGACATACGCATCGTATGCACCACATGCGGCCGCGACATGACGGTGATGCGGGAAAAGCTCGAACGCGCAATAAAAGACGTAATTCACGAGGAGAAAGATAATGGATAACGAAGAAAAACTTCGCCAAAACGGCGCGGACAAATCTGATGCAAACACCCTTCCCGACGACACCCCGTCGCCCGAGGACTACGATTTCGTAGACGAGGACGCGGAGTCACCGTCTCAAAGCGTCGGAGTGTCGGTCGAGGCAGCCGCCGACATAAGCGCCGACGCGAAAACAGATGAAAAGGGCGGCGCGTCAAAGCACGCAAAGCCGCGCTCCAGGTTTTCGCCGAAAGCCGTATGGGAAAACCCGCGCGTCGTGCGCTACCGCTATTTGGGGCTGTCGTTTCTCGTGCCCGCGCTCACGATGTGGCTCATATACATAGCGCTCGGAACATATCCGTTCGGCGAGAGTTCCGTGCTCGTGCTCGACCTGAACGGTCAGTACGTCTATTTCTTTGAACAGCTCCGCAACATCGTGCTCGGCGACGGCAGCTTCCTCTACTCGTTCGGACGCGCGCTCGGCGGCGAGTTCATGGGCATATACGCTTACTACCTCGCCTCGCCGTTCTCCTTCATCGTCTGCCTGTTCCCGAAGTCGATGATAACCGAAGCGCTGCTCGTCATGTTCCTGCTCAAGACGGGACTGTGCGGGCTGACGTTCGGCATCTACCTCGACTATCACACCGAAAAATTCAAGCTCAACAAAACCGCCATCGTAATGTTTTCGACCGTGTACGCGCTGACCGCGTACGCCGTCGTGCAGCAGCACAACACGATGTGGATCGACAACCTCATAATGATGCCGATGATAGTGCTCGGCATCGAGCGCCTGATCCGCTACCGCCGTTTCCGTCTGTTCGTCATAACGCTGACGTTTGCCGTCATGTCCAACTTCTATATCGGCTACATGATGTGCATCTTCGTGTTCTTCTACTTCTTCATCGCATACGCGACGATACCGGCGGAGGAACGCAACATGAAGGGCGAAAGCCACCACTTCATAAAGTCGCTCGCCCGCATCGGCGGCTGCGCCGCGCTCGTTCTGTCCATGTCGTGCGTGATACTCTGGAGCGCCTACTACTCGCTCACGTTCGGCAAAACGACGTTCTCCAACCCCGACTACACGTTTACATCGAAATTCGACCTCTTTGACCTCGTATCAAAGCTCTTTATCGGCTCATATGACACGGTCCGCCCGGAGGGACTTCCCTTCGTCTACTGCGGCACGCTCGTGCTGATCCTTCTGCCGATTTATTTCCTCATCAAGCGCATCCCCATGGCGGAAAAGGTGCGCGTGATGGTGATGTCCGCATTCTTCATCTTCTCGTTCACAGGCTCCACCATCGACCTCGTGTGGCACGGTTTCCAGCGTCCGAACTGGCTCAACTACCGCTACAGCTTCATGCTCTGCTTCTTCATGATATTCGCCGCATACCGTGCGTTCTGCTATATCTCCGAAGTGGACGTGAGGGCGATCGCCGCCGTCGGCGCATTCTGGATGCTCATACTCGTGCTGCTCCAGAAGGTCGAAGCGTATGAGTGGGTGTCCGACTACAAAACAGTATGGCTGTCGCTGTTGTTCGTCGTCGCGTTCGTCGTGCTCCTGCGCTATCACATTCTGTCCGACGTGCCGGGCGGGATATCGCTCGCGCTCGCATCTATAGTCGTGCTCGAATCGTTCGTCGGCGGGCTTCTCAATCTCATTGCGCTCGACGAGGACGTCGTCATATCGTCGCGTCCCTCGTACCGCACCTTCATCGACCGCGTGCAGCCCGTCGTCGACAGGATAGAGGAACAGGACGACTCCTTCTACCGCATGGAAAAGACGTTCCACAGAAAGACCAACGACGCGCTGTCGCTCGGATTTTACGGACTTTCCAACTCGACATCGACACTGAATAAGGATACGATACTGTTCCTCAATCAGCTCGGTCTGTCGTCAAAATCTCACTGGTCCAAATACCTCGGCGGGACGCCCGTCCTCGACTCGCTGCTCGGACTTAAATATCTGATGATCGAACAGGGCAGCGACATCTCACCGCTTTATCAGTACATGTTTGCCTACGACCACGTCGAAAACGATGCAAATCCCGCTATATTGGCATATCAAAATCCGTATGCGCTGTCGCTCGCTTACGGCGTCAGCCCCGATGTGCTGAACTTCTCTACGATGACCGACGACACGCCATTCCTGCGCATGAACGGTCTTGTCGGCGCCATGCTCGGTCGCGACGGCTATGCCGAAATATTCAAGCCTATACCGATAGACGACGAGATGTACAGCTACTGCACGAAGTCGTATACGACCGGTCACGACGCGTATACGAGCGATTCAAGCGACCTCAAGGGACGCGTCACGTACAAGATAACGGCGCAGACGGACGGCAACATATACTGCTACTTCCCGAGCGACTATACACGCGAATCCGACCTCTACCTGAACGGTACTAAGCTCTGCACCTACTACGGCAACGAGACGTACCGCGTCGTCGACCTCGGCTATCACGTAAAGGGCGAATCGGTGACCGTCGAGATACGCATGACAGAATATGACAAGCTCTACATCATGTCGCAGGACACATACTTCTACTACATCGACGAGGCCGAGTTCAAGTCCGCGATGGAGGAACTCCATACGTCCGAATTCAAAATTGACAAATATAACGAGGACACGTTCAAGGGCACCATCGACATCGCCGCCGGCGACGAGTTTGTGTTCACCTCTATCCCCTACGACGAAGGCTGGGTGGTCAAGGTCGACGGCGAACGCGCCGACCTCGTAAAGACGATATCCATTGAAAGCGAGACCGACCCCGAAACGGGCGAGACAGTCGTATCGTACGCCGTCCTCGGCTTCTACGCCGACCCGGGCGAGCATACGCTCTCGATAGAATACCGCCCCGCCTGCATCGTCTACGGCAGGCTCGTATCCCTCGGCGGTCTTGTCGCGTTCATCGCCGTCTGCGCCGTCGACTATATGAAGCGCCGCCGCTCGCTGCCCGTAAAGGAAGAAATATCGTAAACGCACCGAAAGGACGCGCATCCCGCGCGCTATATAAAGCATGTTTTATTATCTGACAGGTAAACTCGTCCACGTCGGCGACGGCGTCGCCGTGCTCGACGTCGGCGGCGTCGGCTACAAGCTGACGGTGAGCTCCACGACGCTCGGTTCGCTGCCGTCAACGTCCGGCGAGCCGACAGTCCGCCTATACACGCATTTCTCGGTCCGCGAGGACGCCGTCGAGCTCTACGGCTTTTACACTCTCGACGAGCTCGATACGTTCAGGCTCCTGACCGCCATATCCGGCGTCGGACCGAAGGCGGCGATGTCGATACTTTCGCAGCTTTCGCCGTCCACGCTCGCGGACGCCGTCGCCGCGCAGAACGTCAAGCTCATATCGCGCGCTCCCGGCGTCGGTACCAAGACAGCGCAGCGCATCGTGCTCGAGCTGTCAGGCAAGATAGTCACGCAGGCGGCTAAAGCTTCGCAGGCATCGCTTCCGAAAACGTCGGCGATATCGGACGCGCAGGAGGCGCTTATTGTTCTCGGTTATACGCGCGCAGAAGCTCAGTCCGCGATAGCGTCCATAGACGGCGCGGAATCGAAGACGACGGAGGAACTGATCCGCCTCGCCCTCTCCGGCATGGCGAAAATATGATACGGCAGGTGAGCGATGGACTTTTCCGAATTTGACTTTGAAAACAGGATCGTAGACTCTTCCCTTCAATATAACGACCTCGGCGGGGACGGCGCTGACAGCGAAAACTCGCTGCGCCCGAAAACCCTCGACGACTATACGGGTCAGAAAAAGGCGAAGGAAGAGCTTTCTATCTACATAAACGCCGCCAAGCTGCGCGGCGAGCCGCTCGACCACGTGCTGCTGTACGGTCCGCCAGGACTCGGCAAAACGACGCTCGCCGCGATAATCGCGAACGAGCTCGGCGTCAATTTCCGCGTCACGAGTGGTCCCGCGATCGAGAAGCAGGGCGATCTGCTCGCGCTCTTAACAAATCTGTCCGAGGGCGACGTGCTCTTCATCGACGAGATACACCGCCTCTCGCGTCAGGTCGAAGAAATTCTCTATCCCGCGATGGAGGACTACGCCGTAGACTTCATTCTCGGCAAAGGTCCAGCCGCGCGAAGCATCCATTTCGGACTCCAGCGGTTCACCCTTATCGGCGCGACGACACGCGCCGGACAGATGACGACGCCGATGCGAGACAGATTCGGCGTCATACTGCGCCTTGAGCTGTATACCCCCGACGAGCTTTCCGCCATAATTCGTCGCAGCGCCGGAATACTCGGCATAAGCATCACCGACGACAGCGCATATGAGATAGCGTCGCGCTCGCGCGGCACGCCGCGTATCGCGAACAGACTGCTCAAACGCGTCCGCGACTTCGCGCAGGTCAAGGGCGACGGCGAGATAACGGAGCAGGTCGCGCGCGACGCGCTCTCCATGCTCGAAATAGACGAGCTCGGTCTCGACAACACCGACCGACGCATGCTGTCGGCGATGATACGCTACTACGACGGCGGCCCCGTCGGGCTCGATACGCTCGCCGCAACGATAGGCGAGGAGGCCGTCACTATAGAGGACGTCTACGAGCCGTATCTGTTGCAGATCGGCTACATCGCGCGCACGCCGCGCGGACGCGTAGTCACGCGCATGGCGTACGATCACCTCGGCATCCCCTTTCCCGAACAGCTTAAGCAGGACTCGGGCGAAGGTCAAATGAAAATAGAATAACGGAGGAACTACCGACATGAAGAAATTCCTATCGCTTATCCTCGCGCTCTCGATGCTATTGCCGTTCGCGCTGTCGTCGTGCAATACCGACACGGAGCAGGGCGGAACAGACGCTGTCACCGTGAGCGGCGCTCCCGTCGACAGCACCGACGCCTCATCCGCACCATCCGACAGCACCGCGCCCGACGAAGGACAGAACGTCCCCGACGACGGATTTGACGGGCTTCGTCTGACAGCGTCCGCCGACGGCGTCTACGACATCTCCGACAATCTGTTCGGAATATTCCTCGAAGACATAAACTTTGCCGTCGACGGCGGACTTTACGCGGAGATGGTATGCAACCGTTCGTTCGAGTTCGGCAAGCTCGCCACGCTCGGCGCGAAGCAAAACTGGAACAATCAGCTCTCCGTCAAATACGACATCATTGACGGCACGTCCGACGAAACGTATCTCAACTCGCAGAATCCGCACTACGCGCGCGTGACGAACAGCGCGGGCGAGCCGCGCGGACTGTCTAATTCGGGCTTCTTCGGCGATATGGCGCTCGTATCGGGCGGCGAGTACAAATTCACCGTCTATGCGCGTCCCGTCGACGGATATGCGGGCGGACTTTACGCTTCACTCGTTTCCACGACCGGCACCGTTTACGCCGAAGGCGTCGTCGCCGAGTCGCTCGTCGACGGCTGGCACAAATATGCGCTGACGCTCACATCTAATGCAGACGTCGACGACAATGTGCGCCTGTTCGTCAAGATCGACGACGGCACCGTCGATATCGACATGGTATCGCTGTTCCCCGCAGACACGTACAAGGGACGTGAAAACGGGCTGCGTCGCGATATCGCCGAGATGATAGAGGATCTGCACCCCAACTTCCTGCGCTTCCCCGGCGGCTGCATCATTGAGGGCGTTGACCTCGACGCCGCTTACAGCTGGAAGGATTCTATCGGAAACGGCATGGAATTCGTCATCAACGGCGAAACTACCGTCGGCGACGTTGCGACTCGTCCGCTCGGTCAGGACATCTGGGCGGACGAATCGCGCGCATGGCCCGACCCGTATTACATGACGTACGGTCTCGGATTCTACGAATACTTCCTGTTCTGCGAAGACCTCGGCTGCGAGCCGATACCCGTCCTCAACTGCGGCTACTCCTGCCAGGGACAGGCGCCCGCGGGCGGTCCCGAGGCTCCGCCGCTTAACAGCGACGAGTTCAAGCAGTACGTTCAGGACGCGCTCGATCTCGTTGAATTCTGCCTCGGCGACACGAGCACAAAATGGGGCGCTGTGCGCGCCGCGATGGGTCACCCCGAGAAATTCGAGCTCCACTATCTCGCCATCGGCAACGAACAGTACGGCGACGAATACAACCGCCGTTACGCCAAATTCCGCGAAGCGTTTGAAGAAGCAAAAGTGACTGATCCCGAACTGTTCGGCGATGTGAAGCTCATCATGGCGAACGGACTGACGTCCGGCTCGCGCGACGGCTGGGACGCCGTAGCCAAGTACGGCAATGATCTCGCCGACGCGCTCGACGAGCACTACTACAACGAGCCGTCGTGGTTCCTTATGAATACGAACCGCTACGACACCTACGCCCGTGAGGGTCCGACCGTTTTCGTCGGCGAATATGCCGCGAAGTCGAACACGTCGCGCGCCGCGATGGCAGAGGCGGCTTACATGACGTCTCTCGAACGCAACGGCGACGTCGTAGAACTTGCCGCGTATGCGCCGCTTCTCGCCTACGATACGCATACGCAGTGGTCACCCGACCTCATCTGGTACGACAACACGCACGTATGGGGCTCCGTCAACTACTACGTGCAGAAAATATACGCCGACAACCAGTCGAAGCGCATAATCCCGTCCGTGCTCGACGACAGCTCCTACAGCGGCGCCGAAAAGCTGACGGGACGCGTCGGCGTCGGCACATGGTCGACGTCGGCGACGTTCGACGACGTCGTCGTCACGTCGAATAAGACGGGCGAGGTGCTCTACTCCGAGGACTTCGACGCGGCTAAGGTCGACGATTTCAATGTCGTCTCCGGCAATTTCTCCGTACACGGCGGCAAGCTGCTCTCGACTAATACGAGTTACCCCGCAAACGACGTCAACGGCGACGTTATAATGCTCGCCGGTCCGTCAAAGACGGGCGATTACACGCTGACGCTGAAGGCGACAAAACGCAGCGGCGCGGAGGGATTTCTGATACCGTTTGCGGTACGCAACAGCCAGAACTACTGGCACTGGAACATCGGCGGCTGGGGCAACACCGTATCGTGCCTCGAATACTTCTCCGACGGCATGAAAAGCGGTCAGGTGTCCGGCACCGTCAAGCCGTGCGTGCTCGAGGACAACCACGAATACGAAATAAAGATAGTCCTCGACGGCTGCAACATCAAGTGCTACCTCGACGGCGAGCTGATGGTCGACTTTGATGCGAGCGGCGTGCTCGGCGTCTACTCCGTCGTCGGCGAGGACGACGACGACATCATCGTCAAGCTCGTGAACACCACCGACGGCTCCGTCCCCGTGCGCGTCGACCTGTCTGCCGTCACGTCCTTCACGGGCGGCAGCGTGCAGGTGTACGAGATCGACTTCGGCAACACGAGCAACGTCAACACGCGCGACAAGACGCCCGTATCAATAGAAGAGGAGAGTGTCGACATTTCCTCCTCCGTCTTTGACTACACGTTGCCGCGCTATTCGATGAGGGTCATAAGAATACCGAAATAAGGGACACAAAAATAAACGTGGTGCGCCTGCAATGTATCCCTGACAGACATAAAAACATACACATGAAAACGGTGACGGAATAATTCCCGTCGCCGTTTGTAATATTTGCAAATATTTTTCTTGAAAAGACCTATCCGATTTGATTTTCAGACACTAAATAAGCGTAGTCATGATTACCAATATCCCGAAAGGAGGATTTGATCTCTTGGATCAGGACAAAATTATCCCATATGTTGAACCCGTCTTTCGCTTCTGCCGCAACAGACTCAGCAATCGCTATGATGCGGAGGATTTGGCAAGCGAAATACTTTATCACGTCCTTTGCGGTATGCAAAAATACGATATAAAATCGCTTGACGCATGGGTTTGGCGGATCGCGCACAACCGCTATGCACGGTATATCGAGAAGCAAAGCCGTGACCGCACAGTTTTATCGGAAGAGTACGCCGATACAGATCCTGTGTACGACGACTACACCGGTACTGACGGGGGAAATACGGAGCACAGCTTTGAAACTGTTTTCCGATATCTGCACACGCTTTCCGAAATGTACAGGGATATTTTTGTCGATCACTATATCGGCGATATGTCCGTCAAGGCGCTTGCCGAAAAATATGCGCTCACTGAAACGACTGTCAAATGGCGTCTGAACGCAGGACGTCAGAAAATCAAAGAAAGGATAGAAACGGAACAAATGGAAAGGATTTATGAAAGAATAAACTGGAATACCGTCACATGCAACGGCTCTATGGACTCAAACCGCTATCTGCACACGCAAATTTCCCGCGCAATCTGCAAGGCGGCATACGAAACGCCGCAAACTGTGGAGGAGATCAGCATTCAAACCGGGATCCCCGCCATGTATATCGAGGACGAGATCCCGCGTTTGGAATACGGAGACGCAATATGCAGAATCGGAAATAAGTATGCGACGAATTTTATCGTCTTTCGGTTAAAAGACAGAAAATCGGTAGAGTGCGCCTCGAAACAGACCGTGAAAGGGATCGCGGACAAGTTCGAGGATCTGTTTTTCTGTGCGGCGGATGATGTAAAAAGTTTGAATTTCTATGGGCACGATTTCGGCACGGAGCGATTAGGGCATTTTATTGTTCCTTTCGTTTTAAGAAAAAAGATCGTGGCGCTGAAAAATGACCGTCTGCAAATGCAGAACGGCGCGTATCCGCCCCGCAAAGACGGCGGATTCGGCTGGTTTATCGTGGAAGAAACAACCGACAAAAGAGAGCTGCTCTCGGAATACGATACCGGCTGCAATGTTGCGGGCGCCGATGACGGAAGCAGGGGAAAGATCCCGGGACATATCTATTATTATCAGATCGCCAAATACTTTGACAGTGAAATATATCACAATGGCGGGACGCGGTGGATGTGTGCAAAGGACATTGTACCGAACAGCCCCGACGGCACTGTAAATAAATCATTATTATCAGATGAAGAGGTCGCAAATCTGATAAAGAAAGGTCTTATCGTGAAAGACGGCGACGAGTACAGACTAAATTTTGCATCCTTCACCGAGGAACAGTTTGCCGAATTCACGTCCCTGTTTCACATAGATGATGAAGAACTTGAAAATTTGCTGCTTGAATGGATCGTTTCGGTTAGAAACAGCTTTTCAAAATTTGTACCCAAACGGCTGGAATCCCAAATCAACCAATGGGTGTCCGGATATCTTTTTTCTATCGTCGGTCATGTAACGGACGAGTTGATAGATAGAGGCGTTTTGAAAAAGCCGTCGCCCGATCGACCTTTGACAGACGGCGTATTTTATGTCGCGGACAAATATATATACCCTTGACGATAAAAAAGCAGCGACTTATTCATAACCGCTGCGTGTCGTTGACTTTGAAATTTGATCGTCTATATTATCTGTCCGGCAGCGTTTTTCCGCCGTCGGGCAGATAATTATTTTCCCGACACAATGGCTCGATAATCGAGTAATCAGGCATACGTACATGCGTAGGATTTTTCCTCCGGCCGACCTTCGTAAATATGAGCAAACGTGCCATACCGTATGAAGTTGAGGTAGCCGGCAGTAGGGACTTTCTCGGTAGTCAGGATTTTGGTAATTTTGGCGGCTCCTGCTCCGTGTACGGCAAGGTCAAAGATTTTCTCGATGATCCATTTTGTTTCGTTATCCACAGCGAGGGTGTTCTTGATCTCCGGGTGTCGGATATAGCCAAGCGGGGCGTAAGCAAAGGTGCGCTGTTCTTCTGCGAATTTGGCATGGAGTGCGGTTTTAACCTTGCGGCTTGTGTCCTTGGCAGAATCTTGTTTCGCGTGTGTTTTACACCCGAAATAGAAAAAGCCCTTGCTTTCTGTTAATTCTTGGGGTGATTTTGGAGCATTTGTCGCTCTGTAACCGCCGCCCAAAGCAAGGGCTATGTATTCGTATTCAGTTGCAGCCATACGCCAAAATGGGGCGTTTGGGGAAGAAAAAGACTGTTGACTTTTTCACCGGGGAACAGGTGTGTCAACGGTCAATCTTTCGGTATTCAGTTGTGTTCTTTTCGACAAACGGGAATTAAATCTGTCCCTTTCCAACAGAAAAAAGGGGGTTGCTAATGCTTCTTATGGCTTTGTATCTTCATACAGTCTAATATAAATGCCAAATCCGTTCTCAGAAGCGGCAATACTTACACCGACATTTTCCTTTTGTAGCAGTACACCAATTGATATATCTTCGCTCTTATTGGAGACAGTTTCAAACCCGTTCTCTTTTAATAATTCTATATATTCCTCGCCCTGCTGTCTTGTGGCATTTTAGGCTGACAGAAAAATATCCTGCGGTTTCGTCATAGACGGTAGCTTGAAACGGTGTTCCGGCTTCCGGCTGTGGGATGACAGCAGTATATTTGTTCTCCGGCCACTCACTGATTTCCTCCACTTCTAATAGAGAAAGATTAGAGTCCGTAGACTCTCTGCCGATACTGTCATTACTGCACGAACACAAAACAACAGTCATCATGAGCACAAGCATCATTACAAAGATTTTTTTCATTTTTATCGTCCTCGCTTCATGTGTTTTGGCCTAAGAAGCAGAAACAGGCTAACCAGAACAACAATAGCGGCGACAGCACAAAGCACATACAAATAAAATGAAGCTCCATATACAGTAATGCTCGTTTCGTTATCAGCGTAACCAATAAAACTATCCATTTTTCTGTTCTCAATTATCATTCCAGCGACAGATAGGACAAATAGAAAACCGCTTATAATAAGAATACACTTTAATGGGATTTTCTCCCAAAAACGTACTTTAGTATCCGATCGTTCTTCAATCTCCGATGTGCCCTGTGATACGTTATCTGCTACCATGAGTTCATTCAGCGGAACATCAAAAAACTCACATAATGCTAAAATATTGGCGGTACTCGGTTTACTTGCGTTGTTTTCCCATTTGGTTACGGA
>CANPXS010000070.1 GCA_947586625.1 uncultured Clostridia bacterium | reverse complement strand
TGCTGCTTATACCGTGGCGATGAACCTTTAACGGCTAGTAAATTGACCGACTATTTGCCACCTTATGAGATCCCGAAACTCTTTATTAAATGCGAATCATTACCAAAAACAGCAAATGGGAAAATTTCACATAGTCAAGTTGCTGAAGCGATTGATATAAATAAAATTTGAGTTATTAGGAGCAAATTTATGAATAGGGAACTTATAAAAAACGATCTTGTAAAATTGTTTTGCAATCTGTTCGAATCTTATAACTTAGATAAAGATCTTATTGAATATATAGACTTGAAAGACGATCTGGGTATGGATTCGATAACTTTTGTTTCATTTGTAGTTGAAATTGAAGCGCATTTTAATATTGTTATATCCGATGAATTACTTTTGGTGGAAAATTTTAGAAATATAGATAATATAACGGACATAATCATCAGAGAAATGAAGGATGTTAATTATGAACAAAATTGAATCGATATTAAAATATGTGTCTGAAAATAATGAGTTTTATAGAGACATTATCAAAAAGAATGGAATTAAGGATCCGTTAAATATAAACGAATATCCAATTCTAACTAAACAAGATATACAAAATAACCGATACGATATGTTTTCGTATGGATATAAAGCAAAATATTATGCAGGACTTTTGCATAGGCAATTTTCATCTGGATCTACAGGTATCCCAGTTAATGTTTATTGGGACTATAATGATTTGTATGTATCAAATATATCATTATGGAGAAAGCGTCTACAATGGTATAATATTCACCCTTATGATAATTATGTAATGTTTACGCTAAATGGATACAAAACTATTAGCGATAGCAATGAAATCTATTATGCAGTTAGTAAAAACATCTTGATGATAAACATAACTTTAGTCCAAACTGATGAGCAGTATGAAAAAATTGTTAAGATGATAAATGAATTTAATCCAACATGGTTTTATATTCAACCGTATGTATTAAATAAATTAATTCAAACATATGTTAGATGTGGGATGCCGACTCCTTCTGCGATTAGATATATCGAAGTAATTGGAGAATATTTGCCGTCAGATTTGAGACGACAAGCAGCTGCCCTATTTCGATCACACATTGTTAATATGTATGGTTCAGAAGAGATGAATTGTATTGCATATGAATTAGCTGAAAAAAGATTTGTAGTTCTTGAAGATAACGTATATATAGAGGTTCAGAATAAATCAGGTATATGCAGAAAAGGTATTGGAGAAGCAATAATAACTAACCTAAACAATAGAGCTATGCCATTGATTAGATATAAACAGGGTGATACCATTTTTCTTGATTCAGTTGAGTCAGAAATTGGATCACTCTTAATAATAAAAAATATAGTGGGAAGAACATCCAAAAGTATTAATATTAATAATATAGAAATTAACAGTTATTTGTTGTCTGAAACAATAAGTGAGACCAATAACATTCTTAACGATCCAATAGTGGAGTATTTGTTTTTGTTCAATACTAAGATTAGTAAGTTGGAATGCTATATAAAAGTCAATAATCGATTTAAAAAATGGAAACTCGAAATAACTAAAAAAATAAACGAGATATTTAAATCGAAGATTAGTAATAAAGTTCAAATTGACATTGATGTTACTTTAAAAGACAACATCAATTACCCTGATGAGAAACATTCAATTTTTGAGATAGTATAAGTTAATTATGGAGGGAAATATGAATACACATACTGAAATCAATGATCGCCCAGTAATTCAATTATTTATACATAATAACAACTGTTATGTGTATGACTATAATAAAAATATTATATTAAGATTGTCTAGAAGTCACTATGCTGAGATAAACGAATTGTACACTATAGGGATTAAATTTTATAGAGAGCTAAATAAAGGTACCGCTGAATATAAGGATATTATTATATTACTAAACAGTGGATATTTCGTTGACCGCACTGTTGAACAGTTAATTCATCCATATGATGGCATACTTGAGATATTATTAAATAGATTTACAAATGATCTTGTATTACAGGTTACGCAAGATTGTAATTTTCAATGTCGATATTGTTTATATGCAAATGACACTAAGGTAGAAAGAAACCACTCGAAATCAATGATGGATTTTTCAACAGCAAAGAAAAGTATAGATTATTTATATAATCATAGTATGGATGCAAATGAAGTTACAATTGGGTATTATGGGGGAGAACCTTTTTTAAATTTTGATCTAATAAAAAGAGCAACAGAATATGCTAACAGTATTTTTCAATCAAAAAGAATTAGGTATCTGATTACAACCAATTGTTCTATTATTAATGATGAGATAATCGACTTCATCATTACTAACAATATACAATTGACGATTAGTTATGATGGTCCGTACCAAGATGATCACAGAAAGTTTAGAAATAATGGATCAGATACGTCCAATATTGTTCAACAAAATATAAAAAAAATAATGAAAAAGGATTGCAGATACTTCGAAGAGAATGTTAGTTTTAGTCCAGTTATATTTAGTGATGAAAGCTATGATGATACTAGTAATTACTTTAAGCAATTTGCACAATCTGTTGATAATGTTTCATTTGGTTATGCAAACTTGAGCGGAGTTGACTATATTTATTCCAACACTAAGTTGGAGGTAAGAGGAAGTCAAAAGCAAGCTACACGACCAGATATATACGATGACATGGTATCAATAATCGAAGACAAATCACCTATACCTAAGCATTGGAGTCCGTCCGGGCAATGTGTTATTGGTATTAAAAGAATGTTTGTTAATGTATCTGGTGATATATATCCTTGTGAAAAGATTGTTGAAAATGAAGCTTTTTGTTTTGGTAGTGTTAATGATACATTTGTAAATATTAATAAAGCAAGGCGTTTATTAAACATCAGTAACTTGTCAGAAACAGATTGTAAAAAATGTTGGGCATTCCGATTTTGTTCAGCATGTATATCTCATTATATTGATGTTGAGAATAATTGCTTAACTTCTGATAACACACAACATTATTGCAATAAACTTAAAGATAACATACTGAAAAGTATGAAATATTATATTTCCGAATTGGATAATTCTTTGTGAGAAATACTATATGAATAGCGAGAAGTCTATTTTTCAGTTTTTCGCTTACGATAGACAGTTTCTTCAGTGTATTTATACAATATATAACAAAATCATCGTGCAGTGGTGCATGTTTTTCAAAATTTGAACGTCAACGCAAGTATTATAGTGAGGATTAATATGAAAATATTTTTATTATCATCTTCATACACAGAAAACACATTTATCATGTCACTAAATAGTCTTTTTGCTAATCCTGTAGATGAGGTTTATGTGTTGTATGAAAATCATCAACCGGGCGAATTCGACAATATCAAAAATTGTAGAATTATAATGGTGAAAAAAATAATAGATGCGCTCTCCGTATGTGATGCCGTTTTTATAATTGAGGATAATTTATATAAACCAAAGATAGGTGAATTGGAATCTATATCAAGAGTTCACAATTGTAAGTTTATTCATGTAAGTTTAGATGAGACAAAGATGAGGACAACCGAAAGCGAAGATAGTTATAATGTTTTGCCAGTTATATTGATCTTATCAATTGGGAGATACAATCAGGTTAATGGATATGAACTTTATCTACAAAGAATGTTTACTGAACATTCTATAAGAGTTTCTCATGAATATTCACAAATTACAGAAAACACCTTGAGGAAATTGGAAAATGAAGGCTTGCTAAATTCAAGTTATAGATATTATAAACATGCAGAATCAAATGTTATTATAAAGACAATTGAGATTGACTCACTTTTTGATTTATACGATATAGATTTAGTGCTACTAATCAATAAAATAAAACCAGATTATTCTATAGTATTAACACAGAGGGCGATAAATTCAGATGACACTGATGTTTCATCTGTAATAAAGTACAGATTTGGTATTTTGATAAACAAGATTTTTGAATCTGATTATTACGCTATCCCGTGGCAGCACGATTTCGTACCCGTCTTATATAAAAATGAATTAGAGCTTTTACCTCGCATATATAATGAAAAAAAAGCGGAGGGGTTAATAATTGATATTTTAAATCATGTTTCATATCCAGATGGAATACAGATTGTACATAAATAATCATCAACTTTGATTTACTGGGCAGAGGTGTCGGCTACACTAAGTCTTATCGAAATGAGGTAATATAATGGAATTAATTAAAAACAAAGACAAAGCAGGCGGAGTTGTGATTAATGCAGACTGTTACGATGCATGTTCTAAATGCTCCAGCACAGCAAAAAAAAAATCAGGGAAGAAGGACGGCGGACAAGAGTCTCAAAAAAATAATAATTTTTGCGCAAAATCATAGAAGCAATTAGCATACTGAAATAGTATTGATTGATCCTCTGCCCTGTAAATACTTTATAAAATATAGATATATTCTATTTATAATATCTCAATAAATAGTAATATGATAGTACTTAACTAAAGGGGGTAATTGAATGCATAAACTGAATAAAAATCTTAGGAAAATACTATCAATGAATAAATATATGCTGGGCAAAATTTATAACGAAAAAGGTGGAAAGAAGTACATCGCGACAAGTATGTTTAAAGCAGTATTCAACGCTATCGTTCCGTTATCTTATACAATATTTCCCGGACTAATTATTAATGAATTAGCTGGACAACAAAGAATTAGTATAATAATTGGGCTAGTATTATCATTAACAATAACACCATTACTAATTCAGCTATCTAATTCTGCATTGGATAAACTCATTATAAAGTTGGAACAGCAAATAAACATACAATTAATGAAAGTATACTACATGAATTTCAGCAAAATTGATTACGAATTATTAGAAACACCTTCATTTCAAGAATTACAGGAAAGAGCGACAGAAACTTATTTTAATTCATTTTCGATAGTGAGTAATTTATGTGCACTAGCAACATCGATAATATCTTTTATTGCTATTGTCTCAATTGTAGCCACCTTAAATCCGTTAATCATCTTGTTAACACTACTAATTTCTTACATAAATTCAATAATTGCTAAATGGGTTACGATTAGACAATTTGAATTACGTAAGATATTTAGTCATTTTAGTAGATTAGAGTGGGCATATAACTATATGTTAAATAATCTAGACTACGCAAAAGAAAATAAGGTATTTAATGTATATAAATTGCTTACTAATAAACTTACAGAGAATCAGATAAATATGAATGAAATAAGCAATAAAAATCAGCAGAATACTAGAAAGTCTAATATTCTTTATTCAATAACAGGTTCAGCGCAACAATTAATATTGTATATTTACTTGATAGTACAGGTTTTACGACAAGGGCTATCTGTGGGAAGTATGTCAATATATCTTTCTGCAGTTGCACAGTTTTCAGGATCACTACAATCGATACTAAATGAGTATGTACGTATGGGGGATAACAGTAATAAAATAGAAGAACTTATTGAATATGAAAATACTCCATATACTCAGTATAATAGTGGTACCCTCACTCCATATTTTGATCAAAACTCAACTATTGAATTTAAAAATGTTTCATTTAAATATCCCGGAAGTGACAATTATGTAATTAAAAACTTGAATCTAACAATACATGGGAATGAAAAACTGTGTATTGTTGGGAAAAATGGAGCTGGAAAATCAACTTTTATAAAATTGCTAACACGATTATATTCGCCAGAAAGTGGTGGCATTTACCTTAATGGTACTAATATACAAGAATATGATTATGAAAAATATCAATCATTATTTGCCCCGGTGTTTCAAGATTATGCGCAATATATGATGTCAATAAAAGAAAATATCATATTAAATAGTGATTACTCATATGACAGATTTGAATCGGTGTGTAATGAAAGCGAGTTAACTCAATTTTTGAATCATCTTATAAATGGCGCAGAAACTCAACTTGGAAAAGATATTGACGAGAATGGAATTGAACCGTCTGGTGGAGAGGGGCAGAAAATTGCCATTGCAAGGGCACGTTATCATGGAGGTAATGTATTTCTTCTTGATGAACCGACAGCTGCATTAGATCCTTTGGCAGAATACGAAATTTATAAACAGTTTAGTAATATGATAGAGGATAAATGTGCAGTACTTATAACTCATCGTTTATCTGCAGTACAGCTCTCGGATAGAGTCGTTGTCTTTGAAAATGGTAATGTAGTTGAGTACGGAACACATAAAGAATTATATGACAAAGGGGGGATATACACCGAAATGTTTGACAAACAGGCACAGTTTTATAATAATGATATTTGGTGAATGATTTTTTATTATATAATACGGTGTGATGGAAAATTATTTTTATTAAATTCTTTTGGAAAACGACCGTTCATACCAAAATAAACGGTCGTGTAGTTCATTTTAAGATAGATTATTTCTTGGAGGCTAATGATCATCCGTAAGGTAAAATATATGAAATCATCAAAAAAACAAAGATATTGAAAATTACATACCCAATCTTGCACTGTTATCCTCATCACGCGAATATTATAGCCTGCTTGGCAACAAACGATTTTGACCTTGATGATATTATGTGCAATTATATTCAGCTGATATACAACAGCGATATTAAACGTATAGATTTCAATTGCGGTATAGATATACTCAATTTTATAAAGAATTATCCACATGTAGATTCATACAATTACAAACGTACTGTCATTAAATCACAGTGGGGTAGCTATTCAAACTTTGTCAGAAACATGATCGACAATAACTGCTACGTTCATTTGCTTATTGACATGTACTATATCTCAGCATATAAAAACAACTATGGCAGAGAACATTATTCACACAACATAACCATATACGGCTATGATGAAATGTTTTTTTATGTTGTAGAAACACTGCAACGACTATATTAGAAAGGAACATATGTTGCAATATATGTTGTAGTGAGTTTATATTGATCGTAACAATATAATCACAAAGATGTGCGACTGGGATAAGCTCTTTTCCTATGACCGCGTGACGATCTTCATCTGCGTCTACCTTATCCTCGCGTCCGGCGTGCTGTTTTTGCACGAGCGCACGTCGGGCACGCTGCCGATAGTGCGCATGACGCGGCGCGGACGCGCCGTGACCGCCGCCGCGAAGATGATATCGACGCTGCTTTTGGATGTTATCGCATCGGTCATATTCTCGCTCGGCGTGCTTGTCACATGCGCGTTTTCATTCGGACTCTCCGACGCGTCGCTGCCGATACAGTCGATAATAACGCACGCGTCGTGCCCGTACACGGTGAGTATCGCGCAGTACGCGCTCATGATGCTCGGCGTGCGCGCCGTTGCCGCCGTGATGTTCGCCGCCGTCGTCGCGCTCGCATCGTCGCTGTCGTTCTCGCCCGTCGTGACATATGTGACGGGCGCGGTGTTCATGCTTGCGAACGTCATCGTCAATTTCTTCATCACGAGTTCGGACTGGCTTCTCGTCAATCTCATATCTGTCATGACGGCGAACGGTCCGCTTCAAAAGTACACGGAGGTCATATCGTTCGGTCACTACCGCAGCACGGTGTCGACGTTCCTCGTCATTTATGCCGCAATAGCGATTGCATCGTCGGTCGCAGCAATTCTTTGCGGCGGCAGACGGAGCGCGATACCGGCAGCGTCGGGACGCCTCGGCGCGCTGTCGCATAAGATCGCATCAAAGCTTTCGTCGCTCGCGCCGAAGAAGAAAGCGCGCCGCCGCTATCCGAGCACCGTTTTCGCGTGGGAGTGCGGCAAGCTCCTGACGCCCGCGATAATACTTACGGTCGTTATACTTCTCATACTGTCCGCGCGCGACGCGAATAATTACTATAACGCCCGCATATCGGAGGGCGAGCTGCGGTACGAGACATACGTCAACGAGCACCTCTACGGCCCCGCGACGGACGAAAAGCAGAGTTACATCTACGAGCGCATGTCGTACACGTCGGAGATGACGAGCGAGGCGCGCTTCCACGAAATGCTGGAGAACAGCGCGGGCGACGAGCTTTATACGTTCCTCGACGAGCGAAATGAAGCGATGGCGGAGGCCGCGATGCTGGGGATGGCATCGGAAAAGATGAGATATTTGCAGTCGCTTGAGGACGACATAGGCGAGCGCGGCTGGTTCATATTCGACGTGAAGCTCGACAGGATCCTTTCGCGCGACATCAACATCTACATGCTCGCCGCCGTAATAATCGTGTTCTCGCGCATGTACGGCGCGGACTATGCGGGCAAGGTGTCGGAGGGCAATTTCGCCGCCATTCTGCGCACGACGAGACGCGGACGCAGGAGCACGTACCGCGCGAAGATGCTGTCTGCGCTCGCGGTATCTCTATTGACCGCGGCAGCGTTCATCGCCGTCGATGTATCGTTCGGCATCGCGTCTACGGACCGCTTTTTCGACCTTCTGTCGGCGCCGCTATTGTCTGTTGCAAAATACGCCGGCATGCACAGCGATATCACCGTCGGCGCATATCTCATGCTCGTCGTCGCCGCGCGTGCCGCCGCATGCATCATCATCGCATATCTGACGTGCGCCGCGTCGTTCGCGCTGCACAGACTGCCGTCGACGCTGTTCGCGGTATCGCTGTTCACACTTTTGCCGTATGCGCTCGTCTATATGGGCGTGCTAGCGCTGCGGTACGTGGACATCACCGCTATGTTCGCGGGCGGCAAACTCTTCACGCGGTCGGCGGAGCTTGCCGTCGGAGGCAGTCCGTTCGCGTTCGCGGCGATGCTCGTATGCGGATATACCGCCGTCACTGCCGCCGCGTCGCTCGCGGTAAGAGCGAAGGTGGGGGAATAAACGCAAGAACACACCGCCCTCTGCGGGCGGCGTGCTCTTGCGGCTTAGCGTTGCCGAAACGGTTTGCCGTACGCTAACTTTTCAAAAGTTTCGTCTCCTCGGGCTTGAAAGCCTATTAAATATATGGTATTATAGTTATATCAAGAATAAAGGGGACGCAACAGATGAAAATATCGACAAAGGGACGCTACGCGCTGCGAATGCTGCTCGACCTCGCCGAGCACAGCGCCGACGGTTACGTCGCGCTCAAGGACGTCGCGCAGCGTCAACATATTTCGAAAAAATATCTCGAGCAGATAGTGCCGACGCTTAACCGCGCGCACATACTCAAAACTAACAGAGGCTACCAGGGCGGCTACATGCTCGCCGACGATCCCGACAAATACACGGTCGGAATGATACTGCGCCTGACGGAGGGCAGTCTCGCGCCCGTCGCGTGCCTTGAAAACGGGGCGGTCGGATGCGAAAGAGCCGCCGACTGCATGACGCTGCCCGTGTGGCGCGGACTATACAAGGTCATAAACGACTACCTCGACGGCATCACGCTGCGCGACCTGCTCGACCGATGCCGCGAAAACCCCGGCGACGATTACGTGATATGACGATAACAAAGTAAAGATTTTGAAGATAGGAAGAAGGGGCATTCGCCCCCTCTTCTGCTTTTTATAAAAAGTTCTTCCCCCGCAATTTATCAATTCCAATCAAAGATAAGTGTCAGCTGTGCGCCCGCGAACATGAACCCGAGCGATCTTGCAAACGCGATCGACGGCGCGTTGTCCCTCGCCGCCTGATATACCCACTTGCGGTCGGGCAGATTTGACATCGCGGAGTTGACGAGTGCTGTCGCGACTCCGCGTCTGCGGAATTTCGGCGGAACGTATATCTCCTCAAGAAATCCGAGACCGCTCGGGCGCAGCGTGTTCCACGTCGCAACACCGCAAAGCTCCCCGCCATCGCGATAGCCGATAATGCGCCTCCCGCGCTGCTCGCCAAAGTCGAAATCGTACCCGGCAAAGCTTCCCGCCGAGATCTTGCCGAACCCCGTATCGTCGCCGACATCGCACATCCTTTTGATGTCGTCAAGATCGTCGCGCGTAAGCTCGGAGACGTGCATATCGCATGCGACGTGTTCGCCCGGCTCGCGCGTGAAAACGCGCCAGCCCCAGTACTCATTCATCTTCTCCGTGAGCGGTTTCGGATGAAACAGCATGAAAGAGCGACGGCATCGTTCATGCTTCGACGCCTCCTTTTGCATCATGTCGTAGAATCTGCGGCACACGGATACGTAGTCGGCATTGTCACAGAGCTCGTGGATATTGCATTCGATCGTGTACGGATGATCCGGCGTCCATCGATGCGAGTCGAACATGACCGCGCACCCTTCGGTGCGGAAGCATGACACCGCTTCCGCAACCCCCTCGTCACCTTCGTCGTACAACCCGTACTGCCAATCCTCCGTCAGAAGCTCCGGGTGATGAGACGCTGTCAGCGCGTAATATTCGCTTATCGTTATCTTTTCCATGTTTTCGGTATTTTCCCGTTATGGGTTACATTTAACAAACGCATTTATGCAGCTGCATAACATTCGTATTCGATATTATGCGGCTGCATAATATCCTTGTTATATTACTTATTTTCGAATCCCGGCAGCTTCGAGCGCAAATACTGTCCCGTGTACGACTGCTCGCACATCGCCACCTGTTCGGGCGTGCCCTCGCAGACGAGCGTGCCGCCGCCCGTGCCGCCCTCGGGACCGAGGTCTATTATCCAGTCCGCGGTCTTGATGAGGTCGAGATTGTGCTCGATCACGACGACGGTGTTGCCGCCCTCCGCGAGCCTGTCGAGGATGCCGACGAGCTTCGCGACGTCGTCGGTGTGGAGCCCCGTCGTCGGCTCGTCGAGCACATATATCGTCTTGCCCGTGTCGCGCTTCGACAGCTCCGTCGCCAGCTTGACGCGCTGCGCCTCGCCGCCCGACAGCGTCGGCGACGGCTGACCGAGCTTCATGTAGCCGAGCCCGACGTCGAAGAGCGTTTGCAGCTTGCGCCGTATCTTCGGGTACTCGGAGAAGAAACCGAGCGCCTCCTCTATCGTCATTTCGAGCACGTCGCCGATGTTTTTGCCCTTGTAGCGCACCTCGAGCGTCTCGCGGTTGTACCGTTTGCCGTGGCAGACGTCGCACGTCACGTAAACGTCGGGCAAGAAATGCATCTCTATCTTTTTGACTCCCGCGCCCTCGCACGCCTCGCACCGTCCGCCGCGCACGTTGAACGAGAACCGCCCCGGACCGTACCCGCGCAGCTTCGCGTCGGGCGTCATCGCGTACAGCGACCGCAGATCGGTGAACACGCCCGTGTACGTCGCCGGATTCGAGCTCGGCATGCGTCCTATCGGCGACTGGTCGATGGCGATTATCTTGTCGAGATTCTCCATACCCTCGATGCGGGTGCATTTGCCCGGGAACGTGTGCGCGCGGTTTAACACCTTCGCGAGCGTCTGATACAGTATCGAGTTGACGAGGCTCGACTTGCCAGAACCGGATACGCCCGTCACGCATATGAATTTGCCGAGCGGAAAGTCGACGGTGATATTTTGCAGATTGTTCTGCTTCGCGCCGACGACGCGTAGTATCTTCCCGCTGCCCTTGCGTCTGTGCGCGGGAACCGGTATCGACTTGCGCCCCGACAGGTAGTCGCCGGTCACGGAATTTTCGTTCGCCGCCACCTCTGCGGGCGTGCCGACCGCAACGACGTGACCGCCGTGGACGCCGGCGCCCGGTCCGATGTCGACGATGTAGTCGGACTCCCACATCGTCTCCTCGTCGTGCTCGACGACGAGGACGGAGTTGCCGAGGTCGCGCAGACGCTTCAGCGTCGCTATAAGGCGCTTGTTGTCGCGCTGATGCAGTCCTATCGACGGCTCGTCGAGGATGTACATAACGCCGACGAGCGACGACCCGATCTGCGTCGCAAGGCGTATTCGCTGCGCCTCGCCGCCCGACAGCGTGCCCGCCTTGCGGTTCAGCGTCAGATAGTCGAGTCCGACGCTGTGAAGGAAGCCGAGCCGCGACTTTATCTCCTTGACTATGTCGTGCGCGATTATCGCCTCCGTCTCCGTCAGATTGAGACTGCTTATGAATTCGAGCGCGTCCGTGACCGATTTGCGCGTATATTCCTCGATCGACAGCCCTCCGACGGTGACCGCGAGCGCCGCCGGGGAGAGCCGCTTGCCGCGGCATTTCGGGCACGGCGTCTCGTCGATGAACTCGTTATAATATTCGGCGTTGCCGTTCATGCGCCGCCGCCATTCTATCATAGGTATGACGCCGTCGAATTTGCGTATCTGGTGATGCGCGACGCCCTCATAGTAGCGGTCGATCTCGTATTCGCGGTCGCCGGTGCCCCACAGAAGCGCGTGATACGCCTCGTCGCTGTACTGCTCGATAGGCGTGTCGAGCGTGCAGCCGAACGTCCCGACTGCGGCGGCGAACAGCGGACCGAACCACGTCTCCGCGTCGAGCGACTTGAAGCCGTTGACGTTTATCGCGCCCTGACGCAGTGAAAGCGTTTTGTCGTATATTATCTTGTCGGGCGAGATGCTCTCGATGACGCCGATGCCGGCGCATTCGGGGCATGCGCCGAACGGATTATTGAACGAGAAAAGGCGCGGCTCAAGCTCGGGTATGCTTATATTGTGCTTCTCGCACGTATAATTCTGCGAGAACTCCATCGTTTTTTCCTCGCCGCCGTCGCGCGGCACGGTAACGACGGTGACATAGCCGTCGGCGGCGCGCAGCGCTGCCTCGACGGAGTCGGAGAGGCGCGTTCGTATGTCGTCGCGGCGGACGAGTCTGTCGACGACGATGTCGACGGAGTGTTTTTTATTTTTGTCGAGCTTTATCTCCTCCGACAGCTCGTAAATGCTGCCGTCGACGCGCACGCGGACATATCCCGACTTTTTCGCGTCCTCGAATATCTTCTCGTGCATGCCCTTTTTGCCTCTGACGACGGGCGCGAGCACGAGGAATCGCTCGCCCTCCGGCAGCGTCATAATGCGGTCGAGTATGACGTCCGTCGTCTGCGCCGCGATCTCGCGTCCGCATATCGGACAGTGCGGTATGCCTATCCTCGCCCACAGAAGGCGCAGATAGTCGTATATCTCGGTGACGGTGCCGACCGTCGAGCGCGGATTCTGCGACGTCGTCTTCTGGTCTATCGAGATGGCGGGCGACAACCCCGATATTGAGTCGACGTCGGGCTTGTCTATCTGACCGAGGAACATCCTCGCGTACGACGACAGCGACTCGACAAATCTGCGGTGACCCTCCGCGTAAAGCGTGTCGAACGCCAGCGACGATTTTCCCGACCCCGACAGTCCCGTGAATATGACGAGCTTGTCCCTCGGTATCGTCACATCTATGTTCTGTAAATTGTTTTCCCTCGCGCCTTTGATGATTATGTCCATGGTATTTTACCGAGGGGAAACTTTTTGAAAAAAGTTTCCCCTCGGACTCCCTTTCAAAAACTTTTCCTGACTTTTTTATTTTACGCCCCCGCAAAAGCAAATACATGTAATAAAAGTTTTTTGGGGGTGCCGGGGGGATTTTTACAAAAATCCCCCCCGGCTATTTAATTACTTTTATTTCCTTTATCTTATCGCGCAGGAAGGCGGCGCGCTCGAAGTCGAGCTTGGACGCGGCGTCCTTCATCTCGCGCGTGAGCTGCTCGATATAGGACGCGCGTTCCTCCGACGTCATGAGCGAGACTTTCTTCTGCTTCTGCTTCGTCTTCGACTTCTTGCCGCCGTCCGCGTCCTCGCCGCCGATGGAGATGAGATTGCGCACCTCTTTCTTCACCGTCTGCGGCACGATG
>CANPXS010000069.1 GCA_947586625.1 uncultured Clostridia bacterium | reverse complement strand
GCAAGAATAAATAGGCAAAAAGACAGCCGCACGTGAGCGGCTGCCTGTGATGGTAATGCGGTGTCAAACCTTCTGTGCCCCTTACAGGGGCTCTGCCTGTATTTGCCCCTTTTAGGGGCTGTGCAAGCCACCGGTTTACCGGTGGTCTTGACTATACTTTATTTACCTAGTTTTGATTTCAAATATCTTATAGGTTTTTTAAGCTGTACTACAACTGCTATATACGGTATAAAATAGACGAAATAAGTTACTAAACCGCCATATAACTCATATAAACACACTAAACCGAAACCCATGATCACCGCCACAATACAGGCAATGATTATGGCACACACACCTAACAACGTCCGTATAGTTCTATCCGGTAAATTGTCGGGGCCGGTCAACGGTGCCGTTAAAAGAAAAAGCGGCATACCTAAAGTTAAAAGCATCCACATTACCACAGGGAACAAATCATCTATGCCGGTGCTGCTGAGTATAGGTACTGTAATTCCAGGTACTATGATCCCAACCAAAATCAGACCAATCGTCCATATCAAATCATTGCTTTTCTTTTCCATTTCTTTCTCTGCCGCCTCTTTCTCTGTATTCTGAAAAGTAATCATAAATGAATACTTTCTGCCTACAATTATATCATATTATCGTTCCAATGTCAATGCTAAAATCGATATGGAACAGTATTTTTACGGCGGAAAGGATAATAAGATATGGCGGAGAATGACCGATTAAAAATAAAAATACGCGGCGAGGATGGAAATCAGGTTTTCAGCGTCCGCGCCCCCGTCGGACTTATGGCTCGTATAGATAAAATCGCGGCGGCGTCCGGCCGATCCCGTAATGAGGTGATCTGTTTGCTGTTAGAATTTGCCGTTGATAGGTGCGATATTGTGAAATGAAAAGACCGCCGGGCCCCGGTGATAGGGGACGGCGGTCTTTGGCTGTCACGGCCTTTATTTTGTCTGTGTCTGCGGCGCGTCTGTCGCGGTTTCCCGGTGTTCTGTTCGCAATTTCTTCGCAATGTTCGCAATTTGCGGCCTATGCGCCGGGGTCAATTTTTCGAGTGTTCGCGCGGCGTCTGCCGTCGCGCCTTAATTTGCGGGGCTTTTCGCGTATGTGCTTTATTGTCAATACGCAGAAAAAGCCTCATTTATCAGTCTAATGGCTTCATCGTCGGGAACAGCAGCACATCCCTTATCGACGCGCTGTCGGTGAGCAGCATCACGAGTCTGTCGACGCCGAAGCCGAGGCCGCCCGTCGGCGGCATACCGTACTCGAGCGCGGTGACGAAATCCTCGTCGACGCGCGCCGTCGTGTTCGGGTCCTCGCGGCGCTTCGCCGCGACCTGACGCTCGAACCGCTCGCGCTGGTCGATGGGGTCGTTAAGCTCGGAGAACGCGTTGCCCATCTCGGAGCAGCAGATGAAGTACTCGAACCGCTCCGTGAACGCGGGTTCGTCCGGCTTGCGCTTCGCGAGCGGACTGTTCTCGACGGGATAATCGTATATGATCGTCGGCTGCACGAGCTTGTCCTCGACGAACGCGTCAAACAGCTCCGCCAAAACGGTGCCCTTCGTCGCGTCTGCGGGGACCTTCACGCCGAGACGCTCCGCTTCAGCTCTCGCGTCCTCGTCCGTCGCCCACGCGTAATAGTCGGCGCCCGAATACTTCTTCACCGACTCCGCCATCGTCAGCTTTTCCCAGTGTCCGAGATCGATCTCGACGCCCTGATACGTGACCGTCGTCGAGCCGCAGACCTTCTCGGCAAGCCTCGGATAAAGCTCCATCACGAGCTCCATCATGCCCTTGTAGTCGGTGAACGACTGATACAGCTCGACCGTCGTGAACTCGGGATTGTGACGCGTGTCCATGCCCTCGTTGCGGAAAATGCGACCGACCTCGTAGACGCGGTCCATGCCTCCGACGATGAGACGCTTCAGATAAAGCTCCGTCTCAATGCGCAGGAACATGTCCATGTCGAGCGTGTTGTGGTGCGTTTTGAACGGACGCGCCGCAGCGCCTATCTCAAACGGCGTAAGTATCGGCGTGTCGACCTCTAAAAACCCCTTCTCGTCGAGATATTCGCGTATGCCCGCGATTATCTGCGAGCGCTTGACGAACGTGTCCTTGACCTCGGGGTTGACGATAAGATCGACGTAGCGCTGACGGTAGCGCAGATCGGTGTCGCGCAGACCGTGAAATTTCTCGGGAAGGGGAAGCAGCGACTTCGACAGAAGCGTCACGCCGAACGCGTGGATCGAGATCTCGCCGCGTCTCGTGCGGAACACGTCGCCCTCGACGCCGATGATGTCGCCGATGTCCCAGCGCTTGTACTGCTCGAACGTCTCCTCGCCGACGTCGTTGACGCGGATGTAGCACTGTATGCGCCCTTTGCCGTCCATGACGTCGATGAAGTTGGCCTTGCCCATGTCGCGGCGGCTCATCATGCGCCCCGCGATGCGGACCCTCTTGCCCTCCATCGCCTCGAAATCGTTCGCGATGTCGGTCGTATATGCCGTGACCTCATACTTCGTTATCGTGAACGGGTCGCGGTCCTCGCCCTTGAGCGATGCCAGCTTGTCGCGGCGAATCTGGAGTACCTGTGAGAGTGACTCCTCGTTTTCGGTTTCGTTTGCCTGATTTATATTCTCGTTGTCCATTTTGATATCCTTGCAGTATGGAATAGTTATCCCGCGGTACGGGTCCTCTTGACCTCGAGCACGCGCAGCTTTATGACCGAGCCGTCCGGCACCGTCACCTCAACGACGTCGTCGGCGCGCTTGCCGATGAGAGCCGAGCCGATGGGGGACTGATCGGAGATGTTGCCGATGAAGGCGTCCGCTTCGTTCGAGCCGACGATGTTGTATTCGAGCTCTTCCTCGTACGTCTCGTCGTAGACGCGCACGTTCGCGCCGACGCTGACGACGCTCTCGTCGACCTCCGCCTCGTGAACGACGATGGCGTTTTTGATGAGCGCGTCGAGCTCGCTTATGCGGCCCTCGACCTTTGCCTGCTCGTCCTTCGCCTCGTCATATTCGCTGTTCTCGGACAGGTCGCCGTATGAACGCGCGCTCGCGAGCGCGTCCTTGACTTCCTTGCGGCGCACGTTTTTGAGGTATTCGAGCTCGTCTGTCAGGGCCTTGAAGCCCTCCTCGGTATAATGCTGCTTTTTCGTGTTCTCTGCCATGATGGTTGACTCCTTATTTTAATAATTCCGCTATAGCGGCGTGAAGCTGCGTGTCTGTTTCTTCCGTCAGCTTGAAAATATTGACGTTCTTTGCCTCGCCGTCCTGCTCGACTATGATGTCGGGCACAACGCCGATGCCCTCGTAATTGTCCGAATACGGCGGGTCGTACATCTTGTACGAGTACGACAGCGCGTCGCCGTCGGGTAGACGGCGGATGCTCTGCACTGTGCCCTTGCCGTACGTCACGGTGCCTATGACTGTCGCGTAATGGTAATCCTTGATAGCGGACGTGAAAAGCTCGCCCGCGCTCGCGGTGTTCGCGTCGCATATGACGACAAGCTTCATATCGAGCGCATCCGCGTCGGACTCTATCGTTTCGACCTTGTCGTTCGCGTCGATGAGACGGACTATCGGACCCTCGGGCAGAACGTAGTCGAGTATCTCAACGACCGAATCGAGCAGTCCGCCCGGATTGCCGCGCACATCGAGCACAAGGGAAGTGCAGCCCTGCGTTTGCAGCTCCTCTACTGCCGACTTGAACTGCGCCGGCGTGCCGCTGTCAAAGCTGAGTATGCGGACGTAGCCTATCTCGGGCGACGTGACCGTCACGCGGTGTATGACCGTCTGCTCCGTGAACGTGTCGCGCATGACGCCGACGTCGAACGTCTCCCCTCCGCGCTCTATCGTAAGCGTCACAGTCGTGCCGACGGCGCCCTTCACGCGGTCGACGGCGGGTTGATATCCGAGCGCAGAGACGCTCTCGCCGTCGACGGCGACTATCCTGTCTCCGAATGCAAGCCCCGCCTTTTCGGACGGCGAGCCCGGCATGACGTTGACGACCTCGATAACAGCATCATCAGCGTCGTAGATTATGTGTATGCCTATGCCGACGAGCTGCGCCGCATAGTCTGTCATCATGTCCGCGTATTCCTCCTCGGTCATGTAGCGGCCATACTTGTCGACGGAGACGACGTAGCCGTTGACGACGTTTTCGACGGCGTTCGATTCGTCGAGCTCGCCGATATAGGAGGTGTGATAGATGTCCATTATCTCCTCAAGCTTCAAAACTATGTCGGAGACGTCCTTCTCGCGCCTGTCATAGGACGAATCTATCGCCACATACGTTATCTGAAACGTGATTATCGCCGTCAGCACGCCGACGGCGAAAGTCACCCAGATTGGTAATTTTTTCTTCATTTGTTCAGTATATGCCTCGTGAACGTGGAAATATTACGGCTTCTTCAGATATCCCATAGCGTCGACGCGCTTTGTGCCCTCGCGGAACTCTATGTGAAGATGATACCCGGTAGCGCTGCCCGTCATACCTACCTCGGCTATGACGTCGCCCTTTTTGACCTTGTCGCCGACCTTGACGAGCAGCTTTGACGCATGTGCGTAAAGCGTGTATATGTTGCCGCCGTGGTCGATTAAGACGTAGTTGCCGTAGCTCGAGTCCTTCTCCGCCCTGACGACGGTGCCGTTATTTGACGCGTATATGCTCGTGCCCTTGGGGGCGTAGATGTCGGTGCCGGTGTGATTGCCTATCTTGCCGGAGCCGAACGGATCCTTGCGGCGACCGAAGCTGGACGTTATCGTCGTGTACTTCGTCGGCAGCGGCCACATGTACTTGCCCTCGGCGACCTTCTGCGTCACGCCGCGCTGCTTTATAAGCTCCTCTATGACGCTGTCAAGACGCTTCGCGGCAGCCTGAAGATCGCTCTCGTTCTTTTCGAGCATCTCCTCGTTTTTCTTTATGTCGTTCTTTACTTTTGCGAGCTCGTCTTCGCTCTCCTTGACGATCGCGGCGGCGTCGGCGCGCTGCGTCTCGAGCGACTCCTTCGCCGCTTCCTGATCCGCTAAATTCTGCTCCTGTATGAGACGTTCTTCTTCGAGAACTTCTTTAGTGTCCTTGTACGACTGCATGAGCGCCGTATCATAATCGAGCAGACGCACGGCGTTGTCGATGCCGATGAGGAAGTCGGTGATGCTTTCTGCGCCGAATATAAGCTCGAGATACGTCGCGCCGCCGCCGGACTCATACGCGATGCGTATGCGCTCCTTCGTCTGCTCGTAGAGTTCTTCGGTATCACTCTCGTTGACGTCAATGGATGCGGACAGCGCCGCTATCTGAGCGCTGTATTCCTCTATCAGCTTTTCCGTCTCGGCGATGCTGTTAGACGTTATCTCCTCGAGCTCCTCGTAGTACGATTTTTTCTCGAGGATGTCGTCGACGGAGTCGTTGAGGCTCGACATCTTGTCCTTTATCTCTTTCTGTTTCTTTTCGAGATCGGAGATGTTGCTCTGTATTTTCTTTACGTTCGAATTGTTCTTGAATTCTTCGAGATCCTCTTTTTTCGCCGCGTAGACGGAGACCGCGGAGCCGCCGCGGAAAAAGAACAGACCGGAAAACGCCATCGAAAGCGCGAGCGTCGCGCACACGACGCGGCGCAAAACGTTATGATGCGCATTTTTGCGCGTGCCCCTGTCAACGTCGACGGTCTTTATTTCGTTATCCTGCATATGACAAAAAGCTCCTTTACGGTTTTTTCACATATCCCATCGCGTCGACGCGCTTGCCGTTCTCGCGCACCTCAAAGTGCAGGTGCGGTCCCGTGACGTGACCCGTGTCGCCCGATTTCGCTATAACGTCGCCCTTTTTCACCGTGTCGCCGACTTTTACGAGCAGCTGACTGCAATGCGCGTAGAGCGTGTATATGCCGCCGCCGTGGTCGAGCAGGATGTAGTTGCCGTAGCTCGAATCCTTCTCGGCACGCAGGACTTTGCCGTTATTCGATGCGTAGACGTCGGTGCCCTTCGGGCAGTATATGTCGGTGCCGCCGTGACCCGCTATAGTGCCCGATCCGAACGGGTCGACGCGCGGACCGAACGTCGACGTTATGTTTGTGTACTTCGTCGGCAGCGGCCACATGAACTCGCCCTCGGCGACGGACTGCTTTATGCCCTCGCGCTTGATGAGCTCCTCGATATACGCGTCGAGCTTCTTCGACGCCTCGTCTATCTTTTCGTCGAACTCCTTGATGAGCGCCTTCGCGTCAGCCTCGTCCTTCGTCAGCTTGGCGATAAGCGCCTCGCACTCGGCGCGAAGCTCCTCCGCGTCCTCTTTCTCGTCCGCGAGCTGCTCGCGCAGCTCGGACTGACGGCGCAGATTTTCCTCGCTCTCCGCCTTGTCATCTTCAAGACCGGCTACCGTATCGTTGTAGGACTTCATCAGCGACGTGTCGTACTCCATAAGACGGACCGCGCTGTCGATGCCGGCGACAAGCTCCGAAAAACTCTCGGCGCCGAACAAAAGTTCGAGATACGTCGCGCTCCCGTTCGACTCGTACGAGACGCGTATGCGCTCCTTTATCTGCTCGTACAGCTCCGCAGACTTTTGCTCGCCCTCGGCTATATCGGCGGCGAGCGACGACGATTCTTCCTCATACTTGGCGATAAGCGCCTCGGTCGCGATGATCTTTTCTTCCGTGACCTCGATGAGCTCGTCGTAGGCGTCCTTCTTTTCGACGGCGTCGTCGATATCGTTGCCAAGGGACTTGAGCTCGTCGCGCAACTCGCGCTGACGACGCTCATATGCGGCTATGTCGTCGTTATACCCTTGGACTGTCTTGTTGTTTTCATATTTGTCCCTGTCCTTCTGCGTTATCTCAGCTGACACGGGAAACGCGAGCGATGCCGACAGTATCGACGCGGCGACTGCGGCAGCGGCGGCGCGCAGGGAAGAGGAGACTTTTAACTTGTACATACCGACGTCACCCCTCGGAATAAACTGTATGTGCGTATATGCGCTCATTCGCGCGTGTACTTGGAAAGCGATATCGTACTGCCTATGATACCCGTGACGACGCCGACGCCGATGAAACCGATGAGCACGAGCGGCGCGACCTCAGACATCGGCAGTATGCGCACGATGCCGGCGAGATTCACGAGCGAGGACTGTATATAGCCGTAGAGAAAATACTCGACTATATATGCGATAACGCTCGAAATAAGACCGATTATCGCGCCCTCGATTATGAACGGCAGGGAAATGAACAGCCCCGTCGCGCCGACGTAGCGCATTATGATTATCTCCGTCTTGCGCGAGTACACGGACAGCTTGACGGTGTTGATTATCACGAATATGCTGACGATGAAAAGCACTATCAAAAACCACGAGAATATGAGCATCACGCCGTTTTTGAGCGACTGCACCTTCAGCGCGAGGTCGCGCTGATCGTTTATCTTGCGCACGCCCTCGATCTGATTCAAATTGTACTCGATGTCGATGAGCTTTGAGCCGTCGACGTAGGTGATGCGGAAAGAATCGGACAGCGGATTGTCCTCGAGGTACGGCTCGTAAAGCGAGCCGTTGTCGCCCGCCTTGTCCATGAGTGAGTGCATACCCTCGTCAGCCGTTATCCTTTCAACGTCTCCGATGCCCGGTATGCTCTTTATCTGCCGCTCGACGTTTACGATGGCGTCCTCCTCCATGTCATAGTCGAGGAACACCATGATGTCGTTCATCAGTCCGAGATCGTCGAGGTTCGCGTTGATGTTGACGACGAGCAGCGCGAAGCTGCCGAGCACGACAAGACAGCTCATCAAAACGGCGATCGAGGCGAAGCTCATGACGCCGTTGCGCCATATACCCGCGAACGCCTGACCGACGAAGTAGGTGGGCTTGTAATGCTTCATTCGAACATACCTCCCACCCTGTCCTCGCTCACAAGACCGTGGTCGATGGTGATGACGCGCTGCTGATAGTAGTCGACGAGGCTCTTTTCATGCGTGACGACGAGGACCGTCTTGCCGAGCTTGTTAATCTTGACGAGCAGATTCATTATCTCAAGCGACATCTTCGGGTCGATGTTGCCCGTAGGCTCGTCGGCGATGATGATGTTCGGATTATTGGAGAGGGCGCGGGCGAGCGCGACGCGCTGCTGCTCACCGCCCGACAGCTCGTCGGGCTTGCAGCTCGCCTTGTCGCCGAGGTCGACGGTCTTGAGCAGCGCGGGCACGCGCTTGTGTATCTTTTTCGACGGCACGCCGACGGCGTGCATCACGAACGCGACGTTCTCATACACCGTCTTTTTCGGGAAAAGGCGGAAATCCTGGAACACGACGCCGAGCTTGCGCCGATAGTACGGCACGCGAAACGACGACAGACGCGAAAGGTCGGTGCCGTCGACGATTATCTTCCCCGACGTCACCTTTTCCTCCCGCAAAAGCAGCTTCATTATCGTAGTCTTACCGGCGCCCGACTGACCGACGAGGAACACGAACTCCCCGTCGTCTATGTGCAGATTAACGCCGTTGAGCGCTACAGTACCGTTTTTGTATGTCTTTACGACATTCTTGAATTCGATCATTTTTTGACTCTCAGAATTTTGCCGGCTTTGAAACGAGATAGCGCTTGACCATCAGCGCGACCTTAAACGTGATCGCGTTGTCGAACTCGCGCAGATCGAGGCCCGTGAGCTTCTTTATCTTTTCAAGCCTATATACGAGCGTATTTCTGTGGACGAACAGTTTGCGCGACGTCTCGGATACGTTTAAGTTGTTGTCAAAGAAACACTGTATCGTCATGAGCGTCTCGCGGTCGAGAAAGTCGATGGAATCGTCCTTGAACACCTCATGCAAAAACATCTCGCACAGCGTCGTCGGGAGCTGATATATCAGTCTGCCGATGCCGAGATTTTCATAGCTGTTGACGTTTTTGTCTGTGTCGAACACCTTGCCGACTTCGAGCGCGACCTGCGCTTCCTTGTAGGAGCGCGCGAGATCCTTGATGTTGTCGACGGGCGTGCCGATACCGATCGCGACCTTTGCGAAGAATTCGGAGTAGATCGTGTCGCAGATGTTCTTCGCCTGCTTTTCTATCTCGCGTATGTCGACGCCGGGCTTGACCTCTTTAACGAGAACGATGTCGTGCTCGCCTACGTTGATGACGTAGTCCTTCGCTCTGTCTGGGAACATGGACAGAACGATGTCGTAGGGCAGCATCTCGGTCTTGGAGATGAAGCGTATCAGCATCGCGACTCTGACTTCCTCGGTGCTGAAATGGAGCTCCTTCGACTTGATATAGATGTCGCTCGGCAGGATATTGTCGAGGATGATATTTTTGATGAACGACGTCTTGTCATACTTTTCGTCGTACAGATTCTTGATGTTGGACAGCGCTATCGAGATGAGCATAGCGGTCCTGTCGGCTTCCTTTCCTTCGCCCTCGGCAAAGACTATGTACTCGGTCTTTGTCGCGGAGCCGATAGCGCGGTACGTAAATCCGCCCGAGGTGATGCTCTCCGACGAATACGACAGCTCCTCCTTGATGCCCTGACGGATCTCGCCTATGCGTGACAAATCGCTGCACGCGATGACGGCGCCCGTCTCGTCGATCACGCCGATGACGCCGTTCACGGCGTCCTTCATCTGATGGATCACTCTTTGAAACAGTCTGTTTGGCATGGGTTTTCTCCTACATCGTTATGTAAAAATAAAATTATAGCATCGTCACGTCTCCGCCTCGTAGCCGAGTGCGGAGAGCATATAGAGCGGCGCCGTCTCGCACCGCAGGATACGTCTGCCGAGACCGCAGACGGTCATACCCGCGTCCGACGCAAGGCGGGCTTCGTCGGGGGAGAAGCCCCCTTCGGGACCCGTCATCACCGACACGGTGCGGGCGAATTTCAACTTTCCCGCGACTGCGGTCCGCATCTGCACGCCGCCGCGCTCCTCCTCATACGCGAAAAGCGCAATATCGGCGCGTGCCGCCATCGTCACGGCATCGGCAAACGAAACCGTATCCTCTATTTTCGGCACGACCTCGCGGCACGACTGCATGGCGGACTCGAGTGCTATTTTTTCGAGCCGTCTGCGTCTTTTACCGGCGGAGTCGGCGTCGGGGCGTGAGACGCATCGCTCCGACAAAAACGGCACTATCACGGACGCGCCGAGCTCGGTCGCCTTCTGCACGACGAGGTCGAGCTTCCCCGCCTTCGGATTTGCCGCAAACAGCGTGACCTCAAACGGCAGCTCGCGCCGCTCGCAGAACTCGCGCACGACGCGCGCCTCGACGCGCGTCGGGGCTATTGAGGAAAGCGAGCATTCGAACGAGGTGCCGTCGAAGCATACGGTGACGGCGTCGCCGACGGCGGACCGTAGCGACAGCGCGATATGGCGCGCGTCGTCGCCCGAAATGACGAAAACGCCGTTTTCGGGAGCCGACTGTGCAAAAAATCTCGGCATCGCGATCACCTCCGCTCACTGCAACACTATTATACAGCATAATACACTATTTGTCAAAGCCTATTTTGTTAAAATTCAATAAATGTGCGAACATTTTGTCCAAAACAGAAAAAACGGACGGTATCGCGACTGCAAAAATGCCCAACACCGCCCGCTATTTCCATTTATTACATATTTTTATCGAGAACGGCGGCGCACCAGCCGTTTTCGTGCGCGATCTCGACGACGTGCCAGCCGCGCGCAAGGAACGCGTCGACGACCTCGTCCGCGCGCTCGTCGATGATGCCGGACACGACGAGCTTGCCGTTCGGCGCAAGGCAATCGCCGACGTCGTCCGCCATGCGCAGGATAATGTCCGCGACTATGTTCGCGACGATGAGATCGTAGCGCTCGCTTTTGTCGACGTTCGCGAGCAGGTCGGACGTGTCGCAAAACACGTTGCCTACGTCATTGTCTTTTATATTTTCGCGCGTGACTTTGACCGCGACGGGGTCGATATCGTACGCGAAGCACTCGCGCGCCCCCATTTTTGACGCCGCGATCGACAGAATGCCGCTGCCGCAGCCGAGGTCGAGCACGCGGTCGCCCGGGCGCATGTACTTGTCTATCATGCCGATGACGAGCCGCGTCGTCTCATGCGTGCCTGTGCCGAACGCCATGCCGGGGTCCATCGTTACGATGACGTCGTCCTTCTGCGGCTCGAACCGCTCCCACGCGGGGACGATTACGATGCGTCCGATGCGGACGGGGTGGTAGTACTGCTTCCACGACTCCGCCCAGTCCTCCTCGCACACGCCCGACGCGGTCAACTCGACGTCGGCGTGCTCGCTCTCGAACCGCTGACGCAGAAACGACATGACCTCCGCCGCCGACGTCTCCGCCGGCACATACACGGACACGGAGACGTGCTCGCGGTCCGCGTTCAGCACCGACTCGTCGATGAGGTCGCCGTATACGCCGTCGAGTATGAGCTCGTCGAGGTCGCCGTAATCCTCGACCTGTATCCTCGCGTCCGCCATGCTCATCACCGCGCACATTAAGTCGAGCAGCTCCCGCCGCCCGCTCGCCTTGATTTGAGTCCAGTTGTCGGTCATAGGTTTATGTTTTCGTGGGGGGAGAAAAACTTCTTGGAAGAAGTTTTTCTCCCCCCACACCCCTCTCTTTTCAAGAACTTTTATTACTATTTTTTTCTTTATTATAAATTAAACGGAAACAATATCCTCGGAGATAGCTTAAGATAAGCACTAATCGGTCCGCTTTTGGAGGGGGGCGGGGCACCTTTTACAAAAAGGGGCTCCGCAAATGAAAAAAGTTTCTCTCCCCTATCTCTCTCTTTTCAAAAACTTTTGTTACAGATTATTTTTCTAATAAGCACGGAGTTGTCACACTTTCCGCGAAGCGGAAAGTGCAGGACGGCTTCGAGTGTAACGAGAAGACGTTACACACACATTTCCGCAAGGCGGAAAGTGTCGGAGGTTTGGAGCGAAGCGACAAAACTCCCAACTTTCATTGAAAAAAGTTTTTCTCTCTCCGCACCTCTCTCTTTTCAAAAACTTCTACTACCTTTACTTATTATCCTTATCGAACAGCTTGCGGAACTTTTTGCGCTTCGAATAATTGTTCTCGCCGCACGACGCCGCAAAGTCGGAGAGCAGCTTTTTCTGCTGCGACGTCAGATTTTTCGGCACCTCGATATTGACGGTGAAGTGCAGATCCCCCTTGCGCGACGAACTGTTCACATTCTGTATGCCGCGTCCGCGAAGCAGGAATTCGGTGCCCGTCTCGGTGCCCTCGGGGATATCGTAGTCGACGGGGCCCTCGAGCGTCGGCACCTTTATCGTCGCGCCGAGCGTCGCTTCGGTGAACGTGACGGGGACCTCGCAGTAGATGTTGAAGCCGTCGCGCTCAAACGTCGAATGTGCTCTCACGCCGACGGTGATGACGAGGTCGCCGGCGGGGCCGCCGTTGCGCCCCTCGTCGCCCTCGCCGCGCAGCGCGATGCGCTGACCGTTGTCGATGCCGGCGGGGATAGAGACTTCTATCTTGCGCGTTATCTTGATATAGCCCTTGCCGCGGCAGTTTTTGCACGGCGACTTGATTATCTTGCCCGTGCCGCGGCACGCGTCGCACGCATGCGACGTCTGCATCACGCCGAACGGCGTGCGCTGCGTCGACGTGACCTGCCCCGTGCCGTGGCAGACGGAGCATGTCTCGGGGCTCGTGCCCTTTTCAGCGCCCGTGCCGCCGCAGTCGGAGCATTTGACGATCTGACCGTAGCTTATCTCGCGCTTGCAGCCGAACGCGGCCTCCTCGAAGCTGATGAGCACCGACTGTGCGACGTCGCCGCCGCGCACGGGCGCGTTGCGCCTGCGTTCACTGCCGCCGCCGAAGCCGCCGAAACCGCCGAAGCCTCCGCCGAAAATACTCGACAAAATGTCGCCGAAATCGAAGTCGGACGCGTCAAAGCCGACGCCGCCCTTTGACGGGTCGAAGGCGTCGTGACCGAACTGGTCGTATTGCGAGCGCTTATTCGGGTCGGAGAGCACGCCGTAAGCCTCGTTTATCTCCTTGAACTTCGCCTCGGCTTCCTTGTCGCCGGGGTTCATGTCGGGGTGATACTTCTTAGCCAGCGTGCGGTACGCGCGCTTCAGCTCGTCGTCTGTCGCCGTCTTGGATACGCCCAAAACCTCATAGTAATCGCGTTTGTCTGCCATAAGTACGTTCCTTTGATCAAGGTTTGATGATGAGGGGGAAACTTCTTATAAGAAGTTTCCCCCATAGGACCCCGTTCAAGAATTTTTATATAAGGGTTCGGGGCTGACCCTCGGGATCATTTGTCTGTCTTATCCTCGTAGTCGGCGTTGTAGTATGTGTCGCCATTGTTATTGCCGTTCGCGTTCGGGTCGGTATAGCCCGCGCCCGGATTCGGACCCGCGCCCGGCTGACCCTGCGATTGCGACTGCGACTGCGACTGTGCGTACAGCTTTTCCGCTATCGGATAGAACGCCTTCTGGAGCGCCTCAGTCTCCGCCTTTATCGCCGCCTCGTCATTGCCGGACAGCGTCGTGCGGAGTTTTTCTATCGCCGCCTTGACCGACGACTTCTCGTCCTCGGTGACCTTGTCGCCGAGATCGGACAGCGTCTTTTCCGTCTGGAAAATCATGCTCTCCGCCGCATTCTTCGCGTCGATGAGGTCGCGCTTCTTCTTGTCCTCCTCGGCGTATCTCTCCGCATCCTTGACGGCGC
>CANPXS010000068.1 GCA_947586625.1 uncultured Clostridia bacterium | reverse complement strand
GTCGACGGCGACAAGCGGCTTGCGGTTCGCAAACGCCAGCGACTTTGCAAAGTTGACGCCGACGAGGAGTGCTCCGATGAGTCCCGGACGTGCCGTGACCGCTATCGCGTCTATGTCGGAGAGCGCCGTCGACGACTCCTCCATCGCCTGCCTCGTTATGCGCGCTATACATTCGATGTGGGCGCGTCCCGCTACCTCGGGCACGACGCCGCCGAACCGCTTGTGTATCTCTATCTGCGACGCGACGACGCTCGACAAAATGCGCCGCACGCCGTCCCCCATCTCGACGACGGCTGTCGCCGTCTCGTCGCAGGAGCTTTCGATTGCCAATATTTTCATATATATTTTTCCATCAGTATCGCGTCCTCGCGCGGCGAGGAGTAGTAGTTTTTGCGCCGCGAATACTCGACGAAACCGAGCGAGCCGTAAAGCGCGCGCGCGCCTTCGTTTGTCTCGTGCACCTCGAGCAGCACGCGGCGGATATCGTTTTTTACAAATGCGGGAAACAGCGCGTTTATCGCCGCTTTCGCATATCCGCGCCGCCTGCAGTCGGGACTTGTCGCGACCTTGACTATCTCGGCTTCGTCGCACACCGCAACAGAGCACGCGAACGATACGATCCTGCCGTCCGCGTATACGGCGGCAGTCGAAACGTTGTCGCCGGAGAGGAAACGCACAAGTCCGTCGCGGCTCCAAGCCTCGTCACCGAAGCAGCTTTTCTCGATCGAGTATATATCGTCGAGCTCGTCCGCCGTCAGCGCATGAGCATCACACAGCACTGCGGACGCACTCATTTCGACTCTTTCCCGACAATTTCGGCGATTGCCGATTTAATTTCGGCAAATGCCTTTCGATATGCGTCGATGTCGCCGCCGTAAGGGTCCGGTATCTCATGCGGCATAACGCGTATCTTCTCCGCGTACTGCGGATACGAGAACAAAAGCTGCGTCGCGTGACGCGACGTCATCGCATACACCGCGTCCGCGCGCGCCATATCTGCGTCTGTGATGTTGTGCGCCCTGTGGTCGGGTACTTCTATACCGTTTTCTTCGAGCGTCATCTGCGCGAACCGCGACATCGGCGACTCCTCAAACGCATGCAGTCCGCGCGAGAACGCGTTTTTGTACCCGAGCGATTTCATATATGCCTCCGCCATCGGCGAGCGGCACGTGTTCCCCGTGCATACAAAGCAGACGGCGAACGACTTTTCGTCCCCGCCTTCTTTCTCGACGAGCGGGAGCGCGTCCGTTTTTTTCTTTTCTTCCAAAACTGTTTCCATAGCTTCACTTAAATCGGCGGTTTTAGCCGTTTATCAATATCCGTACTCGCCCGAGAGCGAGTCGTCGTCCTCTATCCAGTTTCGCGTCTCGATTATCCTGTGCTCGCCGCGCCTGTCGCGTATCACGACCGTCTCGATGCCCGCGTTCAGGATGAGCCGCTTGCACATCATGCAGCTGTTCGTGTCCGGCACGACCTCCCCCGTCTTCGGGTCCGTGCAGCACATGTAAAGCGTCGAGCCTATCATCTGGTCGCGCGGAGCCGCGATTATGGCGTTCGCCTCCGAATGTACGCTGCGGCACATTTCATATCGCTGACCGCGCGGTATGCCGAGCTTGTCGCGGTAACAGGAACCGAGGTCGCAGCAGTTTTTGCGTCCCCTCGGCGCGCCGTTGTACCCGGTCGAGATTATAACGTCGTTTTTGACTATTATCGCGCCGAAGCGCCGGCGCAGACAAGTGCTGCGCTCCGACACAGTTTCGGCGATGTCGAGATAGTACTCGTGTTTTGAGACCCGTTCCATTTCACGCCTCTTTTTTTGCGTATAAATACAGCTATTATATTTTATCATCTTCGGCGCAATAAATCAAGAGAAACTTCGCGCCCGGCGCGAAAGTGCCGGTGCGGCGCCGATGCCATTTTATGCCACGCTTGTCGCAAAGCGAAACCGCCGTCGTCAACATAATGGCAACATCTACAGATTTTCGCAAGGTGAAAATGTAGAAAAGGACCTTTTTTCAAAGATCCTTTTCTCTCGCGCTCGCCGCGGCGACGAGATGCTCCTTTACCGCCGCTTCAAGCTCGCGCACTATCGCCGCATACCGCTCATCGGAGCGGACGAAATCGAAGCACGGCGCGCTCTCACACCAGTCGAGCAGCTCGCGGCACGACGTCGTGCCGTACGTGTACGTCGTATCGGCGACGATGCCGCGCAGAAGCACCGACGTCCAACGTGCGTTCGGGTCGTACGTGTCGAACATGACCGCGTACTTCACAGCTTCGGCGAGGTGGAAAAGCGCTTTTTCACCGTCGCCGCATTCAGCGTATATCCGTGCAAGTTCCGTATTCGCCGACTCGGACCAGTGCGAGAAAAAGAGATGATCCCCGTCCTCGAACATGACCTCTGAAAGTGCTGTCTGCTTTTCGAGCAGCTTGATGCGGTCGTCGTCGGAGAGAATGAACGCGCCCGACTCATCCTTTTCATAGCACATCGCACTCACCGCGTTCTGAAAGTCGTTGTAGAGCCACCACATACGGCTGCGAATCGCGGCGATCCTTTTCTCCCCGGTGTAAACGGACGAAAGAAGGTCCTGCTCCGATCTCGCGCCGCTCATGGATCTCGCGAGGGCGACGGCTTCGTCGGTGCGTCCGATTTTGGGGTAGACGCCGCACGCGAGGGAGACGGCGCGGCAGCGCACGCTGTTGTCGGTGCAGTCGGCGAATATCTTCTCAAGATATCCGCATATCTCATCATACGCACCGACACTGTCGACGCTGCCGTTCTCGGCTAAATTCCAAAGGACCGATGCGATCTCCGTCATAAGCCTGTACGAATCGGGATAGCGGCGCAGCATCGCGCGCATCATGTCGAGCCCCTGCTCGTTTTTCTTTTCGTCGAATACGCTCCATACGCGGCGGAGCATTTCGTCAATCTCCGCTTCACGGCGCGCATTGTCGATGCCCAAAAGCTCGTCGGAGCTGACGCGCAAAAGCGCGCACAGCGCGGGAAGCGCCGATATATCGGGCGCAGTTTTTCCGCTCTCCCACTGAGAGACTGCCGAAACGGTCACGTTCATGTACTCCGCTAATTGTTCCTGAGTCATGTCGCGCTCGCGACGCAATTTTTTGATGTTTTGTCCGATTGTCATTTTGTTTTCTCCAAAATTTGATATTCGGCGGAGCTCCGTGCCGTGACTATAATATATCATGTCCGGCTCATGCGCGCAAGCGAGCGTTTCTGAAATAAAATTTAAGCGCCGCTGAAATTGTTGCAGCTTGCTTACGGATTTTTTGCAGCTTTGGCGGCGAGATACGCTTCTGTTTTACAAAAACGCATGTCGTCCCGGCGCGCGCGTCCGCAAGAGCGCGGTGCTTCACAGCGGTTGAAGCACGGCTTCAATCACTCGTTGAATAATCATGTTATTAAATATTCATAATAATTCTGAAACAATGTCGCCCGACGTCTTTTTGCAGGAAAATATGAATTTTCTATTGACAAAAATATTCATGCGGAGTATAATTGCATACATGTATACAATACCGTGTACATGAAAAGGAGACTACCATGCTGGAACTTTCATCAAAATCAAATCTTCTCGAACAGAAATCGTACAAATTCTCGCTTCAGGACGTCGCGGAGCCGAATCTCTACCGCGACATATACAGCTACGACGAGGTGCCGAAGATACCGTTCAACCACCGCCGCGTGCCGATGGATATGCCCGAACGCATATCCATAACGGACACGACGCTGCGCGACGGTCAGCAGTCGATGGAGCCGTACTCGCCCGAACAGATCGAGACGATATATAAGCTGCTCTCGAAGCTGTCGGGACCGAAGGGCATCATCCGTCAGACCGAGTTTTTCATATACAGCAAAAAGGACCGCGAGGCGATCGAGCGCTGCATGGTGCTCGGACTCGAATTCCCCGAGATAACGACGTGGATACGCGCGAACCGCGACGATTTCCGCCTCGTGCGCGACCTCGGCGTAAAGGAAACGGGCATACTCGTCTCATGCTCCGACTACCACATATTCAAAAAGCTCAAAATGACGCGCCGTCAGGCGATGGAGCACTATCTGCGCACTGTCGCTGACGCGTTTGAAGCGGGCGTGCGTCCGCGCTGCCACTTCGAGGACATAACGCGCGCCGACTTCTACGGCTTCGTCGTGCCGTTCGTCAACGAGCTGCAAAAGATGTCGGCGGACGCCGGCATACCTGTGAAGATACGCGCATGCGACACGATGGGGTACGGGGTCCCGTACTCGGAGGTCGCGCTGCCGCGCAGCGTGCCCGGCATCATATACGGCATACACCACTATTCCGACGTACCGCACGATATGATAGAGTGGCACGGTCACAACGACTTTTACAAGGCGGTCCCGAACGCGACGGCGGCGTGGCTGTACGGCGCGGGCGCCGTCAACTGCTCGCTGCTCGGCATAGGCGAGCGCACGGGCAATATCCCGCTCGAGGCGATGGTGTTCGAGTATGCGTCGCTGAAAGGGACGCTCGACGGCATGGACACGACGGTCATCACCGAAATATCGGAGTTTTTCGCAAACGAGATAGGATACCGCATACCGCCGATGACGCCATACGTGGGCGGTCAGTTCAACATGACGAAGGCGGGCATACACGCGGACGGTTTACTCAAAGATGAGGAAATATACAACATCTTCGACACGGGCAAGATACTCGGACGTCCCGCGATGGTGTCCGTCGGCAAAACGTCGGGGCTCGCCGGCATCGCGTACTGGCTCAACGCGCATTTCCGCCTGACGGGTGCGGCGGCGATCGACAAGCGCTCGCCTATCGTTGAGATGATGAAGGAAAAGATAGACGCCGAATACGAGGACGGCAGGCAGACGGAGTTTTCTACAGAGGAACTTGAAAAGCTCGCATACGAGGCGTCCGACGGCTCGCTTTCAAAGTGACGGGGGAGAAAATTGTGAATCTTGAAAAAATATCGCTCTCCGACCGAGTATACGAAACGCTCATGGACGCGGTGCTCGACAGAAAGTACGCGCCCGGCGAATACCTGACCGAGCTTCGGCTGTCGGGCGAGCTCGGCGTCAGCCGCACGCCGATAAGAGAGGCACTGCGGCGTCTGTCGCAGGACGGCATCGTCGAGTAAACGCCGCGAGGCGTGCTCGTCGTCGGCGTGAGCGGCGAGGAGGCGGCAGTCATATACGAAATGCGCGCGCGCATCGAGGGTTACGCGGCGAGGCTGTTCACCGAGCGCGTCACCGACGGGATGATAGCAGAGCTCGGCGAGAACATCGAGCTTCAGGAGTTCTACTCGGGCAAAAGCGCCGACAGCGAGCGCAACCTCGACACGCGCTTCCACGCGGTCATATACGAAAACTGCGGCAGCCGCGTGCTCGCCGACACGCTCTCGTCGCTGCACGGCAAGGTGCGGCTCTACCGCCGCGCCGTCTACGAGGACGGCGAACGCGCAAAGGACGCGGCGCGCGAGCACCGCATGATATACGAGGCGATAAAAGATCGCGACGCGGAACGCGCGGAGGCGATCGTCACAGAGCACATAGAAAATGCCCGCGCGCACATACTCGCGCAGCTCAAAACGAAACGTGAGGTAAACTGAAAATGGAAAAGCTGACGATAGCGCAGAAGATAATAAAATCGCATCTCATAGAGGGCGACATGACGCCCGGGGGCGACGTTGCTATACGCATAGACCAGACGCTGACACAGGATGCGACTGGAACGATGGCGTACCTCGAATTCGAGACGATGGGTATACCGCGCGTCAAAACGGAGCTGTCGGTCGCATACGTCGACCATAACACGCTCGGCGCGGGATTTGAAAACGCCGACGACCACCGCTACATCAGAACGGTCGCGGAAAAGCACGGCGTGCGCTTCTCGCGTCCCGGCAACGGCATATGCCATCAAGTCCATCTCGAGCGGTTCGGACGCCCGGGCGCGACGCTCATAGGCTCCGACAGCCACACGCCGACGTGCGGCGGACTCGGTATGCTCGCGATAGGAGCGGGCGGCATGGACGTCGCCGTCGCTATGGGCGGCGGCGCGTACCACATCACGATGCCGAAGATGTACCGCGTTGATCTGCACGGAAAACTGAAACCGTTCGTGACTGCAAAGGACGTGAGCCTTGAAATTTTGCGCATACTGACCGTCAAGGGCGGCGTCGGCGCGATAATTGAATGGGGCGGCGACGGCATCATGACGCTGTCGGTGCCGGAGAGGGCGACGATAACGAACATGGGCGCCGAGCTCGGCGCGACGACGTCGATATTCCCCTCCGACGAGGTCACGCGCGCGTTTCTGCGCGCACAGGGACGCGAGGACGTATACGTCCCGCTCGCATCCGACGAGGGCGCGCACTACGACCGCGTTATCGACATCGACCTCGATACGCTCGAACCGCTCATCGCGTGCCCGCACAGCCCCGACAACGTCGTGACCGTGCGCAGCATCGCGGGAAAGCGCGTCGACCAGGTCTGCGTCGGCTCATGCACGAACTCGTCGCTGTACGATATGCTCAAGGTTTCCGCACTCCTTCGCGGGAAGAGAGTCGCCGACACGGTCGATATGTCGGTGTCTCCGGGCAGCCGTCAGGTGCTCTCAATGCTTTCTTCGTGCGGCGCGCTCGGCGATATTATCGCATCGGGCGCAAGACTGCTCGAATGTGCGTGCGGGCCGTGCATAGGAATGGGATTTTCGCCGAACTCGGGCGGCGTCAGTCTGCGCACATTCAACCGCAACTTCGAGGGACGCTCCGGCACAAAGGACGCGGGCGTCTATCTCGTCTCGCCCGAAACGGCCGTCGCGAGCGCGCTCGCGGGCGTTATCACCGACCCGCGCGACTTGGGAGACGCGCCGCATGTGAATATGCCCGACAAATTCACCGTCGACGACGGCGGAGTCATAATGCCGCCCGCGGACGGCGACGTCGAGGTACTGCGCGGACCTAACATAAAGGAATTTCCCGCACCCGTCGTGTTCACCGACACGGTAACGGCGCAGGTGTCGCTCACCGTCGGCGACAACATCACCACCGACCACATCATGCCCGCAGGCGCGAAGATACTGCCGTACCGCTCGAATATACCGTACCTGTCGCGCTTCTGCTTCTCCGTCTGCGACGAGGGATTTGCCGAACGCGCGAAGTCGATGGGACAGTCGATAATCATAGGCGGCGCAAACTACGGTCAGGGCTCGTCGCGCGAGCACGCGGCGCTCGTGCCGCTCTATCTCGGCGTGCGCGCCGTCATAGCGAAGAGCTTCGCGCGCATACATATGGCGAACCTCGTCAACGCGGGCATCCTGCCGCTCACGTTTGACGACCCCGCCGACGCGGACAAGATCAAAGTCGGCGATACGCTGACGATAGAGAATATCGCGGGCGGCATGAAATCGGGAGCGATAACGGTCAAGAACGAGCGTGACGGACACGCGTTCACGGTAAACTGCGCGCTCTCCGACCGTCAGCGCGAGATGATACTCGCGGGCGGACTTCTCCCGTACACGAAAAAGGCAGGTGAAAACGCATGACAGAGACTGAAAGATCAAAATACATAGACGGCGCGTGCGAGCACTTCCGCGCGCTTGTGACGGAGCAGCTTGACCGCGCGGAGCGCATGAAGGAGCGCGAGCGCACGGACTTTTCAAAACTCGATAAGATCAAGATCGGCGTCGTCGACGGCGACGGCATAGGACCTATTATAATGAGCGCGGCGAGACGCGTGCTCGGCGCTCTGCTCGCGGACGAGATAAAATCGGGACGCGTCGAGATGTGCGACATCGAGGGGCTGACTATCGAGCGCCGCCTCTCGCTCGGCGTCTCAGTGCCCGACGACGTGATGGCGGCGATAAAATCGTGCCATGTGCTCCTAAAGGGTCCGACGACGACGCCGAAGGGGACGACGATGGAGAGCGCGAACGTGACGCTTCGCCGCGAGCTCGACCTGTTCGCCAACGTGCGCCCCGTGCGCATACCGTCGGAGAACGTCGACTGGACGTTTTTCCGCGAGAACACGGAGGGCGAATACGTGCTCGGCAGCAGGGGCTACGACATTCCCGACACACTCGCGTTCGATTTCAAGGTCACGACCGACGAAGGCACGCGCCGCATCGCAAAGGCGGCGTTCGACTATGCCGCCGCGAACGGAAAACGTCACGTCGCGATAGTGACGAAAGCGAACATCATGAAAAAGACGGACGCGAAGTTTTCCGCAATATGTCACGAGGTCGCAAAGGACTACCCGTCGCTCGAGCTCGAGGACTGGTACATAGACATCATGACGGCGAACCTCGTCAACAAAAGCATCCGCAGCCGATTCGAGGTGTTTGTTCTGCCGAACCTGTACGGCGACATCATCACCGACGAAGCCGCCGAGATAGGCGGCGGCGTCGGCACGGCGGGCAGCGCCAACATCGGCGACAAATACGCGATGTTCGAGGCGATACACGGCTCGGCGCCGCGCATGGTGGAGGAGGGGATCGCGGAATACGCGAACCCGACGAGCATTTTGCGCGCGTGCGAGCTGATGCTGTCGCACATCGGATTTAACGACAAGGCGAAAAAACTGTCGGCATCGCTTACAAAATGCTGCGACGTCGAGTGCCGCGTCGCCGTGACCGGCAATAGGGACGGCGCGACGTGCGCGGAGTTCGCGGAGTACGTGGCTGAGAATCTGTAAAAACATCAAAAGTGACCGCGCGGCGGACAGCCGCCGCCGATAAAACAGTATCATAAAGCCCGCCCGCACAACGGGGAACCGTTGTGCGGGCGGGCTCGGTTTCGGGATTCGATATGCTTCGTTAAGTCAAGTCCAGCCGATAATAATGGGCGTCAAAATATGTTTCTTCTCCCCATTTTTTATAGCGCGTCTTTCTGTCCTCCGAAAACCCGAATTTGCGAAGAAGCGCGACCGACGCAAGATTGTCATCAGCCACCTCTCCCGAAACGGACCTGCCTCCCTCCGCCTTAACAAAGCGAATTACAGCGTCGACGACCTCGGTCCCGAGCCCTTCTCTCTGGTGTTCTTTGCAGATGCAGTACCCGATATCGTAATTCCCGTTTTCGGGGAATATGCAGCATGTGCCGACGGGCGCGCCGTCCTCTTTCAGTTCGGCGAGCAGATAATATCCGTCGGGGTTATCCTCCATCTCGTCGACACATTTGAGATACGCTTCGTCCATGTTCTCGCGGGCAGGGTCGATCATATACTTTCCGTTTTCTTTGTCTCCCCACATGGACAGCGTAAACTCTTTATCGGACCGCTTCCATGAGCGTATCGTCAATCTCGGCGTTTCCAAGTTCCTGCTCAAAAGCATTGTGTGTTTCTCCTTAAATGGCGATGTGTTTCTCTGCTTCCCTGCAAACGGAAAGTTGTTTATATCCACCAATCCGGGGTGAGGTCGCCGAGAGTAACGATCTTCTCTGTTTCATAATCCATCAGCACTTCGATCTCTTTATAACTGTTCGGCATAAGCTGGACCATAAGTTCACGGCAAGCGCCGCATGGAGCGCCGACTTTTCCGTTCGGCATGATCGCGAGCACTTTTTTTATTTCCTGCTCTCCGTTTGTGATCATATTAAAAATCGCATTTCTCTCGGCGCAGATCCCCAATGTTGAACATGTGTCTATGCAAACGCCCGTATAAATTTTTCCCGATGAGGAGAGTATCGCCGCCGCGACTCCTCCCGCTTCCACATAGTCAGATATTTTCCTGCTGTTTTGAACCGCTTTTGCAGCCTGATGCATTTCGTCCCATATTTTTTCCATTTTGCAACACTCCTTTGTACAAATGCCGATTTGCCGAACAGTCGCCCGCCCGACATTCCTTTGTTATTTTATATCGCGCGCGCACCTGACGCAAAGACCGTCCGCGCTCCCGCGCACGACGTGGACGCGCCGCTCGCCCGGCTCCATGTCGAAGAAATTGTCCGACAGCACAAGGTCGTCGTTTGCGTTGCGAATCTCGACGTCCTTCGCGTATGCGTCGGCGGAGACGACGATATCGCCGCCGTCAGCGTAGACGCGCAGATGCGGGTCGAGAAATTTGTAATGCTTCGGGCGGCAGAAAATGACGCTGTCGCGCGATACGACGTCACCCTCAACGATAAGCTCGTAAAAGACGTGGTCGCCGTATAGGTCTGCCTCCGGCAGCTCGACTCTGTCGAGCCACACCGCCGACAGCGGCTCCGCCGTGACCGTCTCGGTGCGCGTCGACTTCACGCTCCCGTCCGCGCCGCAAAGCCGCCACACGACGTCCGCCGTCACCGGCTCCATCGTCTCGTTCGTCACGCAGAAGCGGACGGACTTTTTAACCTCGTACGGCTCCGCGTTAGGATTCGTGTCCTGCGTCAGTATGCTCTCCTCCTCGCACGACAGAAGCACGGGCGCGAAGAACCGCTTCGCGTAGTAGTGGAGCGCCTTCCACCTGCCGCAGTAGTCGACGGACGACCAGCTCGCAACGGGCCAGCAGTCGTTGAGCTGCCATATGACGGTGCCCATGCACCGCCCGCGGTGGCGGCGGAAATGCTCGACGCCGTACTTTATCGCCTGCGCCTGCAAAAGCTGCGACGCATACACGAACGCGTCGAGCGTAGTCGGGTAGAGATACGTCGAGCTCATGTACGACGCGATCTTGCCGTTCGCGGCGTCGTTGCGCTGATGCTTCTCCATCACGTACGAAAACGCGTTCCTGTCGGACGGCTCCGTGAACGTCTCTATCGTCTTTACGGACGGGAACGACTGGAACCCGAACTCGGAGAGATATCGGAAGTAGAACCGCCTGTATTCGGTGAACGGACGGCTGCCGTGCCACACGTCCCAGTAGTGGACGTCGCCGCGGTTTTCGTCGTTCGGACGGTCAAACGCGCCGCCGCTCGACGGGCTCGCGGGCCAGTAAAACGTGTTCGGGTCGCAGTCGGCGAGCACGCGCGGCAGTATGTACTCGTACATCTTGACGTAGTCGCTTTTCTGTTTCGGCTCCGTCACCCACGTCCCCTGCGCGACGAACATCTCCATTTCGTTGTTGCCGCACCAAAGCCCGAGCGAGGCGTGATGGCGCAGTCTGCGCACGTTGTCGTAAAATTCCGCCGTGATGTTTTTCTCAAAATCGCCGTCAAGCTCGTACACCGCACACGCGAACATGAAATCCTGCCAAACGATGAGCCCGAGCTCGTCGCATATGTCGTAAAACGCGTCCGACGGATAGTGACCGCCGCCCCATACGCGTATGCAGTTGAAATTTGCCGCCCGCGCGTCCGTGAGGAGGCGGCGCGTCCGCTCCGACGTGATGCGCGACGTCATGCTGTCCTCGGGGATATAGTCGGCGCCCATCGCGAATATGTCGACGCCGTTGACGCAGTGCGAGAAGCTCTCGCCCCACTCATCGCGCACGCGCGACACCGTCATCGTGCGCAGTCCTATCCTGCGCTCCCATACGTCGAGTATGTTCCCGCCGCAGTAAAGCGCGACCGTGACGGTGTAGAGCGGCTGCTCGCCGTATCCCGCCGGCCACCAAAGGCGCGGACTGTCTACCGTTATCGGCGCGATGCCGTCGGACTCGGCGGCGATATTGCCGTCGGGGTCGGTCACGGTGATTTTGACCGACAGCGGCGAGTCGTTCCTATATACGAAGTCGCGGTCGTCGGACGATTGCAGCTCGACTTTCACATCGAGCGTGACCCCGCCGTTTTCGTGATGCTGCGTTATGTACGCGCTCTTTATGCGCGCCGTGTCGTATGCGGCGAGGGTGACGGGACGCCACAGACCGCAGCCGGGCAGCCTCGGACCCCAGTCCCAGCCGAACATGCAGTGCGCCTTTCTGATGTAGGGGAACCCGCGCATCGCGTCCGATGTGCCTTCGAGTCTGTGCGCCGCGTACCGCTCGCGAATGTACTTCGTCGGCGAATGAAATATGACGGTCAAATTGTTGTCGCCCACGCGGACGGCGTCCTTGACGTCGACCTCCCACGTCCTGTGCATGTTGTCGGCGTAAAGCATGTGGCGTCCGTTCACGTACACGTCCGCGAGCGTGTCGATGCCCTCGAACACGAGCATCACGCGCTCGCACGCGATGATGTCGGCGGGAACGTCGAGATCTGTCGTGTACTCGTAGTCGCGCTCCGACAACGGCAGCGCGCGCAGCTCGTTGTCTCGGTAGTAGGGGTCGTCGATGACGTTCGCCGCCAAAAGGTCGGAGTACATGTCGCCGGGAACGGACGCGGGGATGTATTCACTGTCCCCGCACGCGCGCATTTTCCAGTTTTTATCGAGTGTTATTTTTTTCATTATTTTTCTCCGTCGCGGCTCCCTGCCGCAAAAATGGCGCGGGACTGCGGTTTTACCGCAGTCCCGCATAATGTTTATTTATGATGCAGATTTAGATATCGCAATCCTGTCGATGTCGGGCGCATAATAGCCGGGGTTCGAGAATGTGATCGAATTCTCGCCTGCGGCGAGCGTGACCTTGATCTCCGCCATCGCGGTGTGGACGTAGTCGCCGCTGTTGAGCCCCGTCATCTCGTATACTTCGCCGTTCACGGTGAGCGTGACTGTGCGGTTCTCGCCGCAGCAGTACCAGAGACGGAGCGTATATTCGCCGTCCTTGTCAACGGCGATACCGTTAAACGTCAGCGTGTTGCCCGCGCCGTTGCCGACGTAGCCGACCTTCTGCATTCCCGAGCAGAACGCGGACGTTTGAAGGACCGCCGCGCCGGAGAGTGTGTTTGCGCCGCTCTCAGCTTCGTAATAGATGAAGTCGGGGTCGTTGTACTCCTCCGCGCCCTCGACTGCGGTGTCGATCGTGCGTTTCGTGATTATCGCAGCGAAGCCGCCGCCGTCCACCATCGTGTCAAGGAACGAATCGGCGGACGTGACCTTGCGTTCCTCAACGATAAGACCGCTGCCGTCCTCGTTGTCGCGGAAGATGTAGGCGTTGTACTCTCCCTCGCCGAGGAAGTCGAGCGATACGCCGACCTCGGCTGCATACTTCGTCATAGCGCCGACATACCAGTCCTCGCCCGCACGGCGCGCCATGCGCACGTATTCGCCGGGATAGCCGTCGATGAGTATGCTCTCGTCCCATTTCACGGCGAGGTTATTGAGGAACGGCAGTCCCGCATACGTCTTATATACGGACGCGGCGTTTGCCAGATGCTGGAGCCCCGACTCGTATACGACCGTCATAGCAAGCCCGAACGCTGCGGACGAACCGTTGACGCCGATTCGGGAGGCGACGGGCGTGTAGTCCATCGAGCCGCAGACGTTGCGCACGAACGGGTAGAGCAGACAGTTCGTCACCGTCGGCACAGAGGACCACTTGTGATTTTCCTCGCCCTGCACGGCCTCGGTCGTTAAAACGTTCGGATACGTGCGCGCCTCGCCGCACGGTATCACGCAGCCGTGGAACAGTATCATCAGCTTGTGCTTGGCGGCGCATTCGGCCGCCTTGCGCATTACCTCGAGGACGTTCTGCGCGTCGGACTCGAAGTAGTCGGTCTTAAGTCCCGCGACGCCCGCCTCGCTCCACGCGGAGAAAAGCGCGTCCATCTCTGCGTCGTCGACCATGTCGAGGTAGTTGACCCATACGAATATGCCGACGCCCTTGTCCTTCGCGTATTTGCAGAGCTCGCCTATCCTCGGCTCGAACTGACGCCAGTTCGCGTCAAGGCAGACGTACTCCCAGCCGTTCTCGGCGGCGAAATCGACGTATTCCTTGTGCTTGTCGTAGTTGCCCTGCTCGCCTTCCTCTGCCCACCAGCTCCATGCGACGCGTCCGGGCTTGATGTAGGACGTATCGGCGTAAAGCTCGGGATCGGGGTCGGGGTTGAGGTCGGTCACGATAGTCGACAGCGCTAACTTTCCGAGATCGCTCGATATTATAGCGACTCTCCACGGCGTAGAGCAGATACATACCGGCGGTGATTTCAACCCACGCGCCCCGTGTGGGGCGCGACTGATCTCCATTTGGCATCTGTACTCATACAAAAACATTTCAACCCACGCGCCCCGTGTGGGGCGCGACAACGTCCAGACCAATGAGGACGAGGCAAAAAACGGATTTCAACCCACGC
>CANPXS010000067.1 GCA_947586625.1 uncultured Clostridia bacterium | reverse complement strand
CCTTGCCGCCGTCGTCCGAGTACGCGTACTGCGCGCGCTTCTTTTTGACGTCGAACACGACGACGCCGCGCAGGCGCTTGTTTTTCTGCATGCCGACGTAGAGCTTTGACGTCAAAACCGTCGCGTCCGTGTTCTGCTCATAGATAAGCGCGATCTTCTCCGTTTCGACAATGACGACGTCGCGCTTTTTGTATACGCCGCAGACGAAACGGTCGTACTCGCCGTCGAACGTCGATATGCCGTCCGATATTATCGAGTCGGTCGTGACGCCGAACGTCCGCGCCATGGCGACGATCTTCGGCAGCTCCGGTGTGGCGAGGTCGAGCTCCCACTTCGACACTGTCTGACGCGTCGTGCCGAATTTTTCGCCGAATTCCTCCTGCGAAAGCCCCGCGTGCGCGCGAAGCTCGAGTATGCGATTTCCGAGTGTCATGATGTTTACCTCACTTTTTTGTTTCCGCTGCGGTATTTACATGATACCATGATGCGCGAATATAGTCTACCGCCGCAAAATGGAAATTTGTCGCACGTCGGTTGACAGCAAACGCGGCATGACGTCTGCCATGCCGCGTTTTTACGTTTCGTTTACATTATCGCCCGATATAGTTTATCAGCACATTTCCGTCGTTGTCGACGACGAGCTCATACACGACCGTGCGCGACATATCGCTGCCGATGTCGTTGCGGAACGAGCCGTCGTTTTTGAATATCTTGAAATCGACGTAGAAGAAGTGCGACTCGGTGCCGTCGTCGTGTATCTCGGAGCGCGTTTCCTCGACCAGTATGTCGTATATCTTCTGCGGTGCGAACATCTCCTTGTTCGACTGATTCTTGAAATATTCGTCGGTGAAGTACTTGTCGTAGTCCTCGTACTGTCCGAGTTTGACGGACTCGAAATATTCGGCGAAGAATTCGATGCAGACGCCGTATCTCGCATAGTCGCCGTCCGTTATCGTGAACGTGTCGGGACCGGTTTTGTACGAGATGTAGCGGTCGAGCTTCATGTAGTCCTCGTCCGCGTATATGTCCTCTCCGTAAGCGGACGGCGCAAACGTGTACGTCTTGATGTGATCCATGTAGTCGCTCGTCGGCTCTTTTTCTTTTTTCGACTTAATGAACGAACTGACGCCGTCCATTATCGGTCCAGACGCGTAAAACAGTACGATAACGCCGACCATAACGATAAAGGCGATGATGATGCCGCGCTTCTGCGATTTTTTCTTTTCCTCAGCCATGATATTTGTCTCCTTTTTGAAAATTAAATACACGCCGGTCACGGGCGGTATGCACGGGAAATAATTCTATCAAAAATCGTCTTTAGTTGAAAATACATATTGACAACGCACCGAAGCTACAATATAATTAACGTGTCAGAACAAAACAAGCGCACGCCCGCGGAGGTAACAACGATGTACGAACAGGTAAGAGAACTGCTTATTGAAGAGCTTCAGATCGACGAAAGACTCATAACGCCGGACGCCGAGCTCGTCAACGACCTCGACATAAACTCGATCGAGCTTGCCGACCTTGTCATGATCTGCGAGGAGCGATTCGATATCGAAATAGCGGAGGAGGATCTGGCGCGCCTTATCACCGTCGGCGACGTCGCCGACTATCTCGAAACTCTGCAAAAGTGATCGGGAAATAACATAATAAATCGAAAAATCAAACGCAACGGGACTCTGTGGGGGTCCCTTTGTCTTTTACGCGTTGTGACCGAGCAGCTCCCGCGCCGATCCCGTGTCGCCCGACTCGATAAGCTGACGTATCAAGGTCGAGCTGACGGGTACTCCGCCGCGCGTTACGGGCTCGACGACGGTGAGCGAAATGCCGCGCTCGTCGAGAAGTGCGCGGAGCGTGTCCGTATTGCCGGACGCGTGCGCGCCGAATGTATAGTTGAAGCCGCATACGACGTGGCACGGCGACAGCGACGCGACAAGACTGTCGACGAAATCGCGCGGCGTCATCGAAAGCAGGTCCGCCGTCACCGGCGGCATAATAAGTACGTCGACGCCGAGAGCGCATATGCGGCGCGCCTTTTCATCGGGCGTGCATATCGGCGCGACGTCGCCGCCGAAAAAAGCGCGCGGCACGGTGGCGAAGCACCAAACGGCGGAGGCGACACCGCGTTTTTTCGATTCATCGACCGCGCGCGATATCACGGCGGCATGTCCGATGTGAACGCCGTCGAATGTGCCGAGCGCGAGCACGCACGGCGAGTGCAGCGTCGGGAAGGGAATGTCAAACCTTGTCATAGTAAAGCCGAACAGTAAAATAGCATATCAGCGGCAAATGCATAAAATGATCGTTTTTTTGTTCGTCAAACGACTAAAATCACCTGTATTCGGCGAAAAATCCCGAGTCGGACGGGCGCTCGCCCGCGATGTACAGATGCGAGACGTCGCCGAAATATTTCACTCTCATCGCGACCTCGCCCTTGACGACCTCCTCGGTCGATACGAGCGTGACGCTCGTCGGCGCGACGAAGAAGTTCTGCCACAAAACGGGCGTCGGCATCGAGAGCATGTGAGACAGCATCACGAACATGACGCCGAGATGGCAGAAAAACAAAAGCGTGTCGCCGTTGCCGCCGTCGGTGCGGTAGAAATGACCGTCGCGGCGGTATCCGTGGTCGCATAGTATCGAGTCGATGCCGTCGGCGACGCGCGTGTACCATTCCTCGACGTTTCCGCCGCGCGACATCGTCGGACCGCGGAACCAGTTGTCCTTGTCGTAGAGGTCCTCGTGCGTCGTCCACCATGCCGGCAACAGATCCCACGGCATACGGTAATAGCCCTCCGGCATCTGCATGACGGCGGGGAATTCGAGCATCCAATCCTTTGTCACAACGGTCTGCCCGAGCAGCTCGAGACTGACGCGCGCGGTGTCCTGCGCGCGTCCGAGCGGCGAGCAGTACGCGGTGCGGACGTTTTCGGTCTCATATATGCGTTTTATGCGCGGCGCCAAAAGCTCTGCCTCGTGCCATCCCTTAGGGGTAAGCGAGTCGAGCGAGTAGAGCGGGTCGGCGTGTCTGATGAAGTAGAGTTTCATTGTTTTCGGGGGAAGCTTCTTATAAGAAGTTTCCCCCGAACCCCTTTCAAGAATTTTTATTACATGTGATTGCCGGTCAAATGCCGAAATGTATACGACATTTTATAAGACAGCTGTCAGAATTCGTTTTTCATGCGGCGCGAGAACAGATCGCCGAGGCATGTTTTCGGGTCCGCGCCGTTATAGAGGATATCGTATACTGTCGCGCATATCGGTATTTCAACGTCGTACTTTTTCGACAGACGCATCATCGCGTCGGCGGTGTAGTAGCCCTCGGCGAGCGAATCGTATTTTTCGCCGCGTATGAACTTCTCGCCGAACATGCGGTTGTGGCTGTACTTGGAGAACACGGTCGCCTCATAGTCGCCGAGATGGCAGAGCCCGTATGCGGAGCGCGGGTCGCCGCCCATCTTTTCGATAAGCACCGATATTTCGTGCGTGCCGCGCGCCATAAGGACGCCCTTGAGCGCCGATATACCGAGCCCGTCGAGCATGCCGGCGGCGATGCCGATGACGTTCTTCGACGCGGCGCCTATCTCGTTGCCGAGCAGGTCGCAGCCGTAGTAGAAGCGGATAAGGGGAGACGAGAACGTGTCGGCAAGCTCGTGCTTGAGCTCGTCGTCGCGGCTGTCGATTACCATGCAGTTTGGCGTGCCGCGCACGAATTCCTCAACGTGCCCGGGACCTATCCAGCATGCGATCTTGCTGCCGGGAGCGGCGCATTCCTCGGCGACCTCGGAAAGGCGCATCATCGTCGATATCTCGATGCCCTTCATGCAGAGAATGTAGCGCCGCGGTTTGTCGGACACTGCTTTTATCTCCGAGAACAGACCGCGCAGCGCCTGCGACGGGACCGATATAACGACCGTGTCGGGCTCGAGCGCCTCGTTTATATCGGTGATAATGCGAAAATCGTCGGGCAACGTCAGATATGAATTTTTGCGCGTCGTCAAAAGTCCGACTGTCGTGGGATCGCCGGTTTTTCCGTAGAGCTTGACGTCGTGACCAGTATTGTGCAGATAATAGGCGATGAAGGTGCCCCAGCGCCCGCATCCGATAACGGTGATCTTCATAAAAGCCTCCTCGGTTTGCAGTTTTTGCTTTCTGTGATTATTTATGATAGAGCTTTTTCGTTTCGTATTTCGGTTCGCTCGTCAGATTGACGCCGAGCTTCTTGAACACATTCTCGTCGACGTGCGACAGTATGACGGACGAATGTGCCTCGCAGCCGTAGAGGTCGTTGAGACATTCTATCGTCGCGGCGGCGTTCTTGTCCGTGACGGCGCATATGGCGAGCGTTATCAAGAGCTCGTCGGTGTGAAGCCGCGGGTTGTGATTGCCCATGTGCGTCACTTTGAGATGCTGTATCGGCTCGATTATGTACGGCGGGATGAGGTCGACGTCGTCGTCGATGTGAGCGAGATGCTTGAGCGCGTTGAGGAGCGCGGCTGACGACGCGCCGAGCAGCGGCGACGTCTTGCCGGTGACGACGGTGCCGTCAGGCAGCTCGATGGCGAACGCGGGCCTGCCCGTGGCGTCTGCCTTTGCATTCGCGGCGGCTATCGCGGGTCTATTTTCGGCGGTCACGCCGACCGTATTGCGCAGAAGCGCCAGCTTGCTGATTATCTCGTCGATATCGGCGTCGCCGTCGCCGGACGCGCGCTCGCACGCGGCGACGTAGGAGCGGCGAAGTATCTCGCGCTTCGACGCTTCCGACACGGCGTCGTCGTCGGTGATGGCGAAGCCCGCCATATTGACGCCCATATCGGTGGGCGACTTGTAAGGCGAGGAGCCGTATATTTCCTTGAAAATAGCGTCAAGAACGGGGAATATCTCGATGTCGCGGTTGTAGTTGACGGTCTTTTGCCCGTACGCTTCGAGGTGGTACGGATCTATCATGTTGACGTCGTCGAGGTCGGCGGTCGCCGCCTCATAAGCGACGTTGACGGGGTGCTTGAGCGGCAGGTTCCATATCGGGAACGTTTCGAACTTCGCATAACCGCAACGCACGCCGCGCTTGTGCTCGTGATAAAGCTGCGAGAGGCACGTCGCCATTTTGCCCGAGCCCGGTCCGGGAGCGGTCACAACGACGAGCGGACGCGACGTTTCGATATAGTCGTTTTTGCCGTATCCGTCGTCGGAGACGATGAGGGGAATGTCGGCGGGGTAGTTTGGAATCGCGTAGTGGTGATAGACACGGACTCCGAGAGACGTGAGACGCTGCTCGAACGCGTCCGTTTGCGGGCTTTTCACGTGCCGCGTGATGACGACGGAGCCGACGTAAAGCCCGATCTCGCGGAACGCGTCAATGAGGCGAAGTACCTCGCTGTCGTACGTAATGCCGAGGTCGCCGCGGCGCTTGCTTTTCTCGATGGCGTACGCGCCGATCGCGATGATTATCTCCGCCTGCTCCTTCATCTCGCACAGCATCTTTACCTTGCTGTCGGGCATAAATCCCGGCAGAACGCGCGACGCATGGTAGTCGTCGAACAGCTTGCCGCCGAATTCGAGATACAGCTTGCCTCCGAAGGAGTCAATGCGCTCGCGTATGCGGTCGGACTGCATACGGATATACTTGTCATTGTCAAAGCCGATTTTGTACATGATTTTATTTTCCAAGGGGAACTTTTGAAAAAGTTCCCCTTGGGATCCCCTCAAAACTTTTCCTGACTTATTTTTTGATTTATTTGCATTCGAACCACGTTTTGCCGCGTTCGACGTCGACGGACAGCGGCACGGGAAGCGACGACGCCGATTCCATACATTCGCGAAGGAGTTTCGACACGCGGTCGGCGTCGTCCTTTTTGCACTCAACGATAAGCTCGTCGTGTACCTGGAGTATCAGATGTGCGTCAAGCCCCGACTCTCGCAGTGCGCGTGATGTGGTTATCATCGCTATTTTGATAATATCGGCGGCGGTGCCCTGTATCGGCGAATTCATTGCGACACGTTCGCCGAACGAACGCGTTACCCTGTTCGACGCCGATATTTCGGGGATATAGCGCCTGCGCCCGAGCAGCGTTGTGACGAATCCGCGCTCATGCGCCGTCGCTACCGTCGATTTGAGGTATTCGTCGACGCCGCGGTACGTGGCGAGATAATTCGCTATATATTCGGCGGCGACTTTGCGCGATGTGCCGATGTCGCGCGAAAGGGAATAGTCGCCGATGCCGTATACGATGCCGAAATTGACCGCCTTTGCGCGTGAGCGAAGCTCCTTTGTGACGGCGCCCTCCGGCACGCCGAACACCTGCGACGCCGTCGCCGCGTGTATGTCCGCGCCGCGCAAAAACGCGTCCTGCATGACGGTGTCTCCGGAGATGCTTGCGAGCAGACGCAGCTCTATCTGCGAATAATCGGCGTCGACGAGGACGCGGTCCTCGTCGGGCGTGTCGAAAAAGCGGCGCAGCTCGCGTCCGAGCTCGGTGCGGACGGGTATATTTTGCAGATTAGGCTCGGTCGATGACAGTCTGCCCGTCGCCGTGACCGTCTGTTTGAACGACGTGTGTATGCGGTGATGCTCGTCGGCGACGGCGGCGAGCCCCTCTCCGTACGTGCTGCGCAGCTTCGATATCTGCCTGTAATGCAGCACGTATTCGACAATGTCATAGTCGTCGCGCAGCCTTTCGAGCGTGTCTGCGTCCGTGGAATATCCGCGCTTCGTCTTTTTGCCCGCCGGTATACCGAGCTCGTCAAACAGTACCTCGCCGAGCTGCTTCGGCGAATTGAGGTTGAACTCGTGACCCGCGAGCATGTAGATGCGTTCGGCGAGCGTGTTTTCGGCGTCGCGAAGCGACTCCGTATATCGGCGCAGACCGTCGACGTCGACGTGGAATCCGACTTCCTCCATATCGGCGAGAACAGGCGCGAGCGGTATCTCTATATCGTAAAGCACGCGCGACGCGGGCGCCTCGCCCGACTCGGCAGCTTCCTTGTCCACGCGGTCGAATTCCTTTTTCATCGCCTCGTGCAGGCGAAGTATCAGCTTCGCCGCGTCCTCGCCTCGTTCGGGCGAATCGTTTTCACCGAGATACGTCATCGCAACGCGCGCAAGCTCGTACGAGGTGTCGCCGGCGCGCAGCACGTATGCGGCAAGCATTGTGTCGAATGCGCACGAAACGTCGACGCCGTGCTGTTTCATCAACGCGTAAAGGCTCTTATAATCGTGGCACACGACCGGGACGGAGAACAGCGTCCTTGTCTCATCGCTGTCTATGAACGACGAAAACACGTCGCCGCCCGACGCCGCATAAACCGTTTCACCGACGACGTAGACGGCGGGCGCACCGCGCAAAACGATGTCGGACGCGGCGTCAGCCGTCAGCGGTACCGCATCTGGCGCGGGGTCGATGCGCTTGCCGACGGCGGACGTGTGCAGCCCGTACCGTTCGGCTAATTTGTGAAATTCAAGCTCCGAGCACAGCTCGCCGAGCGCGGTGCGGTCGGGACCGCTGTACGCGAGCTCGTCGAGTGTGACCGTGACGGGCGCGTCACGCCGTATCGTCGCAAGCTCGTACGACATATATGCGAGCTCTTTGCCGGCGCGCAGCTTTTCGCGCACGGACGGAGTGACCGACAGCGCGTCGAGGTTTGAGTATATCTCATCTATTGAGCCCACCTCGGCGATCAGCTTGAGCGCTGTCTTTTCACCGACACCCGGCACGCCGGGAATATTGTCGGACGAGTCTCCCATCAGCGCCTTGATATCGACGAGATGAGGCGGCGTCGTGCCGTAATTTTTGTAAAATTCGTCCTTGTCGTAGAGGACCGAGCCCTTGTTCGTTATAAAGAGCAGTTTAGTTTTATCGGTGATGAGCTGGAGCGAGTCGCGGTCGCCGGTCAAAACGTACACGTCCCAACTGTCGCGCTCGCCTCTGTCGGCGAGCGTGCCGAGCACGTCGTCAGCCTCAAAGCCCTCGCAGTCGACGATGCGTGCGCCGATAGCGTCGCAGGCGCGGCGCACATACGGTATCTGCTCCGTCAGCTCCGGCGGAGCCTTCGACCGCGTGCCCTTGTAGGCGTCGTACATCGTGTGACGGAACGTGGGCGACGGAAGATCGAACGCCACGGCGACGGCGTCGGGCGCAAGCTCGTCTATTTTTGATTGAAGCGTCGTTATCGTGCCGTATACGGCGTTAGTGTAAAGTCCCGTCTTCGTCATGAACGGACGTATCCCGTAATATGAGCGGAACATTATGTTCGTCCCGTCGGCGAGCAGAAGTTTTTTCATGATTTTATTAAAATTCTAAGGGGAACCTTTGAAGAACGTTTCCCTTAGAATCCCTTCAAAACTTTTTACTGACTGTTTATGATCGTCAAAACAAAACTTGCACGGCGATTTGCCGACCGCCGCGCCAATGTTTTTGTCAAATTTATTATATACCCGCAGTCTCCCACTGTCAAGTATTTTCAAAATCAAATATTTATGGGGGAGGTTTTTGAAAGAGAATATGTTTGAAAAAGCATAGGGGAGAAAGCTTTTATTCGGGGACCCCTTTTTGTAGAAAGGTGGGAGGTTTGCCGCTTACGCGTCAAACTCCTGTCCCCGCCCCTCGCCAAAAGCGGACCGATTAGTGATTATCTTAAGCTATCTCTGAAGATATTGTTTTCGTTTACTTTGTAAAAAAGAAAAACTGGTAATAAAAGTATTTGAAAGAGTGGAGAGCGCGAGAGGCGAGAAAACTTTTTTCAAAAAGTTTTCTCACCTCTCGCAATTTTTAATTCTGATACTTCACTTCCGGCGTGGTCAAGAGGTCGTAGACGGCGAGGGACGCGGAGTCGAGGTCCTCGCGGTGCATGTCCACGGCGGAAAGCGCACCGTTTTCGTATGTGGTGTAGTAGTAGACGCCGGTGTCGACGTTGCAGCACGATGAATATATCGTTATCTCGAACTTGTGACCGACGCGTGCGCAGCCGCGCTGCTGCTCGACGGAGCCGAGTATCTTAAAGAACTGCGCGACGCTCTCCTGCTCGCTCTCACCCGATACGGAGTTCATGCGCGTGAACGCGGCCTTGACAAAGCGCGACGCCGACGACAGGTCGCCGGGTATGCCGATGCCGCCCATGCCGCGGCTGTACGGTTTAAGCTCAAACCCGTCCGCAAACGTACTCGTCGGCTCCTCGCGCGTCACTCCCATGTAGTTGGCGAGGTTGAGCATGTGATAGTCGAACGGCGGATTGTTCGTGAGGATCCCGACGGGGTCGTCGTATACCTTAAGCCCGTCCTTCACCGATTCTACGACTATCGCCTCGTCGCGGTCGGCGATTATCCAGTGAAGCGGGGACGCAGGCAGCGACGGCGAAAAGTCCTCGCGGCAGAGATTGAGGCGCGAGAGCAGACCGCGCGCATCCGCGACGGTCGAGCACTGCGTCAGTATCCACGGTATAAACTCGAACGGCGCGACGTTGTCAAGACTTCCGTCACAAAGCGGCTTGTAGTCCGCGTTGCCGGGGAAGTTGAGCCCCGCCATAGACAGACCGCGTTCGTTCGTCGCGTCGTAGTAGAGCGGGTAGCCGTCGGCGACGTAAGCCATGCCGATCATGGCGTAGTGGTCGTGACACTCGCCCATGTGACGGAAATCGAACGGATAGCGGCGCGGCGTGACCGTCACCGTCTCATGATACGAATATTCGAGGTCGAGATTGCGCCCGAAATAGTGATCCTTTGTCTTATATGTCGCAGCCGTACACATGTGATGTTGCTCCTTTCATGCGCTCATATACCGTACGCGTCGGCGACGCGCGCGTATTCTTCTTCCGTGATAGGCAGTATGCTGCCGTGACGCTTGACGGTCTTGCCGAGATCGTAGTCGGCACAGTCCATAACGTTGAATTTGCCGCCCGCGAGATCTCGGGACAGAAGCGGCAGATAGCCCGCATGCTTTGCAAACTGATCGAGCATCAGGCACCACGCGCCGTCGTGACGCAGAAACGCGATGGGACCCTCGACGCCGGGAATAGACGCGAGCGCGTCGCTGTGTATCTCGGTGAACTCGCCCATCAGGTCGGGACCGCAGTCCATGATGATGCGCTTCGTCGTCTCGTCCTTAGAGAAGCGGTAGAAGATGCCGTTTTCATGCACTATCGTCGTGTCGATAACGTCGTCGGCTTTTTCGATGTAGAGCTTCGGCTCGGTGAATGTGACGAAGTCGCGCGTATACGAGCAGAAAATCTTTTGCTTGCGGCGATCGCCGTCGCCGACGAGCACCTTCGACGCCCAAAACACGAGATACGCGTCGCGCTCCACATCATACGCCGCCTCCGGCGCCCATACGCAGCCCGCGTCCGGCACCGCAGTGTCAAACATCCACGGCTCCGACCAGTGAACGAGATCGTCCGAACGCCACACGAGCATATTTAGACTCCCTTCGTTCTGCGCGACGCCCCAGCCCTTGCCGTTTGCGATGCGCAGATCGGTGCCGATTATGTAGAATTTGCCGTCTATGCGTGAGCGCAGAATGAACGGGTCGCGCACGCCGCGCTCGCCGATATCGGAGCGCAGAACGGGCAAGCCGCCGTTCGCGTCATGAAAATGGGCGCCGTCGCGGGAGAGGGAAAAGTAGATCTGCTCGCCGTCGGGAGATTCGCCTGTAAAATGTACGAATAAATAGCAGTTTTGTTCCATGATGTCATCATCGTCCTTTCTTGCCTTGAATATATTGTATCATAAATTACCGCACCGCGCAAGTGCGGCGGACAAGTTATTTTCACAAAATGCAAAAGACCGCGCGCGGCGGTCTTTTGCGTGAAATAATGATTGTTTCTATTACGGTTTACGACAGCGTTGCGAGCGTGTCGAACATATCCGCGCACTCGCGGACCTTCGCCTCGTTACCTATCGTGCAGACGTAGTTCTGCGCGATGACGTCGTCTATCATGTCGGCCTCGGCGTTGAGCTGTTCGACGGTCACGTCGAGCGCCTCCTCGCGCTGACGCTGTACGTCCTCGTATGTGACGCCCGTCATGTATGCGTGCATGGACGATGCCGCCTTCTGACGCGCCGTCTTCGGGAAATCGAGCGACGAGAACGTGCCGATGATGAGCTTCGTCAGCTCCTTTTCGTCCGGTGCGAGCGCGCGGACGAAGTCGCCGGTCTTGCGGTACACATCGTCGGTGGCGCGGAGCTGCGGGTCGCGGTACGAGGAGAACGTGACGTTGCCCGTTACGGAGTCGAACGAGCACGACTGTCCGTAAGCGCCGCCCTTGACGCGTATCTCCTGATAGAGATAGTCGATGCGCAGCGAGTTCGCAAGAACGTTGAGCACGCCCGAATACTTGTGACCTGCGTCGAACATGTTGCCGGCGCGCGTCACGTACTGGACCTGTATCGGCATCATGAAGCCCTCGTTCTTCTTCTCTGGTACGATCTCGGACGATCCCGTGGGACGCGGAGCGGTGCGCAGCGACCTGATAAGCGACGGCAGCGACGACTCGAGCTGTGAGAGTCCCGTCTCGTCGGCGGTCACGCTGATGAGCATTTTGCCGCTTCTGAAAATGTAGTCGACGGCGGCGGTGATCTTCTCGATGATCTCATCCGCGTACTTTTCGTAGTCCGCCATCTTGTCCTTGATCACGTTGTACGCCTCGATGCCGCCCATAAGCTCTGAGCATGCGTCGAGCTTCGAGAAGTACGACGTCGCACGGCGCGAGGCGATGTAGTTGCCGCTGTTTGAGAATCTGACGAGCCTGCGCGACTGCACCTCGCTTATTATTTCGCGCAGACGCTTCTTGTCGTTTATCTTCGATGACGAGATTATCTCGCCGGCGAGGTCCATGGCGTATGCGACCTTGTCGGACAGCGCGCTGAGCGTCACGGAGCCGTAGAGCTTGTACGCGCCGCGCTGCTTTGCGGACGGCATAACGTGAGTGCCGAAGCCGAGTCCGCCGAGGTTGATGCCTATGTCGTTGGACAGCTCGAAATACGAGTGCTTCGACGTGTCGACGCTGCCGAGCACGTCGGGGATCAGACCCATGTAGGGAAGGAGCTCCGTCGGTATGCCGTCTGCGTCGAAGTAGACGGAGATATACGCGATGCCGTTCGTCGGAATGTCGTGGTAAACGGCGGGAACGCCCGCTATCGTGCGCTCCTCGTTGCAGAAGTGAGGCGCCTCGCGCTTTATGTCTGAGCGTTCGAGCGACGGGATGCAGTTCAGTTCTTCCTCCGTCGGCGGCGCGGACTGATATTCGCGCAGCGCCTTCGTGTCGTCCACTATCTTCTGTACTTCCTCGGGCGACAACGACGCCTTATAAGCGGCGAGCTTTTCGCGCAGCGCCGCGTTCTGACGGTCGAGAAGTCCGCGCTCAGGCTCGAGGTCATAGTGCAGAACGTGGTCGGAGCCGAGCAGATATTTCTCTATGAGCTCCTCGAAGTAACGCGTGTCGAGCTTTTTGCGCAGCTCGGCGTAGGTGTCGTTGCGTTTGAGTGTAGCGAACGGCGCATTTTCATCGTAGAGCCATGTGCCGAGCGAGTTGATGATGTAGACGAGTCCGTTCGGCGTGCCGCCGAAGTCGGCTTCGCGCCACCAGAACTCGTTCGAGTTGATATATGCGCACAGCGAATCGCGGTTGATGCCGTTTTTGACCTGCTCGCGCAGTACGCGGTCGATTATTTCAAAGAATTTGTCGCAGTCGGCGGAGTTTGCCTCGCGCGCCTCTATCGTGAAGTACGGCTCGAGCATGTGGTCGCCGTAGCCGCCCGTGATGTTTTTGCCGATGCCGGCGTCGAGAAGCGCCTGACGTATCGGCGCGCCCTGCGTGTAGATGAGAGCGTCTGCGATCGCCTCAAACGCTGCCGCCTCGAGCGTCGACATCTGCGGGAGCAGCGTCGCATAGCCGAAGTATGACTTGCCGTCGAGCGCGTCGTCATTGCCGACGGAGTACGTCTCGCGCACGGTGCGGACGCCGCCCCAATGAGGCTGAGGGTCGATGTGGGAGTCGAGCTCGATTTTGTCATACTGCGAGAGGTAGTTCTCGTCGAGCCAACCGAGGCGCTCCTCCACGTCTACGTCGCCGTATATATAGATGTAGCTGTTGACGGGGTGATAGTAACGGCGGTGGAAGTCGAGAAAGTTTTCGTACGTGAGCTCGGGAATATGGTCGGGGTCGCCGCCCGAGTTTACGCCGTATGTGTTGTCGGGGTACAGGCGCTGCTGCATGTTCTCGCCGAGAATAGAGGCGGGAGTCGAGAGCGCGCCTTTCATCTCGCTGTAAACGACGCCGTTTATGCGCAGCTCGTCGTCGGGCGAGTCGAGCTCATAGTGCCAGCCCTCCTGCATGAATATCTCGCGGCGGTGATATATGTTCGGGTGGAACACCGAGTCGAGGTAGACGTGCATGAGATTTTTGAAGTCCTTGTCGTTGCAGCTCGCGACGGGGAAGATGGTCTTATCCGGATACGTCATCGCGTTTAAGAACGTGTGGAGCGAGCCCTTGACGAGCGACATGAACGGGTCTCGGGACGGGAAGTGCTCGGAGCCGTTGAGGACGGTGTGCTCGATTATGTGCGGCACGCCCGTGCTGTCGGACGGCGTCGTGCGGAATCCGGCGCAGAATACCTTATTTTCGTCGTCATTCGAGAGCACGCAGACGCGCGCGCCGCTCTTTTTATGATGGAATACAAGACCGCAGCTTCGGATGTCAGGGAGATATTCCTCCATCACGAGTTCATATGCGGGCATTGGGGCGAGCTCCGCGCTCGACTTGATGTTTTTTGCCACTTTATTTACCTCCGTATAATATTTTCAGGCTATGATAACAGTATATCACATCTGCGCGCGCTGTCAAGTACGTAACATGCACCGTGCATGCGATTTTTTGCGCGCCGCTGCAAAAAAAGCGCCGCTCACGGCTTTCCGTGAGCGGCGCCTACGTCCGCGAGGTGACTTGAACACCCGACCTACCGCTTAGGAGGCGGTCGCTCTATCCAACTGAGCTACGCAGACACGGTAACACTACTATATCACACTGCGCGCGGAATTGCAAGAGGCAATTCCGCGCGGCGGAAATATTTGTGTATAGTTACAATAGAAGTGAGACTAAAAAAGGGATAGAAAAAGTGATCGAGATCTGATAGAATAAGTTCACCCA
>CANPXS010000066.1 GCA_947586625.1 uncultured Clostridia bacterium | reverse complement strand
ATGTGGATATACTTCGGCGGCTTCCATCCCATGTAGGAGAAAAGCTGCAAATGCTTCGGCAGGCTCGGCAGCCATTCCTCGCCGCGTATGACGTGCGTCGTGCGCATGAGGTGATCGTCGACGACGTGGGCGAAGTGGTACGTCGGTATTCCGTCCGATTTGAGGAGCACGATGTCCTCGTCGTTCTCGGGCAGCTCGAGCGCGCCGCGCACAAGGTCGGTGACCTTACGCTTGCGCGTGCCGTCGCCCTCCGCTATCGCGAAAAGCGCGAATTTGTGACCCGCCGCAAGCTCACGCTCGACCTCTGTTATCGTGAAATTGCGGCGCGCCAGCATCGCCTCGCGGCGAGCGCCGGCGTCAGCCTCCCAGTCGACGCTTTTCAGCTCCGCCTTCTTGTCCGCGGTCTTTATCTCTTCGAGCTCCTCGTCGGTCGAGAAAACGGGGTACGCCCTTCCCTCCTCGACAAGTCTCTTTGCGAATACGTGATATATCTCGGCGCGCTTCGACTGCGTGTACGGGCCGTAAGCGCCGACCTCGCCCGTCTCGGTCACGCCCTCATCGAATTTAATGCCGTAATGCGCGAGCGTTTTAACGAGCGCTTCCGCCGCGCCCTTGACCTCGCGGCGCGAGTCAGTGTCCTCGATGCGCAGATAACACACGCCTCCCGACTGATGCGCAAGGCGCTCGTCTACCGTCGTCGGGAACAGTCCGCCGAAGTGCACGTACCCTGTCGGGCTCGGTGCGAAACGCGTCACGGCGGCGCCCTCGGGCAGATCGCGCGGCGGATATTTCGCCTCTATTTCGTCCGCCGACGGAAGCGGCTGCGGAAACAGGAGCGATGCGAGATATTTATAGTCCATCGTAAGTCCTCTCAATATACATGAATATACCATAGTATACCACTAAGGCGATCATTTTTCAAGCGATAAATCGTATGGAAGTATTGAAATTGACGCGGCGGCGTGGTACAATTTTATCGAAAATAAACTATGCGGAGGCATGACATGAACTATAAGATCATCGCTCTGATACTTTTTACAGCCGCGTTTTTGTACGATCTGTTTCTCCACATCGTCGAATACGGTTCGAAGAACAATAAGATACCCGACAATGTGCGCGACATCTACGATGCGGAGACGTATGAGAAGTGGAAGGCGTACCACATCGAGACGTGCGGCGTCGTGATCGTCTACACTGTCGTGTCGTTCGTCATTTACTTTGCGCTCATCGCGTTCGACGTGTTCCCGCTGTTTGTGTTCTCCGATAACGCATACGCGTCGGCGATAACGGTCATATTGTTCGGACTGACGCTCGACGCCGTCGTGGACGGCATCTTCAACTACATATACTCGATGAAGATAGACGAAAAGTACGGCTTCAACAAGATGACGCTCAAAACGTTCCTTCTCGACACGGTAAAATCGTACGTGATATCGACCGCGCTCATGATCGGGCTTTTGTCGCTGTTCATACTCATCTATGAGAGCCTCGGCGACCTTATTATCGTCGTTTTCTCGGCAATTCTTTTCGCGGTGCTTCTCGGGATATCGTTTCTGTATCCGATTTTCTCAAAGATATTCAATAAATTCACGCCGCTCGAGGACGGCGAGCTGCGCGAGCGTCTGACAGCGCTGCTCGAAAAGCACGGCTATCACGTCCGCGAGATACAGGTCATGGACGCGTCGAAGCGGACGACGAAGGCGAACGCATATTTCTCCGGCTTCGGCAAGATGAAAACTATCGTGCTGTACGACACGCTTATCGAGACGCTTACGACAGACGAGATCGTCGCCGTTTTCGCACATGAGCTCGGCCACGGTCTGCACCGCGACGTGCTCAAAGGCAACATTCTGTCACTCTTACAGGTCATACTGATCGTTTTGATGGCGTGGCTGACAGTCAGGACGACATCGATTTATCCCGATTTCGGATTCGAGACGACGAATTACGCGCTCGCGCTCCTTCTTGTGATGCGGTTCGAATTGCCCGTTATCTCGCCGCTCATAGGGCTGGCGTCAAGCGCACATTCGAGGCGCGCCGAATACAGGGCTGACGAAAACGCCGTCCGCGAGGGGTGCGGCGAGGCGCTCATCACCTCTCTTAAAAAAATGTCGCGCGACAGTCTGTCCGACCTGTCGCCGTCAAAGATAGAGGTCGCGCTCACGTATTCGCATCCGCCGCTGTCGGCGCGCATCGCGTCGATCGAGGCAAAAAATGGCTGAGAAATGACGCTTTTTCACGGTTCGGACGCGAAAAACGTCCGAGCCGTGAATTTTATCTTGCATTTTGACGCAAACGGTGGTATCATGAATATGTAAATCACATTTACGGAGAACGACATGGCGATAACTGTTTTTTCACGTTCGGCGCGCGGCTACAACCGCGGGCAGGTCGACGAATACATAGCAAGTCTCAACCGCGCGTACGCAAAGACGACGCGCGATTATGAAAAAAAGATCGAGGCGCTCGAAGCAGAAATAGCGAAGCTCCGCGCAAAGCTCGAGTCCGCGCAGTCGAACGCACACGCAGTCGAGCCGACTCCGGCGCCTGTTCCCGCTGTGGAAACGGAGGCAGACGAAAAGTCGCGCCGCTATGACGAGATAAGTCAGCGGCTCGGCGAAATACTCATAAACGCGAACGCGGAGGCGTCCGCGATGCTGCGCGAGGCCGACGAGCGCGTTTCCACGACGCTGAACGAGACCGCCGACACCGTGCGCGCCGAGCTCGCGTCCGTTATCAAGACGCTCGAGCGACTCGCCGACGAGGCGCAGGCGCGTCTTTCATCTAACGACGGCTGATGGCACGTCTGAATCTCGGCGAAAAGATACGCGCTCTTCGACTGCGGCGCGGCATGACGCAGTCGGAGCTTGCCGGCGACTGCATCACGCGCAACATGCTCTCGCGCATCGAAAACGGCGCGGCGCTGCCGTCGATAGGCTCGCTGCTGCACATAGCGGAGGCGCTCGAAGTCTCGCCCGCCTACTTCTTCGACGATTCGGAAAAGCCGCAGAGCGAGGTCGAGAGCACGCTCTGCTCGCTCTATAACGAGGGCGAGTACGAAAAATGCATATCGGTCGGCTCATCGCTGCCCGCGTCGGCGGCGGGGTCGATACTCGCGCAGTGCTGTTTGAATCTCGCCGTGTCCGACATGCTCGCCATGCGGTACAAGAGCGCGCGCGAGTCGCTTCTTCTGGCAAAGGAATACTGCGAGTCGTCCGCCGACATAACGGACACGGTCTACAATATCGTCCTTTGCCTTCTGCGCATGCAGGGCGTGTCGTTCGACACGGGGCTCGACGAGCTTTCGTCGGCGTCGCTGCCGTCATACGACGCGATGACGTCCAACTTTTACATGTTCCTGCTCGCGAACGTGACGGCGAGCCGCGACGAGCGCGATCTGCGCAAAAACGAGCTGTTCGCGCTGCACATAGCGTCGCGCGCCGACATCTCCGCCGGACGCTACGACGACGCGAAAGCGCTGTTGTCGGTCGCGGAGAGCCGCATCGACGGCGGCTGCGAGCCCGCGCTCGCGTACATGATATACGACGACCTTGAGGCATGCTGTCTGCACGACGACGACTATAAGGGCGCGTACAAGTATTCGCGGGCGAAGGGCGAGATAGGCAGCGGCGCACACTGATATAATGCAAACTATGCGGAATAAAACCGCAGTCAACAATATAACATAACGCAAAGGAGACGAAAGAAATGGCAGAAAAGAAGACAAAGTACGCGGGCACACAGACCGAGAAGAATCTCGAAGCCGCGTTCGCGGGCGAGTCGCAGGCGCGCAACAAGTACACGTACTTCGCGTCGGTGGCGAAGAAAGAGGGCTACGAGCAGATGTCGGCTCTGTTCCTCAAAACGGCTGACAACGAAAAAGAACACGCCAAGCTGTGGCTCAAGGAGCTGTCCGGAATCGGCAATACGGCGGAGAATCTGCTCGCCGCAGCCGAGGGCGAGAACTACGAGTGGACCGACATGTACGAGGGCTTTGCCAAGACTGCGGAGGAAGAAGGTTTTACCGAGCTCGCCGCGAAGTTCCGCATGGTAGCCGCTATCGAAAAGCATCACGAGGAGCGCTATCGCGCGCTGCTCCACAATCTCGAAGCGTCGGAGGTGTTCGCAAAGAGCGAGGTCAAGGTGTGGGAGTGCCGCAACTGCGGTCACATCATCGTCGGCACAAAGGCGCCCGAGGTTTGCCCCGTCTGCAATCACCCGCAGGCATATTTCGAGGTCAGCGCCGAGAATTATTGATGATCGAAACAATTTTAAGCGAGGGGAGGGACTTTTGTAAAAGTCCCTCCCCTCGCGCCACCCTCCTCAGAACTTTTCATTACTTTTTTTGATACAATCTATTGACTTTATTCCGCAGTTATGATATAATACGGTACGGGAGGTTGAAAATATATGGAATTTTTCTTACCGTTATTTTTTATCTTTTTTTTCGGTATACTTGCCGTATGGGTATTCATGGCTGTACGCGGCATATCGCAATGGAATAAAAACAATCATTCGCCGCGTCTGACCGTGCAGGCGACGGTCGTATCAAAGCGCACCGACGTATCACATTCGCAGCACCCAACCGCCGGCGACGCCTCTGGCGCGCACGGATATTATTCGACGTCACATACGACGTATTACGTCACGTTTGAAGTCGCGAGCGGCGACCGCATGGAATTTTCCGTATCGGGCAGCGAATTCGGCATGATAGCCGAGGGCGACTTCGGCGACCTCACGTTCCAAGGCACGCGCTATATTTGCTTTACACGTCTGTGACGTGAATACAAAAATCGACCGTCGGTGATCGTTTTCGCGACCGCCGACGGTCTTTTACTGTCAAATTGTGCTGTAGTCGTGCGCGCCGTCATCGTTGACATCGACAATATATCCGCGTCCCGGCAACGACTGCCACTCGTACCTGTTTTTGCGCTCGCACGGGAACGCGTGCGCCATATACGCGGCTATGACGCCGCCGTGCGTGAACACTGTCGCGTCGACGCCGTCCGATATTATGCGCAAAAGCGATGCGAGCGCGCGTTTCTTCATCATCTCGCCGCTTTCGCCGCCGGGCGTCACGTTCTTTTCGTTGTCGCCCGATATCCACGCGATGTAGTCCGCGTCGTTTCTCATCTCGTCGTACGACCTCATCTCGAACGCACCGAAATCCATCTCGCAAAGCGCGGGCTCAGTCTCGTGCGCGATGTCGCCGTAGAGCATGTGCAAAGTCTCGTCACACCGTTTCATTCCGCTCGTTATGACGCGCATTCCCGCGATGTCTGGGTAGTCTACGCTTTCACGAAGCCGGAGCAGCTCTTCCCTGCCCGACTCCGACAGCGGCAGGTCCGTGCTGCCGCAGTAGAGGCGGCGCTCGTTCGCCTCGGTCATGCCGTGGCGTATAAGAATCAGCTTCATTTTTACTTTATCCTCATGCCGATGCCGCAGAACACGCGGTACACCTCGTCCGCCTCCGATGCGAGATACGAGCAAAGCATTCCCGTCTCCTCGCGCCACAGTCTGTTCTCCGCCCCCATCGGGACGACGCCCGATGAGATATCATTGCATATGAAAACGATGTTTTCCCATTCGCCGCGGTGCGACTTGAGGTGCTCTGTCGCGTCGACGCCGTTTTTCACCGCGCGCCGCACGTATTCCTCGAGTGCGTACACGCACGGCGCGTCAAAGTCGATATTGCCGTCATGCTCCGCGCAGTCGAAAACGTCGGCGTCGTCAAAGCCGTACTTTTTCTTTGCAAATTCGCGCTTTCCCTGATAAGCGCCTCCGATTATGAGCTTCATTTCCCCTCCGTCACATAAGCGCGTACACGGCGACGCCGCACAGCTCGCCGATAACGAGCGCATACCCCGACACGTCGCCCGACATGCCGTCGAGTGAACGGAACGCGCAAAACGATGCCGCCGCATATCCCGCGACTGTCGCCGACGCTGCCGCGCCGCAGTCGACGCCGCACAAAAACGCGCCGCATATGCATGCGATTATCTCGACGACGGTCACGATTATGTGCGACCGTTTCACGCCATGCTTGTGCGCGCCCGCATATTCGCTGTGCGCCATCGGGCGCAGCACCGTCACCGCGAATGCGGCAGCGGCGCGGGACGCTGTCGGTATAAACAAAAGCGAGAGCATATACGCGCCGTCCTTCGCCGACGCGAACAGTGCGAACTCCGCCATGATGCAGAGCGCGCAGTTGATGACCGCGAACGAGCCGACGTGCGGGTCTTTTAATATGCGGCGCTTTTCGTCGACGTCGCGCCACGATTTTACGGCGTCCGTCACGTCCAAAAAGCCGTCCATGTGGATGCCGCCCGTTATCAGTATCGGGTACGCGCACATGACGGCGGCGCCGATCATCACGGGCGCGGCAAGCACATCCAGCACGTATGACGCCGCCATCCAAATCGCGCCGATGAACGCGCCGACAACGGGCAGAAACAAGGTCGACGTGCCGCGCAGCTCGTCATGCCACGCGCGGAACGGGCACGGTATCGCGCAGAACATAGAAAACGCCATCGTCATGGCGGTGAAAAAGTCGCGTATGCGCTTCATACCGCGCCTCCCTTGTAATACGTCAGTATTCCTGCGCTCGCCTCGGCGACAACGTCGCACACGTCCGCGAGCGCGCGGCATATGAACGCAAGTCCGCGCCTGTACCGCTCCGTGCCTGCGTCATACGTCTCCGCGTCGGAAAAAATGTAGTCGGCGACGAATACGGCTCCCGCCGCCTCGTTCGCTATGCGGCAAAGATCTGCGGCGCATCTTGACGGCGCGTCCGCATCCTCCGCATAGTCTGGCGGTGGGAACATCTCGCCGCTTAAAAGCGCAGTCACGCTGTCAATAAGATAAACGCCGCCTACGCCGCCGATGTCGAGAACGCCGTCTATATCGCGGCAGCGCTCGATCGTTTCAAAGCCGAGTCCCGCGCGGTTTTCGATGTGCTTTGATATGCGCTCCCTGTCCTCGTCGTCCGACGGCTCCATCGTCGCGACGTAATAGAGCGGCGCGTCCAAATCACGCGCCATTTTTGTTGCCATACGCTGCGCCGCGTCCGATTTGCCGCTCTTGCTGCCGCCGCATATGAGCGCCGTCATGTCCTGTCGCCTCTCACCGTGAATTTGTCGCCCTTTCGTATCTCGTCAAGATACCCGTCGTCGATGTCTGCTTCCGCAAACGTCGCCATGCCGTTCATGACCGCGCACGACGCAGACACTATCTCGAACGCGAGCGGGCATCCGCTTCCCTCTCCGAGCCGCATGCCGAGCTTCAGCATCGGGCACAGCGACAGCTCGCGCGACGCGATCTTGTACCCGACCTCAAACGATTCGTGCGACGCTATCATGTATTCGCGCGCGACCGGGCAGATGCGGCTCGCGCAGAGCGCCGCCACGATCGAGATGAACCCGTCTATGACGACGGGCACGCGCCGTGCCGCGCCGCCGAGAAACGCTCCCGTCATCGCCGCGATGTCGAGTCCGCCGACCTTTGCTATAACGTCGACCACATCAGTCGGGTCTGGGCTGTTCACCGCGAGCGCGCGCTCGATCACCTTTATTTTCCGCGCGTACGATTCGTCCGTTATGCCGCCGCCGCGCCCGGTAACGACCGCCGCGTCGCTGCCTGTCAGCGCGGCGAGCACCGCCGACGACGTCGTCGTGTTGCCTATCCCCATCTCGCCGACGCCGATTATATCTTCCGTCGACGAGAACGCTTCGTTGAACCCGACCTTCATCGCCGCCTCCGCCTCCTGCCGCGTCATCGCGGGACCGACGGCGATATTCCGCGTCCCGTACGCGATCTTTTTGTTTATCACGCCGTCAACGTCGACGTCTTCGGCAACGCCGACGTCGATCACAGTCACCTCGCACCCGAAGTGTTTCGCTATGACTGCGCCGCCCGCCCTGCACTTTGCAAGCCCCGCCGTCTGCGCCGCCGTCACCGACTGCGGCGCGCTCGTCACGCCTTCCGCGCATACGCCGTTGTCGGCGGCGAACACGAAAAGGCGCTTTGATTTGATATCGTTTTCGACTCGTCCCGTGATGCCCGCCATCTGCACCGACAGCTCCTCGAGCATGCCGAGGCTGCCCGGCGGCTTTGCGAGCATCGACTGACGTATGCGCGCCTTTTCCATCGCGTCTCTGTCAAGCGGTCGTATCTCCATAGATTTTACAAAAGGGGGAGAAAACATTCTCCCCCGCGCCTCCGTTTTCAAACGCTTTACCGTCACGCACAGCGACGACGCCGCGTTTATTTATTCAAGCACTTCTGTATCGCCTTTTCGGTGCCGAGCACGAGCACAGACGTGTCGCCGCTCATCACCGTGTCCGCCGTGATGCTCATGTTGAGCTTGCCGTCGCGGCGTATCGCGAGTATCGTCAGTCCGTACCGCTTGCGGACGTCGAGGGTCAGTATCGTCTTGCCTATCCATTCGTCCGGCACCTCGAGCTCCGCTATCGCGTAGCCGTCGTCGAGCTCGACGTAGTCGATGATGTGGTCCGACGTGCAACGCAGCGCCGTCCATGACGCGAGCTGCTTTTCGGGATATACGACCTCGTCCGCGCCGTTTCTGAGCAGAAACTTCGCCTGAACGCCCCTAGACGCGCGCGCGATGACGCGTTTTGCGCCGAGCTCGTGGAGCAGCGACGCCGTTTCGAGCGAGCTTTGAAAGTCGTCGCCGATGGCGACGATGCAGACGTCGAAATTTTTTATCCCGAGTGATTCGAGGAACTCCTGATTCGTGCCGTCGCCTATCTGCGCGCTCGTGACGTACGGCAAAACCTCGTTTACGCGTTCCTCGTCCGTATCGACGGCGAGGACCTCGTGCCGCAGCTCGTACAGCTTGCGCGCTATATGCTTTCCGAATCTTCCGAGTCCGATAAGTAATACTGTTTTCAATTTCTTATCCTTTCATTGTCGGCCGCATATCAGCCGACCGTCAGCTTCTCCTGCGGCAGCTTCGACGAGGGCGCCGCCGTCGGCGACGTAACAGCGAATATGAGCGTCAGCCCGCCGACGCGTCCGAAATACATCAGCGCGATCAGAATTATGCGCGAGACTGTTCCGAGCGACGGCGTGATGCCCATGGTTAAGCCGACCGTACCGACCGCCGACGCCGTTTCAAACAGGCACTCGCCGAGCGGCAGTCCCTCGACCACCGATATCACGATGCCGCCCGTCAAAAATAAGAGCACATACATCGTCACGAGCGTCGCCGCGTCGCGTATCGTATCGGGCGATATCCTGCGCCCGAAGAAATGCGCGTCGTCGCGGCGGTGGAACACCGACATCGCCGTCGACGTCATGACTGCCGCCGTCGTCGTCTTCATGCCGCCCGCCGTCGAGCCGGGCGAGCCGCCGATCAACATGAGCACTATCATTATCGCGAGTCCCGACGAGCTTATGAGCGAGAAATCGACGGTGTTGAAGCCCGCCGTGCGCAGCGTCACCGACTGGAACAGCGAATGGAGCACGCGCACGCCGAGCGGTTCGTCTGCGAACTCGAGGAAGAAGAACCACAGAGCCGGCACGAAAATAAGCACGAGCGTCACAACGAGCACGACCTTGCTCTGCATGCGGTAGCGGCGCAGATGCCACTTGTTCGTTCTCACGTCGTCCCATACGAGGAATCCTATGCCGCCAATGATTATAAGCAGCATTATCGCAACGTTGACGACGGCGTTGTCGTGATACCCCGTCAGCGACGAAAATTTCCCGTCTATGCCGAAGAGGTCAAATCCCGCGTTGCAAAACGCCGATATCGAGTGGAATGATGCGTACCAGATGCCGCGTCCCGCGCCGAGCTTCGAGATGAACACGGGCGCCATCGCGACTGCGCCGAGAAGCTCGAACACCGCCGTCATTATGAGTATGAAGCCCGTCAGCTTGACGATGCCGCCGACCTGCGGCGCCGATATCGAATCCATCATTGTGCTGCGCTGGCGCAGTCCGATGCGCCTGCCCGACACGAGCGATATTGCGACCGTGACGGTCACGACGCCCATGCCGCCTATCTGTATCAGCGTGATTATTACTGCCTGACCGAACGCGGACCAGTAAGTCGCCGTATCCTGCACGACGAGTCCCGTCACGCATACAGCCGACGTCGCGGTAAATACCGCGTCGGAAAACGTTGCGCCTTGTCTGTCTGCCGTCGATATCGGCAGCATCAAAAGCATCGCGCCGACGAGTATCATCGCGGCAAATCCGATGATTATGACCTGCGCGTTCGACAGCCGCAGTCTCGGCAGCCGCCGCCCTTCCGTATCTTTTTTTGACGCGGACGGTGTTTTCACGTCCGCGTCAATATCTTTTCCGATCTTTTTCAAGATTTATCTGCCGCTTACGATGCGCTCCGTATCGCGCGCGATAGCGAGCTCCTCGTTCGTCGGGATAACGTATACCTTAACGCGCGAATCGGGCGTCGAGAGCTCGACGTTGTCGCTCTGGTGATGCGTCTTTGCGTTCTTTTCCTTGTCGAATTTGATGCCGAAGAACTCCATATTCGAGCATGCGCGCTCGCGCAGCTCGGGGTTGTTCTCGCCCATGCCCGCAGTAAAAACGACAGCGTCAAGACCGTTCATCGCCGCCGTATACGAGCCTATATACTTCTGCACCTCATACGCCATCATCGACACTGCGATCATCGCGCGGTGCTTCTGCTCCGGCGTCGCCTCATACGGCTCGCCGAAGAGCGTCTGTCCCTTTATCGCAGCCTCGAGGTCGCGGCTATCGGACGAGAAGCCGGATATGCCGAGATATCCGCACTTCTTGTTCATGTACTCGTTCATCTCGGCGGGCGTGTAACCCTCCTTCTCCATGATGTACGTGACTGCGGACGGGTCGACGGAGCCGCAGCGCGTGCCCATCACAAGACCGTCGAGCGGCGTGAAGCCCATGCTCGTGTCGACGCATTTGCCGCCGTCGACAGCCGTTATGGATGCGCCGTTGCCGATGTGGCATGTGATTATCTTCGTTTCCTCGATGGGCTTGCCGAGTATCTTCGCCATCTCTGTTGCGACGTATTTGTGCGATGTGCCGTGCGCGCCGTATTTGCGCAGAGAATATTTTTCGTAGACGTCGTATGAGAAGCCGAACATGTACGCCTTCTCCGGCATCGTCTGATGGAACGACGTGTCGAACACGAGCACCTGCGGCTTATGCGGCATGACGGAGAGGCACCCCTCGATGCCCATTATGTGAGCGCCGGTGTGAAGCGGCGCGAAATCGTAGCAGAGCTTCAGCTTTTCAAGTACATCGTCTGTAAGCAGCACGCTGTCGAAGAAGTACGGTCCGCCGTGGACGACTCTGTGACCGACAGCCTCGATCTCGTCCATATCCTTGATGCAGCCGTATTCCGGGTGCGTCAGGTGGTCGATGACGACCTTCATCGCCGTCGCATGGTTGTCGAATTCGATGTTTTCGTTATACTTCTGACCGTTTACCTTATGCTCGATATGACCGCCTTCGATGCCGATGCGCTCGCAAAGACCCTTTGCGAGAACATCGCCCGTTTTCGTTTCGAGCAGCTGATACTTCAGCGACGAGCTTCCTGCGTTTACAACAAGTACCTTCATTATCTTACCTCTGTCGGGAATTATTTTTTTGTTTTGCGCGCGTGCGATTGACAAAACGGCGCGAAACATTTATTATTGATTATACTATAACAAATCCGCAAGGTCAAGTAAAGTTTTTAACAAAGAACGGTAATATGCGAAATTTTCTCTATATAATATGCGAATTCGACCCGCCGCACAAGGGGCACGCGCACCTCATCGAGTCGGCGCGCGCTGCATTTCCAGACTCCCTTGTCGTATGCGTCATGAGCGGCCATTTGACGGAGCGCGGCTCGCCTGCCTCGCTCGACAAATTCACGCGCGCCAAAGCCGCGCTCTCTATCGGCGCCGACCTCGTCTTGTCGCTGCCGTTCCCGTACTGTTCGTCGTCCGCCGAATATTTTGCGCGCGGAGGCGCCGCCGTCATACAGTCGTTCGCCGAAGCATTCCCCGACGTCACGCATACGCTCGCATTCGGCAGCGAATGCGGCGATACGGAATCGCTCGTACGCGCCGCCGCCAATATGTCAAGCGCCGAATACCGTGCGCGCCTTTACGAATGCGGCGAAGGCGGTCACAACGCGCGGTCGATGCAGTCTCTCTATGAGGAAATGTTCGACTCCCCCTTCCCCGACGGTCCGAACGACATGCTCGGCGTCGAATATATCCGCGCGCTCGCGGACACGCGCGTACGTCCGTATGCGGTGCTCCGCGTCGGCGCGCGTCACGACGGCGATATCGCCGACGGCATCGCGTCGGCGTCCGCGATACGCGAAATGATGTCGTCCGGCACCGACGTGTCGGAATTCATACCCGCCGCCGCGCATGAAATTATAATGTCCGCCGTGCGCGAGCGCGGCGTCGCGTCGGAAACGCGGTTCGGCGACGCTCTGCTTCCTATCCTCCGCCTCACCGACCCCGATGACGCCGACAGCTTTGCCGAATGCGGAGGCGGCGTCGGACGCAGACTTATCGCTGCCGCAAAGGAGTCGCGCAGCTTTTGCGAGATGATGTCGCTTGCCGCGACGAAAAAGTACACAAACGCGCGTCTGCGGCGCGCCGCCGCGTTCGCCGCGCTTCGCATACCGCAGTCGGCGCTTCATGCGCCGATTGTTACGACACAGCTTTTAGCCGCGAACGCGCGCGGTATATCGGCGCTCCACCGCTATCGCGGCGATGTTGCGATAACGTCGGAGGCGAAGCTCGCGTCAGCGCTCGACGCGCGTCTTGACGCGCTGTACACGCTCGCATATTCGCCCGCGCTGCCGTATGATGCGTTTTTGCGCACGCCGCCCGTGATCGTGCGCGAATAAAAGAAAGGAGCAGACATGATATCGAAAGATAAAACACATGCGCGTTGGTATCCCGCGGACGAGCTCGACACGATGTACGACGTCGACGACGTGCGCATCGGTCCCGACGGTCTTACGGTCGAGGTGATACCCGACGGGAAAAACAGAGGCGAGCACAAACACCTCAAATTTATATGGGACAATTTTGTCTCGTATCAGGTGAACGCCGAGACATACCGCGACGACTGTTGGATAGGCAGTAAAGATGACGCGTGGTCGTTTTTCGTCAGCGGCGACTCGCATTATCTGCAAAGCTTCCGTGAAAGCTGCGCGCTTTTCCCGGACGGCGCGCGCCACTTTCTTATCGTCGGCACGAACCTTATCGCCGATATTATCGCCGCAGACTATCCTACCGTAACTGAATACTGACAATAGCAAAATCGGACGGACCGAAGCGGTCCGTCCGATGTTTTATTTTGATTTTACGCTTTTATGGCACTCGCCGTGAAGCGCACATTCGGCGCAGTTGCAGCCGCACGACGACTTTCCCTGCTTACGGTCGCGCGCCATTTTGACTATCACCGCTGCGACTATCGCCGCCACGATGAGCAGCACTATTATCGTACCGATGTTGCCGCGTATCCATTCGAGCATATCGACGCCTCCGCTCACACCTTCGTCACGGCTTTGTCCGCGCTCTTCGATTCGAGCTTCGTCGCCTCCTTATACGGGCGCACGAGCATAAATATGATGAACGCGAGCACCGCAAACGCGGCGATGACGCCTATCACATTCGCATTTCCCGTGAACAGTCCGCCGAACTGATATATCATCAGCGATACGGCGTACGCGAACACGCACTGATATCCAATCGCAAACCACGTCCATTTCGCGCTGTTCATTTCGCGCTTGATCGCGCCGATAGCGGCGAAGCATGGCGCGCAGAGCAGGTTGAACGCGAGGAACGCATATCCCGCGAGAGGCGCGATCCCTTCAAAGTCGAGCACGCCGAACACGCCCACGACCTCTTCCTTTGCGACAAGTCCCATGATCGTTGCAATAGTCGCCTTGATGCTGCCGAATCCGAGAGGCGCGAACAGCCACATTATAGCGCCGCCTATCATGCCGAGCACCGTATCTTCAAGCTCCATGTCGAGCGAGAAGCCGAAGTGTCCGTCGACGGTGCCGAACGACGAGCCCGCCCAGATGATGATGGACGAAAGCAGGATTATAGTGCCCGCCTTCTTGATGAAGGACGACGCGCGCTCCCATACGGAGCGGAATATATTGGACGCTGTCGGCCAGTGGTATGCGGGCAGCTCCATTACGAACGGCGCGGGGTCGCCGGCGAACATCTTCGTCTTTTTCAGCATGATGCCGGACACCACTATCGCCGCCATGCCGAGGAAGTATGCGGAGGGCGCCACCCACCATGCGCCGTGGAACAGCGCCGTCGCGATGAGCGCGATTATCGGCAGCTTCGCGCCGCACGGTATAAACGTCGTCGTCATTATAGTCATTCTGCGGTCGCGCTCGTTTTCTATCGTGCGCGACGCCATGACGCCGGGAACGCCGCATCCCGTGCCTATCAGCATCGGTATGAACGACTTGCCGGACAGACCGAATTTGCGGAATATCCTGTCCATGACGAACGCGATGCGCGCCATATATCCGCACGATTCAAGGAACGCGA
>CANPXS010000065.1 GCA_947586625.1 uncultured Clostridia bacterium | reverse complement strand
ACAGCTCCCTCGCGACATGGCGATTTCGCCGCCTAAACGTCGTGTCTGCGTCGGACGCTGAGAGTGCCGAGCAGCGCACGAGCATTGTGCGCGTAGGTGAAGCTGCGAAGCCTCCGGCACGTCGCCCGCCAGCAATAGCGCCAGCCTCGCTAAAGGTATTGGCAAAGCTCAGTGAGCCTGCGGCGCGCGGCACATCTGCCGGAACGGTGCAGTTGTCGCCGCGCCGCGTTTCTTTTCATTCTTTTCGCAAAAGAATCTCCCCCAAAATCCGAGGATTTTCAAAAATCCCCTTGACAAGTAAATTTCTTTCAGTATATAATAGTACCCGTGTTATGATGTGCTCCGCATACCGGGATGTTATAGCTCCGCATTAAAGCAGAGGAGGTGCCTACACGTGAAGAGAACTTATCAGCCGAAAAAGCTCCAGAGACAGAAAGAGCACGGTTTCATGAAGAGAATGAAGACCGCAAACGGACGCAAGGTCTTGAAGAGAAGACGCGATAAAGGCAGAGTTCGCCTCTCTTACTGATCTATCCGAATTAAAGACCCGCCGTCGTCGGTGGCAACGAAGCTGCCGAGCCTCGGGGGGTTTTTAGTATTCAGTCAAAAAACCGCAATTTTTTACAAAGCATAACGACATTCGACAAAATCAAAACGGGCTATGAAAATACAAACGGTATGTGACAACAGAATTTTCGGACGCGCGTACAGGAAAGGAAAAAAACGCGCTGGACGCTATATCGTCGTCTACGTCATAAAGGGTCGCGGCAAATGCTGCCGTCTCGGCATTACGGTGACGAAGGGGCGAGGCAGTGCGGTCGTGAGAAACCGCATAAAGCGCATTATCCGCGCCGCGTGGCGCGATGTGGCTGAACGAAGCACTCTGACGGAAGGCTGCGACGTCATCGTCGTGGCGAGGGACGCCGCCGCAGACGCTAAATCGACGGAGATAACACCCGAGCTTGAGGACATGCTCGTCGCCCTCGGCGCCGCAGAAAAGAAAACGGAAGCGGAACCGAATGAAACAGCAGAAGATGCCGAAAATGCGGAAGATGAAGCCGCATCGACGTCCGCTGTGACTGCTCCGACGGTATCATTGTCCGTAGAAAATGATTAGCCGCGCGCTCATCGCCATAGTACGCCTGTATCAGCGCTTCATATCGCCGCTCAAACGTGCGCCGACGTGCCGCTTTACGCCGACATGCTCGCAGTACGCGATAGAGGCGATAGAGAAGTGGGGGCCGTTTATCGGCGTCATGCTCGCGGTGTGGCGTGTTTTGAGGTGCAATCCGTTCTGCCGCGGGGGCTTCGACCCCGTGCCGAAGCGGTACAAACGGCGGCGACGCAAAAACTGACGCATAACACAATAAAAAAATCGCTTCATTACCGCGCGGAGCTCGGTCGGCCGTGCGGACAGAATCGAAAATGACCGGGAAAAACAATTTACGTTATGGAAAAAAAGAAAAACAAGCTCACGACACGCATGTGCCTCCTGATCGCGACGGCGGCGGCGCTCATATTCACGCTCGCGGTGCCGATAGCGGCGGAGACCGAAGCGCCGGTATCCGACAGCGTAAGCGTTGATACGTCGTCCGTCGATACTGAAGGCGCGTCCGTCACAACATCGGAATTTGAAAGCGTCGTCGCGGAGCTCGACAAGACGTACGAAACTGACGCAAACGGCGACTATGTTTTCGAGTCCTCATCGGGCGGCTTCCGCATACAGGACATACTGCTCGTGCCGATGGGCTTCATCATCCGCATCTGCTATGCGGTGACGCACAACTACGCGGCGGCGCTGTTTTTGTTCGCGCTCGTGATGCAGCTCATACTGTTCCCGCTCGGCATCAAGCAGCAGAAGAACATGAACAAGCAGGCGTCGCTCCGTCCGAAGGAAAACGCGATACGCAAGAAGTACGCGGGAAGAACGGACGCGGTGACGCAGAAGAAGATCAACGACGAGATAATGGCGCTCTATCAGCAGGAGAACTTCAATCCCGCGAGCGGGTGCCTGCCGCTTCTCATACAGCTTCCGATAATATTCGCGCTGTTCGCCGTCGTAAGGCAGCCGCTGACGTATATAACGCGCCTGTCGGCGGGCGTTATCGCCGCGCTGAAATCGCAGGTGTCGGCTCTGCTCGGCGCCGGCAACATGACGGTCGGCTATGAGGAGATAAACGTCATATCCTACTTGAAGGAGCACGGCACCGCCGCGCTTCACGGAATGGGAGGCGCAGTCTCACCCGAGACTATCGAGGCGATGCCATCGTTCAAGATGTTCGGCGGCGCGTTCGACCTGTCCGTTCTGCCGTCGTCGAAGATATGGAGCATATACCTGCTCGTGCCGATACTGACATTCATATTCATGTACGGCTCGATGAAGTTGACGCGCAAATTCACGTATCAGTCGCAGGCGATGCAGGACCAGCAGTCGGCGGCGTCGATGAAGATAATGGATCTCGTTTCGCCGGTGATGTGTACGTATTTTGCGTTCGTGGTCCCGTCCGCGATAGGCATTTACTGGATGTACCGCAACATTCTCGCATTCGTGCAGCAGTTCGTACTGTCAAAGCTATATCCGACGCCTAAGTTCACGGAGGAGGAGCTGAAGGAGGCAGAGCGCGAATACATGGGCAAGTCGAAGAAGCCGACAGGAACGGGAACTAAGACGGATCGCGACCCGAATAAGCCGAAGCCGCGTTCGCTCCACAGGATAGATTTCGACGATGACGATGACGATAACGGCGGCGAATCGTCAAAACCTGCGCTCTCGGAGCCGAAAGAAAAGGGCGACTCGCCGATAGATTCGGCGCCGCTCAAAAAAGACGACAAATAAAAGAGGACAACGGAGAAAACGGAAATGAAAAAAGAGATAACAGCGACCGGCAAGACGGTCGACGAAGCTCTCGCGTCGGCAAAGCAGACGATAGGAACCGACGTTGAGGGCATAGAGTATGAGATATTGGAGCTGCCGAAGAAGGGACTTTTGGGCATAGGCAGCGCGCCGGCGGTCATTAAAGTGACATACACGGTGCCGGATCCGAATCCGGCGAAGGTATTCCTCGAGTCGCTGCTCGGCACGCTCGGCATAAATGCTGACGTAACTGTCTCCGACGGTGAAGAGGGCGAGATGTGCCTCGACATCGAGGGAGAGGGTACGGGAATGCTGATCGGGCATCACGGCGAGACGCTTGACGCACTACAGTATCTGACGAGTCTTGCAAACACGCGCGGCGCCGACGATGAAAACAGAAAGCGCCGTGTGACCGTCGATATCGGCGGCTACCGCGAGAAGCGCGCGGAGACGCTGCGCACGCTGGCGAGACGCATGTCGGCGCGCGTGCTCAAATATAAGAGAAGCGTGACGCTCGAGCCGATGAATCCCTACGAGCGACGCATCATACACTCCGAGGTGCAGAACATAGAGGGCGTTACCACCCACTCCATCGGCACCGATACCGACCGCCGCATCGTGATATCTCTCGACCGCGGCGAGCAGTGAGATTTTATAACTTTTATGGGGGAGAGAAAACTTCTTGACAGAAGTTTTCTCTCCCCCATACCCCCTCTTTTTCAAGAACTTTTATGACTTTTTTCTTTTTGATGAGCGGAGGGCAAAATCTTTTACAGGAGGGTTTGGGAACCCGCTTTTCTGAAAGAAAAGCGGGTTCCCATAAACAGTTTATTTACCCACGCAGAATTTGCCGAAGATCTCGCCCAAGACCTCGTCGGTGACGCTTTTGCCCGACAGCGTATAGAGCGCGTCGAGCGCGTCGTTCAAGTCCGACGTGACGATGTCCCACATCATACCGCCCGTGAAAGCGGAAACGGCGCGGTCGAGGGCGCTGTCGGCGGTTGCAAGCGCCTCATTTTGGCGCGCGTGGAGCACGACGGCGTCGTGACCGAGTCTTATATCGCCGTCGGTGAATGCGCGCTCTATCGCTTTTACGAGCGCATCAAAGCCGCCGTCGTCGCGCCCGCGTATGAGTGACGTCGTTATCGGCAGCGCGCCATGTTCCTTTGCGAGCGCGGTATATTCGTTTATATAGACCGCGTCGTCGCGGTCGATTTTGTTTATGACGGCGATTTTGACAGGCGCTGTGAGCGACATAACCTCGTCATCCTCGCTCGAGGGCGGCATTGTCGAATCATGCACCGTTATCAAAAGCTCCGCCTTTGAGGCGCGTTTTTTTGCGCGCTCGACGCCAACAGCCTCTATCTCGTCGCCGGGAGTACGGATGCCGGCAGTATCGGAGAGGCGAAGGAGCACGCGGCCCGTCGTCACCGACGCGGTGAGCGTATCGCGCGTTGTACCCGCGACGGGCGTGACGATAGCGGCGTCCTCGCCGACGAAGAGATTATAAAGCGTGCTCTTTCCCGCGTTCGGGCGTCCGCATATGACTGCGTCGACGCCGTCCATGACGGCGCGTCCCGTGCGGTATGTGGACAAGAGCGATTTTGTACGCACCGAAAGCGCACGGCACGCATCGAGCGCCTCGTCGCGGTCGATGTCGGCGAGGTCTTCCTCTGGATAGTCGATCTTTACATTGATACGAGCGATCAACGAAACTATTTCCCCGGAAATAGCGTCTACGTTGCGGGACAAAAGCGACATCGCGTCCCCGGCTGTGGCGCGGAACTGCGCGCGCGTGGACGCATGTATGAGGTCGCCGACGCTCTCCGCCTCCGACAGCGTGAGCTTGCCGGACGTGAATGCGCGGCGTGTGAACTCGCCGGGCTCGGCGAGTCTTGCGCCCGCGTGAAGGACTGCGGTCAAAACCTCCTCCGTGACGAGGACGCCGCCGTGGCAGCTTATCTCGACGGTATTCTCGCCCGTGTACGAGCGCGGTGCGTAAAACACAGTTGCGACGCATTTGTCGACGGTATTGCCGTCTCTGTCAACGATATTGCCGACGCGGGCGTGTGCGTGCTCGGTCTCGCACAGGCACTTGCCGCGCGTCACGAACACGCGGTCGGCAACGTCGACAGCGTCCGTACCCGATATCCTTATTACCGCGATGCCTCCCGTCCCTCTCGGCGTCGATATCGCGGCGATAGTGTCTGTCATTTTTATAATATCAGGTGAGTGGGGGGAGGACCCTTTTTCTTATAAGAAAAAGGGTCCTCCCCCCATACCCCCTCTCCTATAAAGAATTTTTATGACTTTTTTGTTTTTGTCGGTATCAATATCATATCGCGAACGGGAGGATGTGTCAAGGATAAATAAAAATTAAAGTGCCGGCGGTGGTGAAGAAATCATACTTTGAATTTTTTTCGCTTGCTTAAAGCAACTTTATATATAATACCTCTTGAAAAAAAGTCGGATTTGTGGTATAATGTAGGGTAGCAATATAATGGTGAAAAACGGGAAAAAATGTTTCAGAACGAGATAGATAACATATGGAACGCGGTAAAGGAGGAGCTGAAAAAGCGATTCGCGCCGTCCGCGTATGACTTGTGGGTCCCGGTCTTAAAGCTGATAACGATAGACGATGACAAGGCTGTTTTGACATGCGACAGCGAATTCAAGCTCGGGATAATAAAGAACCGGCACATAAACAAGATTGAGGACGCGTTTGAAGCCGTGCTCGGCTATCGCGTCGAATTGGATATATCCGCAGCCGAGACGGAGCAAAAGGAAGACGCGGGAATATCTTCGCTCGCCGACGTCAAAAACGTCCGCGACATCGACCTCGACGACGTAAAGACCGACAACTTCCTCTACCACGCCGAATACACGTTCGATAACTTCATCGTCGGCGGGTCGAACAAGTTCGCGCACGCGGCATGCGTCGCGGTAGCGAAGGACCCGGGCGAATCGTATAACCCCCTTTTCATATACGGACCGAGCGGACTCGGCAAGACGCATTTGATGTACGCGGTCACGAACGAAATATGGCGGCGCAATCCAAAAATATCGCTCGTATATGTCAAGGGCGAGCAGTTCACGAATGAGCTGATCGAAGCGATATCGACAAAGAGCACGTCATCGTTCAGGGAAAAATACAGAAACACCGACGTTCTTCTCATCGACGACGTGCAGTTCATAGGCGGCAAAGAGTCGACGCAGGAGGAAATGTTCCACACCTTCAACGCACTTTACGAGAATCACAAGCAGATAATCCTCACCTCCGACCGTCCGCCGAAGGAGATAAAGGTCCTCGAGGATAGGCTCAAAACGAGATTCGAGTGGGGACTTCTTGCCGACATACAGCCGCCGGACCTCGAGCTGCGGTCGGCGATAATAAAGAAAAAGAGCGAGGCGATGGGACTCGAACTGTCGCCGGAGGTGATAGCGTATCTCGCCGACAGGCTCAAAAGCAACATACGCCAAATAGAGGGCGCGCTCAAACGTCTCAAGGCGATGTCGTATCTGTCGGGTACAAAAATTACCGTCGACGTCGCGGCGCGAAGCCTTTCCGATATCGTATCGGAAGAAATTCCGCTTTCATCGAAAATATCGAGGGTGATAGGCGAGGTATCGAGCAAGTACGGATTCGAGGAGGCTGACCTAAGAGGCAAAAAACGGACGCAGGAGCTCGCGTGGGCGCGTCACGTCGCGATATATATACTGCGCGAACGCACCGACATGTCGTGGTCGGCGATAGGGGCCGAGTTCGGACGCGACCACTCGACGATAATGGCATCGTATAAGATAGTGGCAGACGAGATAGAGTCTAACCCGTCGTTCGCGGTCGAAATGAACGAACTCTTAAACGACGTTGATATTTGATGCGATATAGGCTCAAATCCGTATCATTTTACTCCGTTTTGCCATATAATGTAAAATATTACAGATAAATTCATATCGGCGGGTGTGGAATGTCTATTCGACAAACGCATATTTTCAACAATCTGTGGAAAAGGGTGTGGAAAACTCAAATCGAGTGGGGAAACAGATGTGAAAACAAGCGTGTCGAAAACGGAAAATCGAGCAAAATATAGCGCGCCGCGGATGTGAAAAAAATTATCTTATCGGTCAAAACCGGTGTTGAAAACACGTTTTAGGCGCAAAAATCAGAGTATCGGGCGGTATTACTAAAAAAGTTTCCCATATTTTATAAATGTTTCAAACATGTAACGAGCCGTGATCTCAACAGAGAGTAAAACGCGGAGACAGTCGAAAAAATCAGCGTTCACGGACGTTTCCGGGTTTTCCACACAGTCAACACGACTACTACGATTACTACTGCTAATAAAAATAAATATTTATGTATGTAAGACAGACACACACATAAAGAGAGATTTTCAACATACGGATGTGGGGGAGTTTTGTCGCTGACGCTCCAAACCTCCGACACTTTCCGCTTTGCGAAAAGTGTGGGTCCAAGGTAATGATTTCACTAACACGATAAATAAAAAAAAGTCATAAAAGTTTTTGAAGAGGAGGTTCGGAGGAGAAACTTTTTTCAAAAAGTTTCTCCTCTGAGAAATCAAACCATGAAATTAGTTTTCGAAAAGGCGCCGCTGATCGCGGCGGTGACGCCGGCGATGAACGCGACGTCGAATAAGAACACGCTGACGGCGATAGACGGGCTTCTGTTTGAGGCGAAGGAAGGCGGCTGCGAGTGCGTCATAACCGCCTACGACAACGAGAAAGGAATACGCACGTCCGTCGAGGCAGAGGTCAGAGAACCCGGCAGCTATATAATAAACGCGCAGAAGTTCTTCTCCATTATAAGAATGATGCCGAACGATGAGATTACCGTCACCGTCAGCGATAAAATGAACGTGAAGATAGAGAGCGGACGCAGTAGCTTCGAGCTGCACGCGCTGCCCGGCTCCGACTTCCCGTCGCTGCCCACACTGTCCGGCGACCGCGGATTCGTCGTCGCTCAGCATATAATGAAAAAATTCATCGCGCAGACGTCGTTCGCGATAGCGCAGAAGGATCAGCGCCCCATTTTCACCGGTGCTTACTTCCACGTCACAAAGGACGGCATGACGGTCGTCGCATGCGACGGAAACAGACTGTCCCGCTGCCGCACGAGCAGCGGTATCGCAGGTCACGGCGAGGGCGATATCCCCGAGATGAACTTCAACGTTCCCGGCAAAACACTGTTTGAGCTCGGCAAGCTGCTCGCTGATTCGGAGGATACTATGCGCGTGTCGCTGACGAGACGTCACGTCATTTTCACGGTCGGCAATATCGTGTTCTTCTCGCGCCTCATCGACGGCGAATACATCGACTATGAAAGAATAATCCCGAAAACGCATGAAACGACGGTCGAGATCGACAGAGCAGAGCTCGTCGCATCGCTCGAACGCGCGTCCCTTATGATAGAGGAAAAATCGAGCGGCGCAAGAGGTCACGTCGCGTGCACGTTTACCGGCGATAAGCTCGCGATAAACGCCGACAGCGTCTCCGGCTCGGTGTACGACGAAATACCGATCTCCATGTCGGGAAACGATATCAGGATAGGTTTCAACTGCCGCTTCCTCCTCGACGCCGCAAGAGCCGCCGACGCCGAAACGATCAAGATCGAGCTCACCTCGCCGCTCATGGGTGTATGCATAACAGACGCGGAGGAGAGAGCAGAGGATGAGGGTGACTTCCTGTTTTTCGTTATGCCGGTAAGAATGAAGGATTAAGACGTTCCACGGAGAGAACTTAAGATAATCAGATTTGGTCCGTTTTTGTGAGGGGAGCATCTCCTCACTTCGTTCGGAGCTGCCACACTTTCCGCAAAGCGGAAAGTGTCGGAGGTTTGGAGCGTAAGCGACAAAACTCCCACCTTTCTACAAAAAGGTTCTCCAAACACAACAGATGATGAAGAGAATATAGGAAGAAGAAATAAGGTTTTAGGAGCGTTGATTAGATAATCGGTTCAGATTAGCTTTTTAGAGGAGCACGAAGTAGTTTGGCGCATCGCGCCAAACTACGACACTTTTCGCTTTGCGAAAAGTGTAGCAGTGCCAAATTTCTTTATAAAAAGGTTCCTCGCATATAAAATGATCTGTAACACAATCACATACCGCGACTTCCGCAATATCGAAGAAGGCACGCTTACGTGCTCGCCCGGGGTCACTATCCTCTACGGCAAGAACGCGCAGGGCAAAACGAATATGCTCGAGGGCGTTTATATGTTCGCGCAGGGCAAGAGCCACAGGGCAAGGGTCGAGTCGGAGCTCATCAGATTCGGCGCGGACGCGGCGTATATTTCAATGAAATACCGCTCTGACAAGGGAGCCGCCTTCGGTGAATCCCACGCGCACAGTGAGTCCGAGCTGTCGATGACGATAGAGCGCGGGCACAGAAAGACGCCGTATAAAAACGGCGTGCGGCTCGACAGAATGTCGGAGATGATAGGCAATTTTCGCGCCGTGCTGTTTTCGCCTGAGCATCTCTCGATCGTGAAGGGAGCGCCGTCGGAGAGACGGTCGTTTCTCGACGTCGCAATATCGCAGCTCCGCCCCGTTTACGTGCGGACGCTGCAAAGATACAACGCCATACTTCTCCAGCGCAACGCGCTTTTGAAATCCGCCTCGCGGCGCGGTGCGCGTCCCGATGCGGTGCTCCTCGAGTCATGGTCGGAGCAGTTAGCGGAATATGCGGCAAAAATAGCTGTCATAAGAGCGGGATATGCCGATAAGCTGTCCGATATCGCGTCAGAGCTTTACGCGGACATGACGGGGAAGCGCGAGGAGATAAAGATATCGTATCATGGCACATCTCGTATAGGCGGCGACTACGGCGACGAGGAAAGAGTGCGCGACATCTACCGCCGTCAGCTCACGGAAAATACGGAGCGCGAGATCATGCTCGGCGCGACGCAGTACGGCATACACAAGGACGACGTCGACATATTCCTCGACGGGAAAGAGGCGAAGCTGTACGCGTCGCAGGGTCAGCAGCGCAGCATCGTGCTCGTTTTGAAGCTGTCGGAGGGCGAATATTCGCGGAGGCAGACGGGCGAGTATCCGGTACTCTTACTCGACGACGTGCTCTCCGAGCTCGACACGCAGAGAAGGTCCTATGTCATGGGCGGCATAAAGGACAGGCAGGTCATTATTACATCTTGCGATATGTCGGCGCGGCGGCGTGTGAAGGACTGTGTCTGTTACAGCGTCAGAAACGGTAAATGGAGCGAGACATGATATGTATATACACGTAGGCAACGGCAGGCTCAGACGCGCTGAGGAGATAATAGGCGTGTTCGACATGGACACGTCGACGGTCGCCGACGATACGCGCGAATTTTTGGCGCGGTCGCAGCGCGAGGGCAGAGTCATAGCGACGACATATGAGCTGCCGCGCAGCTTCATTCTGACGTGCGACGATATGGTGACGATATCGCAGCTTTCGCCGAACGCTCTCGGCGGCAGGATAGGGTGAAGCATAACTGAGGGACGCCTTTTGAAAAAGGCTTCCATCAGACTTCCCGCGAAAACTTTCACTAAAACAATATTATAAAAATTCTTGAAGATTCCAAAGGAACTTATTATAAGAAGTTCCTTTGGCGGGGTTTGGGGCGGCGCCCCAAATTAAATAAAGATCGAGGCAATAAATGGCAGAGGAAACGGAAGTAAGAGAAGGCGCCGTGACGGGCGTTTACAATGAAGATCAGATACAGGTGCTCGAGGGACTCGAGGCTGTAAGAAAGCGTCCCGGCATGTACATCGGTACGACGTCGGTGCGCGGACTTCACCATCTCGTATATGAGATCGTGGACAACTCCATCGACGAGGCGCTTGCGGGCGCGTGTGATTTGATAATAGTCACGCTCAACCGCGACGGCAGCGTCACAGTACGCGACAACGGACGCGGCGTCCCCGCGGGCATACATCACAAAATGGGCATCCCGACCGTCGAGGTCGTGTTCACCATACTTCACGCCGGCGGCAAGTTCGGCGGCGAGGGTTACAAAATAGCGGGCGGTCTGCACGGCGTCGGCGCGTCTGTCGTGAACGCGCTGTCGGAGTGGATGGAGGTCGACGACAGAGTCGGCGGCAAGCGCTATACGGAGCGGTTCGAGCGCGGTCACGTCGCGCGCGAGTTCGCCTGCGTCGGCGACGTCGATGAAAAAGAGCACGGTCTGACGGTCACGTTCATGCCGGACTCGGAGATATTCGAGGTCACGGAGTTCGACCGTGAGACGCTTCTGACGCGTCTGCGCGAGCAGGCGTTCCTGAATGCGGGGCTCGCGCTCGAGCTTCACGACGAGAGAGCGGAGAGCGAGGACGAGTATTTCACGCAGCGTTTCTGCTACGAGGGCGGCATCAAGAGCTTTGTCGAGTTCATCGACAACGACAGAGCCATCGACGCGCTCCACCCCGACGTCATCTACATGCGCGACGAGAAGCCGGATCGCAACATGTCGGCGGAAGTCGCGATGAGGTACAACAACAGCTACAACGAGATGATACTGACGTTCGCGAACAACATGTCCACGATCGAGGGCGGCACGCACGAGACGGGATTTAAGTCGGCGCTGACGAAGGCGGTCAACGCGTATGCGAGAAAGTATAAGCTCTTAAAGGATTCCGACAAAAATTTCGTCGGCGAGGACCTGCGAGAGGGGCTCACGGCGATAATCTCGGTGAAGCTGACGGACGCGCAGTTCGAGAGCCAGACGAAGGCGAAGCTCGGAAACTCCGAGGTGCGCACGTTCGTGGACAATCTCGTGACGCGCAAGCTGTCGGACTATCTTGAAGAAAATCCCACATCGGCAAAGATAATAGTCGATAAGGCTCTGCTTGCGGCGCGGACGCGCGAGGCTGTCAGAGCGGCGCGCGAGCAGACGCGCAAGAAGTCGTCGATGGAGGGCTCGACGCTGCCCGGCAAGCTCGCCGACTGCCGCGAGCGCAATATAGATTATAACGAGCTGTTCCTCGTAGAGGGAGACTCCGCGGGAGGCATTGCGAAAACGGGCCGCGACTCGCTCTATCAGGCGATACTGCCGCTGCGCGGCAAGGTGCTTAACACGGAGCGTTCGCGTCTTGACAAGGTTTACGCGAACGTGTCCATAATCCCCATCGTGCAGGCGCTCGGGTGCGGCATCGGCGAAGAATTCGACATATCGAAGCTGCGGTACGGGAAGATAATCATCATGGCAGATGCCGACGTCGACGGCTCGCACATACGTGTCTTGCTTTTGACGTTCTTCTTCCGCCACATGCGCAAGCTGATAGAGGAAGGTCACGTATATTTCGCGCATCCGCCGCTCTACGAGCTGACGAAGGGCAAAAAAGTGAAGTACGCGTACTCGGACGCGGAGCGCGACGCCGTGATCGCCGAGATGGGCAGCTGCGAGATCAAGCGCTTCAAAGGTCTCGGCGAAATGAGCGCGAAGCTTTTGTGGCAGACGACGATGGATCCCGAATCGCGCATCATCCTCCGCGTCACAATCGAGGACGCAATAGCGTGCGATAAAATTTTCACTATCCTGATGGGCGATAAGGTCGAGCCTCGTAAAGACTTCATCGAAGCTAACGCCAAATACGCCGACGCGGATATGCTGGATATTTAAGTTTCTTTTTGCGGGGAAGAAACTTTTCGAGAAAAGATTTCTTCCCCGCACCCCAACTTCAAAAGCTTTTATTACAAGTTTTTGGAGTTTGAAGATACGAAAAATAAAAAATTGTAAGGAAAGTTTTTGAAGGGGTCCGGGGAAACTTTTTCCAAAAAGTTTCCCCGGAAAAAGTCCCTCCCGGTAAATCATGAAAGAACAAGAAAGAGTAGATTTTCCCGATCAGAAGATAATAGACGTCGAGATGCATGAGGAGGTCAAGAAGTCCTTTATTGCGTACTCGATGAGCGTTATAACGAGCAGGGCATTGCCGGACGTAAGGGACGGCATGAAGCCGGTGCAGAGGCGAATTTTATATTCGATGTTCGAGGAGAAGTTCACCTATGACCGTCCGATACCGAAGTCGGCGAAGATCGTCGGCGCCGTCATGGGCAACTATCACCCGCACGGCGACTCGTCGATTTATTTCGCGCTGATCAGAATGGCGCAGCCGTTCTCGTATCGTTATCCGCTCGTATTCTGCGATTCCAACTACGGCACCGTAGACGGCGACCCGCCCGCCGCGATGCGTTACACCGAGACGAAGCTCGCGAAGCTGGCGGATGAAATGGTCGCCGACATCGGCAAGGACGTCGTCGATTTCAGACCGAACTACGACAATACGCTGAAAGAGCCCGTCGTTTTGCCGTCGCGTTTCCCGAATCTGCTCGTCAACGGCAGCATGGGCATCGCGGTCGGTATGGCGACAAACATCCCGACGCACAATTTAGCCGAGACGATAGACGGCACGCTTTATCTGATGGACCATCCCGACGCGACGACGGGCGAGCTGATGCAGTACGTGAAGGGTCCCGATTTCCCGACGGGCGCGATCATATACGGCACGTCGGGGATTTACGAGGCGTATGCGACGGGACGCGGGCATATCACCGTCCGCTCGCGGTGCGAGATCGACGAGGAGCATCACCGCATCACCGCGACGGAGATTCCGTTCGGCGTCAATAAGAGCGAGCTTGTAAAGTCGATATGGGCGCTCAAGGAAGAAAAGCGCGTCGACGGCATGACGGGACTCCGCGACGAATCCGGACGCCACGGCATGAAGATCGTGATCGATTACCGCCGCGACGTAAATCCGCAGGTGCTTCTAAATCAGCTTTTCCGCTACACGCAGCTCCAGGACACGTGCGCGGTCAATATGGTCGCGCTCGTCGGCGGCGAGCCGAAGACGTGTACGCTCAAGGATATCCTCGTCGAGTACATCAGGCACCAGGAGGACGTCGTAACGCGTCGTCTGCGGTTCGATCTTGCGCGCGCGAAGCGCGAGGCCCACATCTACGAGGGCTACAAGATCGCGCTCGACTACATCGACGAGATCGTGAAGCTCATCCGAGCCGCATCCTCGATCGCGGACGCGAAGATTTCTCTCTGCGACAGATTCGGCCTCGACGACATTCAGGCGCAGGCGATCGTGGACATGACGCTCGGCAGGCTGACGGGCCTCGAGCGTCAGAAGGTCGAGGACAGACTCGCGAAGCTTTACGAGGAGATCGACTACATCGAGGGCATCCTCGCCGACGAAAACAAGCTCAAAGCGCTCATCAAGACCGAGATGACGGCGATCCGCGACAAATACGCGGACGACAGACGCACCGAGATCGTGCCGGTCGAGGATGAGATTTTGACCGAGGATTTGATCGAGCGCCACAACTGCCTCATCACAGTCACCCACGCGGGCTACATCAAGCGCCAGCGCGCCGACGTCTACTCTGCGCAGAAGCGCGGCGGCAAGGGCATCATCGCCATGTCGACGAAGGAGGAGGACTTCATCGAGCGCGTGATCGCGGCGGACAGCCACAGCGATCTGTTGATGTTCACCGATACGGGCAAGGTGTTTACGCGCCGCGCGTATCAGATACCCGAATCGGGACGCACGTCGCGCGGCACGAATCTCGCCAACATTATCGAGATCGAGCCGAATGAGAACGTGACCGCGTTCGTCGCCGTCAACGACGCCGACGGCGACGGCTACAAGAGCGGCTATCTTACGATGGTGACGAGAAACGGCACCGTAAAGCGCACGCCGCTTTCCGAATTTGAATATCAGCGCAAGGGCGGCAAGCGCGCCATCACGCTCGACGAGGGCGACGAGCTTCTCTACGTCGGCTGCACGGACGGCGAACGCGACATCATAATCGCGTCGTCGTCGGGACGCGCCGTCAGATTCAGCGAGAGCCGCGTCCGCAGTCAG
>CANPXS010000064.1 GCA_947586625.1 uncultured Clostridia bacterium | reverse complement strand
ATCCGCGAACGCGTCCGCGTCCATGAGCCACGCCTGCTCGATCGCCGCCGTGTCGCGGCACGTCAGAAGCAGCGACAAAAATTCGTCGAAATCCCTCGCAACCGGCTGCACGTCGTGGTCGTAGAAATTCATCGGCGAGATCGCGAACACAACATCACAGCCCGAAACGGTCGAAAAATGTATGCCGTCGACGCCGCACCAGCCGATCGCCCTCGCGCCGACGGGATCGCACATATAGCCGCCGTCCTCGCCGCCGCGCATGAATCCGAGCGGCGACAGGTCGATCCCCGAGCGCCTAAACTCGTCGTATGTCAAACGCTCACTCCTTTTTCATCAGCTCTGACGCCGTCGTCGCCAGTCCCGCGAGCGACTGGATATCGGACGGGATTATGATCTTCGTCGCCTTTCCGTCCGCGGCCTGTGCGAACGCTTCAAGCCCCTTGATCGCGATATAGCCCTGACCGGGCGCGGCCTCGTTTATCATGCGGACGCCCTCTGCGGTCGCTTTCTGAATCTTCAGTATGGCCTCGGCTTCGCCCTCGGACTCGCGAATCTTCGCCTCCTTGACGGCCTCCGCGCGCAAAATCGCCGACTGCTTCTCCGCTTCCGCTTCGAGTATCATCGACTCCTTTTTGCCTTCCGCGACAAGAACCGCCGCCTTCTTTTCACCCTCCGCGCGAAGGATCGCCTCGCGACGCTCGCGCTCCGCCTTCATCTGCTTCTCCATCGCGTCCTGAATTTCCTTCGGCGGGATAATGTTTTTGAGTTCGACTCTGTTGACCTTGATACCCCACGGGTCGGTGACCTCGTCGAGGATCGAACGCATCTTAACGTTGATGACGTCGCGCGAGGTGAGCGTGCCGTCAAGGTCAAGCTCGCCTATGATGTTTCGCAGCGTAGTCGAGGTCAGATTCTCGATAGCCGAGATCGGGTTGACGTGACCGTATGCGTAGAGCTTGCAGTCCGTGATCTGATAGAACACGACGGTGTCTATCTGCATTCTGACGTTGTCTTTCGTGATGACGGGCTGCGGCGGGAAATCCGCGACCTGTTCCATCAAAATCACGTTTTTCGCGATTCTGTCGATGAACGGAATCTTGAAATGGATGCCGGTGTCCCACGTCGTCAGATAACGTCCGAGACGTTCCACAACGGCGGCGCGCGCCTGCGGCACGATGCGGATGTTGCATATCACGATCAAAACGATGATGACCGCGACTGCGGCGAGAGCGATAAGCCCGCCCGTTGATACGAGTGCGATGTTGGTGATTAACATGATGTTTTCTCCTTTTAGATTGATTTATTTTGACTCGGGGACGTTATTATCCGTCCCCATTGTACTCCGTTTTGTGACTATTGTCAATGCGCTTGTGCGATTGCGTTTATTTTCTGTACCGCCAGCTGTAAATCCTGTCGTTAAACTTATCGAATACGCCGAGGCTTTGCAATACTGCCAAGGCCGCGGTCAAAACCGCGATCACGGACAGCGCGATCAGGAATACGCCGAGCAGCATCATCGCGGCCTTTACAAGCTTAAGCCCGAGCATGAAAAAGTACGCCGCGAGCGCTATGCATATCGCCGTGACTACGATCCCGCCGACGACGCGCCAGACGCGCACCCATTTCGGCAGCGTGCCGTTCGCGCCGTCGCGAGCGATCTTTTGCGACACGTCGAGCTTCATCATATCTAAAATCAAATCGAATATAGTGTTCATGCTGCCTCCTTTATTTTTTCCTGTATGTGAAATTCAGCTTATCTTCTATTTTCCGTTCAGCCTCGTCGAGCCTGCCCGTGCTTTTGACGATACAGTATATCGCGATGAGCGCCTCGGCGAGCGCGAACACACCGAATATGACTCCGACCTCGACAAGTCCCTCGACAAACGCGGCGTATGCCATCTTTCCGAATATATAGGCGAAATATCCGAACACGGCGCTCTCTGCGAGTCTGAACAGCACGCGTAAGATGCGGCTGACGGTCATGATCCGTTTTTTGTCGGGGTCTGCGTCGGGGATATCGTCCCCGGTGAGCAGATGTATGATGAGTTTCTTTATAAAAAATTTCATTTTACACTGTCGCGCTCGAGCGCGTTCACGAATGCGGTGCCCGCATAGACGCGGTATCCGCCGACCTCAAAGCCGTTGTCGATGGGGACGTTTCTGCCGTCGCGTCCCGTCAGAAGCTCAGCCGGCACCGGATTTACGACGAGTATCTTTTCCGCGTCCGCGTCCGTATCATATGCGTATGTATAACATCTGACGTAGTGCATCCACGTCACCCGCAAAAACCGCACCGCGTGTATGAACGCGCACGTTCCGTTGTCGTAGATGGCGAGCGGGTCGCGGCGGGTCGGCGCGCTGATGAGCTTGCACGAATACGTTTTGCCGTTCGCGGTCACGCGGAAGCTCTCGCCGTCCGTCATCGTGAACACGGACAGAATAGGTTTTGATATAGGCGTTATATCAAATCCGCGCGACTTGCAGCTCGACGCGATGGTGCGGTAGAATTTCATGCGCTTATAAAACGCGCGGACATAGCGGAAGACGAAGAACGCGGCAACGGCAACGGCGACGACTATCAGCGTGCGGGGCGTGAAAAGCGACTGTATCAGCTTTGCAGCAGACCTGAATAACAGGATGAAATGCGGAGCCATTACGCCTATAACTGCCCACGGAATGATGCCGATAAGTTCCATGCGGGTTATATCGGATTTCTGACGCTTTTTGTTCGGATGCTCGATGTGGTCGCGCATCCATACGCCGCACGCGCCGAGGAAACCGAGCGTAAACAGTACGAACAACGCGCACACAAGCATCAGCTTCAGCGCCCACTCGTTCATAACGGGCGCGCCGCCGTTCGTAAACGAAACTTTTAACTCCGTGAACGTCCACTCAAGCGGCAGAAGAAGATAGACGAGCGCCGCAAGACCGTATGCAGCATAGAATTCGACGCTGTGAAAAATGAATGATAACCTTGCCGAAAGTCCGACGACGGGATCGCCCGAGATGAATTTTTGCTCGAGACCTCCGAGATCGACCGCCGCGACCTTTAACAAATTGAAAAACAGCGGTAAAAACAGAAGCGTATGCAAGATCGGCAATAATCTGTCGTCGATCATGTCGTCGAGAAATGCGTCATTTTGTACATCTGCTGTGATGAAGCGAAAGATCAACATAACAACTATCATGTCTATGCATACAACGGCGCTGTTGACGAGCGCACTGACGATCGACTTCACCCTCTTTTTCGTGTCGCTTTGATCGTGGCTTTCCATACCGTTTCCTTTCTTTTTATGTTTTTTTATTTTATATGCTCGGCGATCGCTTCCGACGCGTCCTTGAGCGCGTCCGCGACTGATTTTGCCCCGGTTATAACGTCGCTGAATACGACGTTTACGATGTCGAGCGTGCCGCTGTCGCAGACGGCGGCGCTGCCCATGGCGTCGAGATCGTCAAAATAATCGTTCACGAATGTCGGCGAGAATTCGCGCCATTTGACAAATACTTCCTCGTCCTCGGGCAGGCCCGCGGTCATGTATATGCGGCGCATATAGGACATGAGCGACTCGCACACGGGTATGCCGTATCTCGCCGCCGTTTTGTGCTGCGCGTCAAATCCGACCGCGGACTCGACGAACGCACGCGCAGCGTCGACGTTTTTAGTATTTGCGCTGACGGCGAGCCAGTGACCTACCGTGGGCGACGGCGCGCCGCCGTCGACGGTGGGAAGCGTGAACCAGACGGGCGTTTCGCCGTTATTTATCGCCGCGTCGTAGACGCGTCCGATGATGACGAGCGTTTCGGAGTCGCTGATGTAAAACAGCGTTTTACCGTCGATGAACGCGTCGACTTCGTCGCCGAGCGTCTCGTACGAGTAGATGTAGTCGGCGGCTTTGCCCGCGTATATGCCGGGATATATGATGTCAACGGCATTTGTCAGAGCTGTGAAGGCGCTTTTTTCGTCCGCGATGTCGGCGGGAGCGATGCCGCTGTGCATCGCGAGCGTCGCGGGAATAGTCAGATCGGCGAACGCGCGTCCGCCGTCATTTACGTATCCGCCGACGGCGGAGGCGAAGTCGGAGAGCGACACGCCGTCGCCGTAGGGTATGCCGAAGCGCTGCATGCGCTCCTTCGTCGTGAATACGAAGCCGAGGCTGTAGTCGAGCGGCGCCGCGTACTGCGCGCCGTTATATCTGCAGCCCGCCATGACGTTTTCGTTGCAGCCCGACATGTCGACGCCGAGCTTGTCGAGGTCGTAGAACGCGCCAGCGTTATAAAGGCTTATCGCGTTCGGCACGGTCGCAGACGTGCCCGTCGTGTTTTCGGCGAGAATGACGTCGGGACCGTCGCCGGAGCGCAGCTTTTCGTCGAGCAGGGAAGCGAACTCGTCGGCAGCCATCGTTGTGTAGTCGTAGGAGACGACTTTCACGTCGGGATTTTCCTTCATGAACTGCTCGACGAGCAGCTTCATGTATTCGCCGTTGAAGGCGTCATAGTAGACGGTGAGCGTCGGCGGCTCGTTGGTGTCTGCGGGAGCGTCCGACTCGGTAACGGGCGATGTCGGCTCTGTCACGGGCGCTTCGGTGTCTGTCGTGATAGCGCTGTCGGTTTTAGTGTCCGTTATCGGCGCGGACTGGACGTCACCGTTTGTGTCGTCGGCTTCGTGAGTTTCGGCGCATGAGCAGAGCGCAAACGCGCACATAATGAGTGTGAAAATCGACATGAACGCGGACATCTTTGCCGATGCGCGCTTCTTTTCCTTTTTGCCGTCGAGCATACCACAGAGCGCGCTGCCGCTGTATACGGTGTGACCGTCTATGACGTCTCCGTCGGCGACCGGCTCAGTCGTGTTGCCCGCGACGCGGCGCATCTCGACCGATACGGGGTTGACGCACAGTATCCGAACAGCGTCAGAGCATTCGATATCGTCAGTATCGCTTTCGACGGCGTATTCAACAGCGTCGCTGTCGTTCATGTGCGCCACTCTCGGCATCATCATGTCGCGGTCGATGTTGACGAGTCCGCCCATCGCATTGTATTTCATGTCGGTGAGATACATGCCGGCGTTCGACTTCGTCATGTAGTGGTCGATGTCGGAAAGCGTGTACGTGTCGCGCAGGCGCAGGCACGTAAAGAATCTGATGAGATAGCGCGTGCCGTCCTTTGTAACGGCGAGCTCGGGTGAGCCGCTTTTGAGAAATACGGATTTGTAGGGCGACGCGAGTATTTCAAGCGCGTAGCCGTGTTTTTTGCATATCGACTTGATCCTATGTACGATCGCGAAGCGTTTGCAGAGCGCGCGTATGTACTTGAACGATTTGCAGACGAGCGTTATCGCCGCGACGGCGACTGCTGCTGTGACGATCAAAATTAACCAGCTTTCAAGATTGATATCCATGTTGCCCCCTCCTTTATGCGGGACGTGGTCTATGCTGACCTTTAGTGATGTGACTATGATATATCACATGCATTTTCCTTACAAGCGAGCGCTTCTGAAATAAAAGTTAAGCGCCGCATCGGTTGTCGATTTTACCGGTTCCGTTCGCCAAATAAAAGTACTTTTTGAGGTTACGCTCCTTTCTTTTTGTCCGCGTTCCACGGACGGCGCACGATCAGCTTTACGCCCTCGATCCTTTCGACCGTCACGCGTTCGCCGACGTCGATGAGCTCGCCGCTCTCAGACCTCGCCGTCCACGTTTGCCCCGCGACCGTCACCTCGCCGCTCGGCAGATCGTTGTCGATCTTCACCGTCACGACGGCGGTCATGCCGACGACGCGGTCGGCGTTCGTGGGCGTCCGCTTGACGCGGCGCAGCTTGTCGCGGAAGAACACGTTCGCGATAACGAGCGTTATCGCCGACACGCCGATGTAGGTGACGATCTGTATCGGTATCGGCACCTCGAACACGGCGAGCAGCAGGCATATGAAGCCCGCGGGCATGAACCATATCGTGACGAGTCCCGCAGTCGCCGCCTCCATCAGTACGCAGAGTATGAGCGACAGCGTCCAAACGTATGCCATGTAGTCCATCATAGCTTTTGTCTCCTTTTGAGGAAATTTTAGATATTTTATCGGGTACGTTTAATCTTGAGACAAGTATAGCATGCAATCATACGATTGTCAATAGAATTTTGAGAATTTTTATAAAAATTTTTGCACCGCACAGCACGTTCAAAAAGACATGCTGCAATATCCGTGCTTTGCGTGAGCGGCATTTGCGAAAAAAAGCCGTGAGCGTCCGCTCACGGCTTTTGTGATATGCGTTATTCATGCGCTCACGAGAGCGCGTTCTCATTTCTTGCCGAACAGACCGCCGAGCGCGCCGCCGATCTTGTCGAGGTTGACCTTCGCCTTTATGCCCTCGACGACCTTTTCAAGCTGGTCGTCGGGAAGGTCGACGCCGATAAGTCCTTCGACGGTCTTTACCGGGTCCTTTTTGAAGTTTTCGGCGACGGTCTTGTCGTTTTTGACCTTGTCCGTCAGTTCTTCGATCTTTGCTTTGATATCCATTGCTTTTGCTCCTTTTTCGTTTTTATTATTTTATCACGCGGAGACGAGAATGTCAAGATAAGAACTCGCCGCCATAAGCGAACTTAATCCACACGCACAAATCAAACGATACCTGCCAAATCAAAATATATAAAGAGGTTTGAAGGGGGTCTGGGGGAAACAGAGTTTCTGAAAGAAACTCGTGCGTTTCCGAAGGAAACGCCTCTTTCACTAAAAAGTTTCCCCCAAATTTAATAAAAATTTTCAATCCGCGACGCGCTCGCCGAGGACGACGCGGTATTTTTCGTAGAACTGCCCGAAGTATCCGCCGTCGAGGGCGTCGCGTATCTTCTGCATCAGGTCGTTATAGAACCAAAGATTGTGCATGACAGCGAGACGCATTCCGAGCGCCTCCTTCGCCTTGATGAGGTGGCGGATGTAGGCGCGCGAGTGGGCACGGCACGCGGGACAACCGCACCCCTCGTCGATGGGACGCGGGTCGCGCAGATATTTCTCATTTAAGACGTTCATCTTGCCGCGCCATGTGAACAGGTTGCCGTGACGCGCGTTGCGGCTCGGCATGACGCAGTCGAAGAAGTCGACGCCGAGATGTACCGATTCGAGAATGTTCACCGGCGTGCCGACGCCCATGAGGTAGCGCGGTTTGTCCTTCGGCATGTGCGGCTCGACGACGTCTATGATGTGGTACATCGTCTCGGTGTCCTCGCCGACGGCGAGCCCGCCTATCGCGTAGCCGTCAAGACCGTACGACGCGATAGTTTCCATGTTGGCGATGCGCAAATCGTCGTACGTGCCGCCCTGATTTATGCCGAACAGCATTTGATGCGGATTTATCGTGTCGGGCAGCGAGTTGAGGCGCGCCATCTCGTCGCGGCAGCGCAAAAGCCATCTTGCCGTGCGCTCGCTCGACGCCTTCACGTAGTCGTAAGGCGCGGGATTCTCTATGCACTCGTCGAACGCCATCGCGATGGTCGAGGCGAGATTCGACTGTATGCGCATACTCTCCTCGGGCCCCATGAATATGCGTTTGCCGTCTATGTGGGAGGCGAAGTATACGCCTTCCTCTTTTATTTTGCGGAGCCCGGCGAGCGAGAACACCTGAAATCCGCCGCTGTCGGTGAGGACGGGGCCCTGCCAGTTCATGAAGCGCCGTATGCCGCCGAGGTCGCGGATGAGTCCGTCGCCGGGGCGAATGTGGAGATGATATGTGTTTGAAAGCTCGACCTGACAGTGAAGCTCGGCAAGCTCCGGCGCGGATACGCCGCCCTTTATCGCGGCGCACGTGCCGACGTTCATGAATACGGGCGTTTCGATAGTCCCGTGTACTGTTTCGAGTCTGCCGCGGCGGGCGCGGTCTTCGGTCCTGATAAGTGTAAACATGCTGAATCCTTTGTTTTATTCTGTGCGTCCGAAGTAGCGGTCGAGGCGCGAATGGGGCAGCTCGAACGCGACGGGTCTGCCGTGCGGGCAGTATTTGATGTCGGGCAGTCGGAAAAGCTCGTCGCAGAGCCATTTTATGTGCTCGATGCCGTAGACGCGCCCGCCCTTTATCGCCGCCTTGCACGCGCATGTGTAGAGCGCGCGCTCGAATATCTCGTCGCGCGCCTCAGCCGCGGACGGTGTGAGCTCGCCGCCGAGCGTCTCGAATATCGCCGAGACGTCGTCAGACGAAAAGCCCTCGGGCAGCGACGACACGGACACGGACGCGGTGTCCTCGTCCACGGTGAAATCAAATCCGGCGGCGCGTATCTCGTCGCCGTAGCCGACGACGGCGTCGAGCTCTTCACGCGTAAGACGGACCGTCACCGGCACGAGAAGCATCTGCGACGGCGACTCCTTCGTCTCCGCGCGCATGCGGCGGCGCATCTGCTCGAACAGTATGCGCTCGTGGGCGGCGTGCTTGTCGATGAGGTACAGCTTCTCGCCGCAAAGTACGATAACGTACGTGTCCCATGCCTCGCCGATTATGGTGTAGTCGGGGACCGGCAGCGTGACGCGGTCGGACTCATCGCTCACGGGCGCGGGCGGCGTCTTGTTCGCCATCGTCTGCGCGTCGGGCACGTTTTCGCGCACGATGCCGGCGACGGCGCGGACAGTCTCTATCGACGGCGGCGCGCCGTTGTCGATATTTACGCTGATGTCGCGCCTTTTTGCCGGTATGTTCACAAATGCGTCTCTTGGCGTCGGTATTTTTGACTGCATCGGCGCCGTTTCGATAGGCTCGGTCCTGACCGCGCTGTCGCCCGATCTTATCGGGACGAACGCGTTCGCCGTGCGCTGTGCGCGCCGCATATAGTCGGCGGCGGCTTTGCCCGTATCCGTATCTTTATCCGCGCCCGTTTCGGGCACGGGCAGCACGTTCGTCTGCATGTTCCGCTCGATGGCGGGACGGACGGCATAGTAGAACGTCTCGAACACGAGTTTTTCGTTCGAGAATTTGACCTCTAACTTCGCCGGATGCACGTTCACGTCGACGGCGTTCGGCGCCATGTACAGCGACAGCACGCACGACGGGAACCTGTCGTCGGGGATGTAGGTGCGGTAAGCCTGCTCGAGCGCGGCTCCCGCCGTCCCCGAGCGGATATAGCGACCGTTGATGAAAAATATCTCGCCGTTGCGGTTCGCGCGCGCCGTATCGGGCATACCGATGTAGCCGGTCACGCGCAGTCCCGCGTTTTCGTAGTCAACAAAAATCGTGCGTGAGCGGAAGTCGCGCCCGAGAACGGAATATATCGCGCCCGACAGGTCGCCGTTGCCCTCGGTGCGCAGCTTTATCTCGCCGTTATTGATGAATCTGAACGATATGTCGGGGCGCGACAGCGCTATTCGCTCCACGACCGTGCCGATGGCGGCCGCCTCGGTCGTGTCCTTTTTCAGGAATTTTCTGCGCGCTGGCACGTTTGAAAAAAGCTCCTCGACGATCACGTTCGTGCCCGCAGAGCAGCCCGTCTCCGCGTGCTCGACTATCTCGCCGCCCTCGGCGACGAGTATGCCCCCCATCGGGGAGTCGGCGGGGCGGCTGATTATCCGCAGTTTCGACACGGACGCGATGGCGGCGAGCGCCTCGCCGCGGAATCCGAGCGTGCCTATCGAGTCAAGATCGTCGGAGGTGCGTATCTTGCTCGTCGCGTGGCGGAGTATCGCCGTCGGCAGGTCGTCGAAGTCGATGCCGCAGCCGTTGTCGGTGACGCGCATATATGTGACGCCGCCGTTTTTTATCTCGACGGTTATGATGTTCGCGCCCGAATCTATCGCGTTTTCGAGCAGCTCCTTTATGACGGACGCGGGTCTGTCGACGACCTCGCCCGCCGCAATCAGGTTCGCGACCTCGAAGTCGAGGACGTGTATTTTATGTTCGCTCAAATCTCTGTCCCCGCTTTCGGTAAAATTTGCTCATGCGCGGCGCGCGTTTATTTCGCGTCGAGCGTCCGCTTGAGCTCGAATATGAGATTCATCGCCTCGATAGGCGTCATAGTGTTTATGTCGGCGGCGCGCAGACGCTCGGCGGCGTCGTGCTCGCACGATGAAAACATCGAGATCTCCGACGTTTCCGCCGCCTTCGGTACCGCGGGCTCGCGTGCGCCCGACTCGACGTCGCGCAATACGTCGCGCGCGCGGCTTATGACCTCTTTCGGCAGTCCCGCCAGCTTCGCGACCTCGATGCCGTAGCTGTCGTCGGTGCCGCCGCGCACTATCTTGCGCAAAAACGTTATCTCGCCCGCGCGCTTCTTGCACGCGATGTTGTAGTTGACGGCGCCGTCGAGCGTGTCCTCGAGCTCGCACAGCTCGTGATAGTGCGTCGCGAACATCGTCCGCGCGCCTATCCGTTTGCCGTGCGTGTACTCGGCGACGGCGCGCGCTATCGCAAGTCCGTCGAACGTGCTCGTGCCGCGCCCGATCTCGTCGTATATGATGAGGCTCTTGCGCGTCGCGTTTTCGAGGATGTAGGAGACCTCCGACATCTCGAGCATGAACGTCGACTGTCCGCTCGAAAGGTCGTCGGACGCGCCGACGCGGGTGAACAGCTTGTCGACGATGCCTATCCTCGCCTCCGCTGCGGGAACGAACGAGCCTATCTGCGCCATTATCACAATGAGCGCGACCTGACGCATATATGTAGATTTGCCCGCCATGTTCGGACCCGTTATGACCATGAGGCGGTTTTTGTCCGTGTCGAGCATCGTGTCGTTCGGGACGAAGTATTTGTCCTTGACGAACTGCTCGACGACAGGGTGACGACCGTCCTTTATCTCTATCACGTCCGAATAGTCGACCTCGGGCCGCACGTATCCGTACTGCTTCGCCGCGTCCGCGAGCGCGCAGTAGACGTCGAGACGCGCGAGAAGCGCCGCCGCGTTGCGCAGCCTCGGCGTCGCCGCACCGACGCCGGCGCGTATCTTGCAGAAAAGATCGTACTCGAGCCCGCGCAGCTTGTCCTCGGCGCCGAGGATAGTCGCCTCGCGGTCCTTGAGTTCGTCCGTTATATATCGCTCGCCGTTCACGAGCGTCTGTTTTCGTATGTATGTGTCCGGCACCTGAGACGCGAACGACTTCGACACCTCGATATAGTAGCCGAACACCTTGTTGTAGCCGACCTTGAGCGTGCGTATGCCCGTCGCCTCGCGCTCGCGCGCCTCTATTTCCTCGACCCAGCCCTTGCCGTCGCGCTTGACGGAGCGCAGATAGTCGATGTCGCCGTCGTAGCCGTCGGCGATTATGCCGCCCTCGCGTATCGTGAACGGCGCGTCCTCGGCGATTGAGGCGCGTATAAGCTCGCGTATGTCGGAGAGCTCGTCAAGGTCGTTATAAATCGAGCGCAGTTCGGCGGACGTCGCCTCCGAAAGCAGCGCGCGCAGCTCGGGCACGACGTCGAGCGTCGTCAGGATCGCGCGCAGGTCGCGTCCGTTAGCGGTGCCGAGTCCGACCTTCGTCGTGAGACGCTCGAGGTCGAGAACCGAGGATAGGAGCCGCGAGCATTCCTCGCGCAAAATAAAGTTGTTCGCCATCTCCTCGACGGCGTCCTGACGCGCCGATATAGACTGTGCGTTCGCAATTGGGTGCTCTATCCAGCCGCGCAGCATGCGCGCGCCGAGCGACGATTTCGTCTTGTCGAGCACCCATAAGAGCGTTCCGCGCTTCTCCTTTGAGCGCATCGTCTCGGTGAGTTCGAGGCTGCGGCGCGTGTTCATGTCGATGTCGAGATACTGCGCGCCGCTGTAAATGCGCAGCGTTTTAATGTACGATACGTCGGTGAGCTGAGTGTCCTCGGCGTACGAGAGCAGCGCGCCCGCCGCGCGTATTATCTCTTCCGTGCAGCCGACGGAGCCGTCGGGACCGAAATTGCGCGCGACGCGCTTTTCGCTCTCGGCGCGGTCGAAGCGAAACTCCTCGCGCTTCGACAGCATCGCGCCGAGCCGTTCCTCGATGTAGGTGACGGTTCGCGGGAGCGCGGACTCGTCCGTGTTCATTATGACCTCGCTCGGTCTGTACGCGGCGAGCTCGTTCAATATACGCGACTCGTCGTCGACGGTGAACGACGTCGACGTCATCGTGTCGGAGGTTATGTCGCAGAACGCGACCGCGCACTCGCCCGATATCGGCTCATAGCATATCGTGGCGAGGTAGTTGTTTTTATCCTCGGCGAGGGATTCGCCGCTCGTGACGGTACCGGGCGTTATGACGCGCACGATTTTGCGCTCCATCGGGCCCTTTGCGGCGCCGGGGTCGCCCATCTGCTCGCAGACGGCGACTTTATATCCCTTTTGTATCAGCTTGCTTATGTACGGCTCGCACGAGTGGTACGGCACGCCGCACATCGGCGCGCGCTCCTCCTCGCCCCAGTCGCGTCCCGTAAGCGTCAGATCGAGCTCGCGCGAGACGGTCTTGGCGTCGTCGAAAAACATCTCGTAAAAGTCGCCGAGGCGGTAAAACAGGATGTGATCCGGATACTGACGCTTTATCTCAAAATATTGATCCATCATCGCGGTAGCCATGATAAGCCTCCTTCTTTTTCCCCCGCTTTTCGGGAAAGTTCTCGGGGGACCGGGGGGATCTTTCAAGAATCCCCCCGGATATAATAAAAATTAATCAAATATATGCTCTTCGGGAACGGACGTGCAGCCGGCGCCGCACGACGAGCAGTCGCCCGTGCAGCCGCCTGCATGCGGAGCCTCGCCGGTCAGGGCAAAGTATATCTCGTCGTTGACGGCTTTTACGAGCGTGTCGAGCTCGAGCTTCGACTCTGCGAACTCCTTGTAGACCTCGTTTTCGGTTATTTCGAGGTAGAGTGTGTTGACGCGTCCCTCGATCGCGGTGACGAGCTCGCGGTCGACCTCGGGCTTCGAGTATACGGACGCGAGAGCAGCCTGCTGTGCGTTGTACTCCGTCATCATGCGCGACAGATTCGCGTCGGCGGAGAACGCCTTCTGCGCCGCGTCGTAGCGGACAAAGCGGCGGTCCGCCTTTATCGTGTCGCCGAGGTGGTGAGCCATTTCGATTATCATGTCGTCAAGTCTGTCTTCCATTTTGTGTATCTCCTTTGGAAATATAATGAATTGTGTGTTTTGCATTATTCCCCCGATAGGGGTCTGTCATCCGCTTGATGCGGAAAAGTCAGCGTGCGGTCCGGTCCTCCGCAATCTCGCCCCAGAGCGCGAACGTGTCGGCGCGCGTTATTTTCACGCGGCAGAACTCGCCCGGCGCGGGGCTGCCGCCGACGATGTGGACGAGTTTGTTTTTGTCGCTGCGCCCCGTCACATCGCCATCCTTGCCCGGCTCGTCGTCGACGAGCACGCGCTGCACCTCTCCGACCTCCTGCTCGTTTTTCGCGCGCGATATCGCGTTCTGACATTCGATGAGGCGCGAGAAGCGCTCGGATTTTACGTCTTCGGGTATCTGGTCGGCGGCTTCAGCAGCCGGCGTGCCGCGGCGCGGCGAGAATATGAAGGAATAAATCATGTCGAAGTCCGCCTCGCGCATGACGTTGAGCGTTTCGGCGAAGTCTTCCTCGGTCTCGCCCGGGAATCCGACGATGATGTCCGTCGTTATCGCTATATCGGGAATCGCGCGCCGCAGCTCGCGGACGATGTTCAGGTATTTCTCCGACGTGTAGCGGCGGTTCATGCGCGAGAGCACGCGGTCGCTGCCTGACTGTAACGGCAGATGGAAGTGGTGCGCCGCAACGCGGCTCTTTGCCATCGCCTCGATGAGCTCCGGCGTCGCGTCCTTCGGGTGCGACGTCATGAAGCGAAGTCGGAAGTCGCCGTCAAGCTGTGATATGCGCGTTATGAGGTCGGCGAACGTGACGCCGCAGTCGAGGTCGTGACCGTATGAGTTGACATTCTGACCGAGCAGCGTGACGTCGCGGCAGCCGTCCTTGACAAGTCCACGGATCTCGCGCAGAATGTCGTCGGGCAGACGGGAGCGCTCGCGTCCGCGCACATACGGGACGATGCAGTACGAGCAGAAGTTGTTGCAGCCGTACATGACGCTGACCCATGCGTGCGAGCGCGACGCGCGCACGACGGGAATGTCCTCGGAAAAGTCGGTCGCGGACAGCGCCTCGCTTGTGACGGAAAACGTCCGCGCGCCGCCGCCGAGTCTTGACGCTATGAGCTCGGGCACGCGCCAAAGCTCCGTCGTGCAGAACGAAAAGTCGACGTAGGGGTAGCTGTGTTTGAGCGTGTCGGCGCGGCTCTGCTGCGACGCCATGCATCCGCCGACGCCTATAATCATGTCGGGATATGCGGATTTTTTGTGTTTGAGCTGACCGATGAGGGAGAGGGCGCGCGATTCCGCGTGCTCGCGGACGGCGCACGTGTTGACGAGCACGAGCGAGCAGCCGTCGGGTGTCGGCGAGTGCGAATAGCCCATCTGTTCGGCGAGTCCCGCGAGACGTTCGCTGTCCGCCTCGTTTTGCTGGCAGCCGAACGTCATGATATGGTATAGCGGTGTGTCGCCCGTCGCGCGCTTTTTGTCGGTGACGGCGCGGACGGCGTCGACGGCGTCTTTCATACGCGCAGTTTTGTCGGGGGAGAGAAGATTATTTTCGCGTTTCGGTTGGGAGCAGTCCTGCATTTTTACCTTTATTTTGCGCGCTCATGCGCGCAGTGCGTAATAATACATCCTATATTATACATAAATCGAGCGGGGATTTCAAGCCGCAACATGATATTTTCGCGCGCATGTACGTACAAATTTTACATTTTCGGCGTGAAAAAATTCGCTCGCAGATATTTATTTTGCATAAAAGTTGTGATATAATTACCTTATGATGTTATAACTACGCGTAAAGTTATCGTGCCGCCGTCTAAATGAGGGCAGCGTGCCGGAGGCTTCCAAGCCTCACCTACGCGCACAACGCTCGTGCGCTGCTCGGCGCGTCCATGCGTTCGACGCAGACACGACGCTTGGACGGCGCAGTCGACATGTCGCGAGGGAGCTGTTTGCAGGAAATGATAACGCGGTGAAAGCAAACCCTAATTTTGCCGAGACTGGAGCCTTTGCCAAAGCCAAGCCGCTTTCGGGGATCATTAAGGGGCTCTTTCCCGGCACTGGAAAGAGTCCCTTAATACGCGTGTATTCGTCGTGCGAAGGACGAAATA
>CANPXS010000063.1 GCA_947586625.1 uncultured Clostridia bacterium | reverse complement strand
GCGTCACTCCGTGACGCTCGATGCAGCCCTCGACCTCGCCGCGGCTCTCGCTCATGTGAACGTGTACGCCGACGCCGAGCTTCCCCGCCGTCTCGACCGCCGCTCTCGCGACTTTTTCATCGGACGTGTACTCGCCGTGAAGTCCCACAAACACGCGCACCCTGCCGTCCGCGCCGTCAAACTCACGGTGAAGACCGATATGCGAAAAAACGCCCTCGACCGACGTCGACCCGCGCGTGATGTTCGCGCGAATGCCCGAATCAATAACTGCGCGTATCATGTCCGCACACTCGAAATACATGTCCGCAAACGACGTCACGCCGCCGCGCAAAAGTTCCGCGATCGCCAGCATCGTGCCCGTGTATATCGTCTCCGGCGTGAAATTCTCTTCCATCTTCTGCACACACGCGAGCCAGTCAAACAGCGGCAGATCGGCGCCCTCTCCGCGAAGGAGCACCATCGGCGCGTGACAGTGCGCGTCGCACAGCCCGGGCATGCATATGCCGCCGCGCCCATCGATGATCTCCGCACCCGCGCACTCGGGCGCGCCCGCGGCTTCGCCCGCATACAAGATCTTACCGCCGTCCGTTATGACCGCGCTGTTTTCATACTCGCCGCGTCCCGTATAAAGCCTTACATTCTTTATAAAATACATATCCTTCACCGCCTTTTTACCGTCACCGGCACTTTTTCCATCACCCGTTCGCCGAGTTGATGTACGCGCGCTGCGCGTCCGTCAGCGTGTCTATCGTCTTGCCGAGCGTTTCGAGCTTCAACTCCGCGACGGCTCTGTCTATATCCTGCGGCACCTCGTAAACTCCCGGCTTCATCTCTCGCCCGTGCCTCGATATATACTCCGCCGTCAACACCTGCAACGCGAAGCTCGTGTCCATTATCTCTGCGGGATGACCGTCGCCCGACGCGAGATTGACGAGCCTGCCCTCCGCGAGCAGATATACGACCTTTTTCACACCGTCAAAGTCGAACTCGAACCCCTCGATGTTCTGCCTTGCACACCACGTGCGGACAGCCTTTTCCCTCATGTCGGCGACCGCCACCTCAACATCGAAGTGACCCGCGTTGCAGAGGATCGCGCCGTCCTTCATATTCTTTATATGCTCCGTCGTGATAACGTCGCGGCAGCCCGTCACCGTCAGGAAAATGTCGCCGACGCGCGCCGCGTCCTCCATCTTCATAACATCGAAGCCGTCCATCACAGCCTCGACCGCCTTCACGGCGTCGACCTCGCACACCACGACGCGCGCGCCCATTCCTTTCGCTCTCATCGCCGCGCCCTTGCCGCACCATCCGTAGCCGGCGACGACGAACGTCTTGCCCGCGACGATCAGATTCGTCGTGCGCATGATGCCGTCGAGCACCGACTGCCCCGTGCCATACCTGTTGTCGAACAGATACTTCATCTGCGCGTCGTTGACGCACACCATCGGGAACGGCAGCTCGCCCGCCGCCGCTCTCGCCCGCAGACGCATAACGCCCGTCGTCGTCTCCTCGCTGCCGCCGAGAAGATGCTCCGCATACTCGGGGTGCTCGCCGCACAATATCGCCGTAAGGTCGCCGCCGTCGTCGATGAACACATCGGGACGGCACGACAGCGTCCGGCACAGATGATCGTGATACTCTTCCGCCGTCGCGCCGTGCAGCGCAAACACGTGAACTCCCGACTCCGCGAGCGCCGCCGCCACATCGTCCTGCGTCGACAGCGGATTGCACCCCGTCGCGTACACATCGGCGCCGCCCGCATGAAGGAGCTGCGCCGTCCGTGCCGTTTTCGCCTCGAGATGTATCGACATCGCGACTCTCATCCCCTCAAACGGACGCTCTTTTGCAAATCTTTCCTCGATATGCGCAAGCAGCATCATATGCGCGCGCACCCACTCGATCTTCCGCGCCCCCGACTCCGCGAGCGCCATATCACGTACGATGTTTTCCATTTCTTTCGCGGTTGGTCCGCATCCTTTCGATCATTTATTATTTATATCCGTATTCATCCGTCAACCCGTCCGGTATAACGGTCACGTTTTTTTCCCGGAGCAGTATCGCTCCGCCGTCGGTCGTCATCCACGAAACGAGCCACTCCTCAGGCGGATAGCCCGTATATTCGCTTATCCTGTCGTCACGGTCGCCGTTGCAATAGCCGATCTGCTCGCCCATGTCCTTCTTTGACACGACGCAGAACGGCACGTACGACCTGTCCTCCCAGAGCACCTCGACGTGATCGCCGACGTCGACCATCTTCATGTCAACAAGCTCCCGCGTACCCGCTCCGACGCATGAAGCAAGCATAAGCATCGCCGCCGCGAGAACCAGCGCCGACATCATTTTTATTCCCCTCAGCCTTGCACTCATTCCCGTATCACCTCACGAAATTGACTTCGAGTATCTCGCATTTGTTGTTTATCCTCAGCAAAATTTCACTGTTATGCGCTCCCGCCGACACGAGCAGATTCCCGTATAACCCCTTCGTGTACCGCGGGAACAGCCCCTGCCCCGGCGCGAACATCCCGTGACCGAATATTCGCCACTGACCGCCGTGCGCGTGACCCGCAAGCGCGATATCGTCGTATCTGCTCCGCCACCGCTCCATGTATACCTCCGGGCGGTGACATATCAAAATTTTGTACGCATCCTCGGCTCGGAACGCATTCAGCATCCGCTGCGTGTTCGCCTCGCGCGGCGACACAGCGCCTATCACAACGTCGCACCCGCGTATCCGCACACGCTCGTATCTGTCGACGAGCAGATGCGCCTCCGTCGACGCTATCATATCGCGCTGCGCGCGCGTCAAATTCGCCTCGTGATTCCCGAGCCCGTAATACACCGGCGCGACGCGGCACAGCTCCGTTATGAGCCGCCACGAACGCTCGGCTCCCGCGCCCGATTCATGACGCCTCGCCGAATTCTTCGTCTTAGCCTCGATAATGTCGCCCGCCAACAGTATCACATCGGGCGCCATCGCCCGCGTCAACATCAATATCTCGTCCGGCACCGCCTCGTGCGTGTCCGATATGACGGTGGCCCTGAAATCGGCGCGCCCGCGCGTCTTTATCGTGTACCGCGTCTTTATAAGTCCCGACATATCATGCCCCTCCGTTCGCCTTCAATATCTCGCGCCGCTTTGCGATATACCGCTTTCGTATGCGCGTCATTATCTCCTTCACCGCATCCGACTTGAAATCGCGGTACGTCCACGGGAACTCATGCCAGCCGCCGCGCGAATAAAACAGCGTCATTTCAATGTAGATCCCGTCGCGCAGCGCGATCCTGTGACCGGCAGGCTTCGTCGTCGGCAGAAGCAGCCGACCGTGCCCTATCAATCCCGGATCGAGATTGACTCGCCGCCTGCCGCCGTCCGACATATCGGCCTCGACCTCGTTCGTCCACGTCTTGATGTCCGCTATCATGTCGGGCGGCACGAGCTTATCAAACGACAAAAAACGCCTTTTGACCTCGCCCGTCATCTCATACGAATAATAATCGCTGAACGACGAAAACGACATCGGCTCCGACTCTACATCAACGTCGCCGAACCTCTCGCAAAGCCTCGCCCTCGCGCGCTCATAATCGCCCTCGTCCGTATAAAGCACGCCGCAGAACAGCTTTTCCCGCTCAAACTCATGCGCGGTCCCCATGACAATACCTCGCTTTTACCTTTACTCTTACTTCTTTACCTTCATCGCCGCGACCCGGTCTCGGTCCGGCGTGACGAACGCGGTCCAGTTCGTCTTGTAAATAACATACCCAGGCTTTGACCCCGACGGCTTTTTCACGTTTTTGACCTGCGTGTAATCGACCGCCACCGAAACGCCGTCGCGCTGACTCGAATTGACCGCCGCTATCATCGCCGCCTCGGTGAAATCGACCTCCGACGGCTCGTCTCCCATCGGCGTTATCATCACCGCATGACTTCCCGGCGCGCCCTTGACGTGGAACCACCAGTCGCCGCCCGCCGCCGTTTTCATCGTGAGCCTGTCGTTTTGCATGTTGTTTTTGCCGCACAACACCGTGTACCCGCCCGACGTAACGTATTTGTCCGGCTGCGACGGCTGCGACTTGACGCGCCCCTTCGCGCTCGACCGAAGCGTCTTCGCATATCCCGCCGCAGACAGCTCCGCGCGCAGCTCGTCAAGCTCCGCGTCTCCCGACGCGCGCGACAGCGCATCCTCGACCGTCTCGATATAATCGAGCTCCGACCTCGCGAGTTCCATCTGCTGCGACGTCACCACCGCCGACGTCTTGCACTTCGCATACTTTTTATAATTCGCCTGCGCATTGTCCGACGGCGACAGCCTGCCGTCGAGCACGACGCGCACAGTCCTACATTCCGGGTCATAGTAGTCGACGAGCTCCGCCTCCGTCATGCCGCGGCGCAGCAAATGCAGATTAGAGTTTATGATGTCGCCCGCCCACTTATACTTTTCGCCCTCGGCGGCATGCTCGAGCTCCTCCGACAGCTTTTCGATCTTGCGCTCGATTCGCCGTCTCGCCGCCGCGACGAGCTTGACTATATCGTGACCGCGTTGCGACACTCTGTCAGCGCGACCGCGCTCGCGGAAAAACTCCTCCACCATCGCCGACGGCGACGTAAACGTCTTTTTCGGATACGCGTCGCCGTACTCGACTATATCGACCGCGCCGAACTCGAACGGACGTCCCGCCTCGTCGCACACGAGCGACAACTCGCATGCCTCGCCCGTCGAAATCGTTTCCCGGACTCGCGAAAAAGCGTCCCACAGCCGACCGCCGTCGCAGTCGCACGTAGCAGCATCGGCGCTCCCGCCCGCACGGTACGCGATCTCGCGGCACAGAAGCGGCGACAGTCCTGCAAAGCTGCGTATCAAAAATTTGTCCGCCGGCGTATCGCCCGCGTCGGCGGCGGCGCGGAACAGAGCGTCCCTGTCGACGTCGAGTATATCGACCTTGTTCTGCTTCGGCGGCGTCTCGTACGTCATACCGGGCAAGACCTGACGCAGTCTGCTCGTCGTGAAATCGACGGTTCGTGACGCGCCCACTATTTTGTCGCCGTCGCGGCACAAGATCATATTGCTGTACTTGTTCATTATCTCGACGATAAGGTACCGCTTGCACGGGAACCCCATCTCGTCGCGCGTGTCGAACGTCAGGCGCGCCGCCCTCTCCGAGCCCATCATATCCGCGCCCTCGAACACAGCGCCCGCAATATGCTTGCGCAGCATCATCACGAAGTTCGGCGGCGTCGCCGGATTGTCCGCGTCGTCGGACGAAAAACACATCCGCGGACTCGACGCCCCCGCATTGATGTACAGCCTGCGCGAGTCGCCGTGCCCGCGCAGGATAACGCTTATCTCCTCGCCCGACAGTCCGTATACCTTCTCGCACCGCGCGCCTTTCATCTCATTTATCTCGCGGCATACCGCCGCCATCACAGCCGCATCGTATGGCATTTGTTTGGTTTGTCCCGGGGGAAGGAAACTTTTTGTGAAAAGTTTCCTTCCCCCGGACCCCTTTCTTTCAAAAACTTTTATTACATTTTTTCTTTTTTTACAAAGCAAACGAAAACAATATCTTCAGTGCGTCCTTAGGATGACCACTATTTAGTCCGCTTTTGGCGAGGGGCGGGGCACCTTTTACCAAAAGGGGCTCCGCAAACCTTTTTGTAAAAAGTTTCTTCTTCAACTCCCCGCATCTTTTTCAAAAACTTTTACTACTTTTTTCTTTTTTACTTATCAACCGAAAACAATATCTTCAGCGCATCCTTAAGATAACCACTATTTAGTCCGCTTTTGTGAGGGGAGCATCTCCTCACTTCGTTCGGATCTGCCACACTTTCCGCTTTGCGGAAAGTGTCGGAGGTTTGGAGCGTAAGCGACAAAACTCCTACCTTTCTACAAAAAGGGGCCCCACAACAAAAAAGTTTCTCCCCTACCCCTCTATTTTTCAAACACTTTAACTACTTTTTTCTTTTTTTACTAAGTAACCGACAACATTTTTTCAGCGCTACCTTAAGATAATCACTATTTGGTCCGCTTTTGTGAGGGGAGCACCTCCTCACTTCGTTCGGAGCTGCCACACTTTCCGCTTTGCGGAAAGTGCAAGACGGCTTCGAGTGTAACGAGAAGACGTTACACACACATTTTCGCTCCGCGAAAAATGTCGGAGGTTTGACGCGTCAGCGGCAAAACTCCTACCTTTCTACAAAAAGGGGCCCCGAACAAAAAAGTTTCCTTCCTTGCAATCCCTCTTCATCAAAAACTTTTACTACAACAACTTTTATTACAACTTTTTCCCGCCGCTTATCACTCACGCTCATATTATATCACAAATTTTGTGATTTGTCAAGTATTTTTCGCAAATTTATGTGCATTTTTTGTGACTCTACTGCCCCTGCTCACACCTTTTTCCGCATTACATAGTAATAACACTTGCCGTACCCGACAAAACCCGCGCGTCTCGCGACCGCGAGCGACGATGCATTGTCGCAGTCCGTCTCATACGTAACGTAAACACCGTCCGTCTCGATCAGATGCCTCGCGAGCGCCGCCGCATTCGACGCGGCAAACCCGCGCCCGCGTACACCGACCGCCGTCTCGACGCCTATCTCCGTTATTCCGCCGCACTCCTCATCGTCGTCGAAATCGCCCGAGCACGACATATTCTCCGCCGCGATAGACAAGACCTCGCCGCCCTCGATAGTCACAAACGCGTTTATTTCTTCCTCAATATAGCGTTCGAGATCGAACGTCGTGCGGTTCCTTTTGCCTTTTATTGCCGACTCCGTCAGCTTCACCGTCGACGGCAAAATGACGCTCTTATCGATCTCGTCGCCGCGCTTTATGACGAGCGTGTGATACCACCTGTGGCGAAACTTCTTCTCGTCGCAATACCCGCGCGCCTCCATCGGCACCCCTATCCGCTCCCACAAAAACGACAGCGCATCGCGCGAGAACGGATCGCACGCGAACAGCTTTTCAAACTCGCGCGCCTCGCGCTCATAAGTCGGGAACACCTCTATATAAACGTCCTCGCCGTCGCGTTTCCGCACCGTTACCGGCACCGCCGTGTCCCAATCGTTTTCAAAGACGAACTCCTCGCCGCCATAGTCAAGATCTATCATTTTAGTCTTCCCTATATACGAAATGTGCGACATCACCGCCGCCGTTTTTCAAAAGCTCCGCACACTGCGTCGGATAAACGACGAATCCCTCGCCGCCGAGCTTTTCTATCGGGACCCACCGGAACATAAGCTCAAACTTTCGCCCCCCGATCTGCTCGCGACCGACAAAGCTCCCCCGCATCGGAATACCGCCGACTATCTCGACATCATAGTAAAGGCATATCTGATGGCACCGCCGCTCACCCCACGGGAAGAATACCTCCGCCGCCCAGCGCAGACCGTGCACCTTTATCTCCGCGCCCATCTCTTCCGCAAATTCGCGCGCTAGCGTCTCCCCGTTCGTCTCGCCGAACGCGACGTGACCGCCCGGGAACGCGAGCGACGGATCGTTTGACGTTGACTGCAAAAGCACGCACCCGTCATGCACACATACGCCCGCGACGCGGTACGAAAACACGCCCTCATCGGTCTTAAAAAGCAGATCGCTCATAAATCCCCCGCCGAATCTCTTTAATATAATATTTTACCACATATCATCAAAATAAGCAATTACAAAATCTCGCACTGCGAAAAATCATATATTTGTATTTGCGACTATAATAAACTCAAATCAAATTCACAATATTTTATAAACAATCTATTGACTTTATCAAAATCACATGATATACTGCTAATAGGTCAAGTAAAAAACTCCGGGAAAGGGGGACCGTGCTCATATGTTGGAATTTCTTACCGGCACGCTCAAAGTCGCCGCCATAATCGCCGCCGTATGCATGATACCGACCGTACTGCGCTTCGTCCGCTTTATCTTCAAAAGACTCGCACTGTGCGTCAAGCTCAGGCGCTGGTGCCGCAAAAACGGCTACTCTCTCACCCCCGCTCACTTCATGTGGCTGTTCGCCACAAAGCACGGCAAGCGCTACGACTTCTACATCGAGCTTCCCGACATGGTCTACGCCGTCAAGCTGTGGAACACGCGCGGCGTCACGGAGGAGCTGACGTTCACCTCCGACGGCTGCGTGCAGTCGTGCTTTTACACGCGCATTCCCGTATACATCATGGGACTTTTATGGTTCTCCCGCGACGCAAAAAAACAACGCGTGCCCCGATATGAAATGACGCGCCGGGACGCATACCGCGCGACCCCGATACTGCTTCTTCACCCCGCGCCCTACGACGTTCACTGCCCCGACAATCCGTTCCTTCATCTTCCGGGATCTGTGGGACAGGTAAACGGCATGCATATCCACTCGCTCCACAGCCTCATCACCCCACCGAAGCAGCCACAGGAATAAAAGTTTTTGAAAAGAGAGCGCGAGAAAATGGAAGAAGCCGCCGAAGCGGCTTCTTCTGCTTTTTTTGCTTGCGAAAAAGCCAACTTTCTCTCAAAAAGTTTCTCTCTCGCAAAAAAAAATAAACTAAATTCCATTCCGCGGCTCGCGTTTTTGTGCCGCAGAACAAAATCGAATAAAAATTCCCGCATCCTATTGCAAAATTCGACGCGCGTGGTAAAATAATATTTAGCGGCTCGCATCGTCAAAAAACTGCGGCCGGACAGGAGGACGGCAATTTGAGACTGATAAAAATCATATCGCCGGCGCTTGCGCTTGCTTTGACGCTCACCTCATGCGGCATAAGGACTCGCATAGACACGCCGGACACCGCACGTTACATAACGGAATCGGACACGCTGACGCACGATCCGCTAACCGATACTGTGACCGACACGCAAACAACGCCCGAGACTACAAATAATGTTCCCGAACCTGTCGATACGGACGCGCCGGTAGGCACTGCTGACACAACAGCCGATATTCCCGTCGATACCGAGTCCACACGCGATACGGAGTCGACATCCGAACCTGTGTCGACAAAAGACGACACAAAAGAGACAAAGGCGCCTCCCGAAACTGAAAGAGAAACGGAGCCGGACACTAAATCTGAACCCGTCACCGAACCGGTGACCGAGCCCGTAACCGAACCTGTCACCGAACCTGTTACAGAACCCGTAACCGAACCTGTTACAGAGCCCGAACCTGAAACAAAGCCGACGCCGAATACGTCGAATACGCATGATCACCGCTTCGAAATTACGGGACGCAATGTCAGGACAGACGCTGACCACAAAGTTATCTCTTTCACATTCAAATGTGACTGCAACATCGAATATACAATGGATCTGAGGACTTCGGCTGACGACCAGCACAATTATGTCGGAGAAGTCACCACGGAGCCGACATGCACCGAAGAAGGCGTCTGCACTTTTACATGCGCCGACTGCGGCGACGTCAACTTCACGCTTCCTTTCTTTGAAAAAACAGGAACAGGACACCGCTATACCTCCGCCGTAACGAAAGAACCGACCGCCTCTGAATCCGGCGTCAAGACATTCACCTGCATCTTCTGTGGTCATACGTATGACGTGACATTCGGATCGTCCGCCGCCTCCGATAACGCAAATGCCCCGACCGATGACGAGGTCCGCGAACGTATAATGGCGATGAAGCCTCAATATCCCGAGGGACTGACTTGGACAAATGAAACAAACAGATATGACTGGAATGCCGTTCCGAATCAAAGAATCGAAGGCTACGGCTGTTTCGCATTTGTGTTCATGATGTCCGACGCCGCGTTCGGCAGTCTGCCGGCGCGTGAGATCAAAAACGTCACGTTCGACAACATACGTCCAGGCGACATACTTGTAGTCGACGGCGTAACTCACACCGTTATTGTTCTCGAAGTCCGCGACAATGACGTCATCGTCGCCGAGGGTAACTATAACGGCACAGTACATTGGGGACGCGTAATGACGCGCGCGGAGGTCGAAGCCGCCGACTACTATTACACGCGATATCCGAACTGACATGATACAGTCAAGACCGTCCGAGTTGTCGAATACAGCGTATGAATAAGATTAAAAGGACTTGCTGATGCAAGTCCTTTTTTACTCAATCTCTATGTTTTTTATACCGTGGATCAATATTAGATTAATAAGCTCATTTCTCGAGTAATTTGTCTCAGCTGCAATCTTGTCAAGCTCCGCCAAGGTCTCCTCACGTATACGCACAGTAATAACACGAGTTCCATCTTCTCCTCGTTTCTTTATTATTAATGGCTCGTTTTTCATTAAATAACACCTCAAAACGATTTATACTACAATATTGATACACTTTTATTATAATTATACCTTGACAAATGCAAACATTATATGTTACAATATGATTGCATATATGATATCATTATGTATTTTACTTCAAAAAAAGGAGACTCAATTATGTTTAGTAACATCGGGAAAAAAATCAAAACCTTAGCAGGTATTTTGGCATGGACAGGGATAATCGTTTCAATAATAATTGGTGTTGCTTTTTGTGTCATCGGTGGAACAGTTTTCATTATTGTAGGACCAATAATAATGATATTGGGAAGTATAATATCATGGGTAAGCGCTTTTGCTATATATGGCTACGGACAAATGATAGAAAACACCAACATGATAGTTTCGATTTTATCAAACTATCGATTATCAGTGCTTACAAAACCCAGTGCTAACGATACATCGTTAAGAAAATGAATTAGCTTTTCAAAAAGAACGATTCTATTTATTACATGAGTAAAGAACTCTATTAGTCTTATTCTGAAAACATACCTTCCGAAAAATAGTTATAAAGATCGTCCCGATAAACGACCGCCGCCCGAACCGCATTTTCCGCGGTTCGGGCGGTGCTGCATATCGCTTTACTTCTCCTCGTCGTGCGCGAGCTCCGCGTGAGCTTCAAGCTCCGCTTTTATGCGCGCGAAGCGTTCGTCGCCTCGCATCGCATCGAACTCGGCGGCACGAAGCTCGCCAAGACGCAGATTGCACGCGTTGCCCTCGTAGTTTTTCGTCATTCTGCTCGGGTCTTCCTCTATCCTGTTCACGATGAACGACTTGAATCTGCGTTTTTCGCGCATAGTCGAGTCGACCGCGTACCTCGCCGCTCGTTCGAGCGCGTCGAATGATTCCTCATACTTTCCGAGCCGCGCATAGTAAGAGGCGATCTCGGAGCAGTCCTGCGAGACGCCGAGCGCCGCAAATCCGACGTTTTCGTCCGCGTCATACGGCAGAAGCCTTACGGCGACGGTGAATTCGAGCGCTTTTATCTTTTCCTCCGTCGTCATGTCCGCCTTTCCGGTCAGACTTCTCGCCGAAAGTGAGCAAAGAAGGAGCAGATTCTGAATGTACGACTGCGCGCATTTGATCCCTTCCTCGCCGTCGAGGACAGACGCGCGCAGGTCATACGACGTCGTATACAAATCTCCGCCCATATCGGCGTATTTGAGCGCCGTCTCCTTGTCGCCGAGGTCGTGATACACATACGTCAGAATTTGAATGGCGCTCTCGCGCTGCCGTGTGACGCGCGACTCGTCGAGAATTCGCTCTCCAAGCTCGATTATGCGCTCCGTGTGCTCACGCTGCCCGGCGACGTTCTCAAAATACAAGTCGTGCATCAGATCGACCGCGGCGCCGAGATCGTTCGGGAATTCCTTGTATGCGCGCTCCCTTACCGCTATCGCGTCGGATACTTTCCCGGCGTGAAGGTACTCATGCGCTTCCCTGTCGTAAGCCGCCAACTTTTCATCTATTCGCGCCTGATCGACGCCCAAAAGCTCGTCGACGGTTATGCCGAAATAGAGCGCTATCGCGGGCAGGAGCGTTATGTCGGGGAATCCCTCGCCGCGCTCCCATTTTCCCACCGACTGCGGCGTTATGCCGAGATGGTTCGCCAGCGCCTCCTGAGTGACGTTTTTCTTTTTGCGCAGTTCGCGCAGTTTTTCTTTCATATTTATATTCATGTTGTTATTGCACCACCCCCGTGTTTTTGATTTTGATTAAGCGCTTATCCTGACTTTATTATACATGCGCGGCGGCACGCGGTCAAGAACCGCAAAGTTTACAGAAAGGCGGATTTTGCAACTGCGGGTTGTATTTGCGCGCTCTTATAATAAACAGCAATTTTTATCAATCATACGCGTAAAAAATATGTTATACTGTATCCGTGATCACATACGGGAGACAGCATGGAAAGCCTTTCAACGATACAAAAAGCCGTCGACTATATCGAGGACAATCTCAAAAACGACATAAGCATCGGACAGGTCGCCGACGCGATCGGCTACTCGGAGTACCATTTTCTGCGCATTTTCAAGCGTTTCGTCGGGCTGACGCCCGCCGATTACATACGGAAGCGCCGCATCTCCGAGATAGTCGCACGCATGGAGAGCGGCGAACGTCCCATCAGTGATATCGCGTTCGAGTACGGCTTCAACTCGAAGGAAAATTTCATACACGCGTTCAAGTCCGAGCACCACATCCTGCCGACCGAGTACCGCAGACACGGCAACAGTCTCAAGCTGTACGGCCGCTTCGAGCTCGTGCCGAAGTGCGAGGGACCGCTGTGCGACGTCGTTGAGTTCGACGCGTTCCGCGTCGTCGCATACAAAAGCGACGAGGACGATCCGACGAAGTTCTGGAACAGGTACAACGTAAACGGACTGTCGTCACGCCTTTCGGGCGGACGAACAGTCGCCGACTACGGTGTGTGCAGGTGGAACGAGTCGACGTCGCGACTCGATTACTGGATAGGCGTCGATGAGCGCGACGCGGCGGGCGACACGACAGGCACGGTCACGCTGTCGCTGTCTGGAGGGCTTTACAGCGTATTCAAGACGACACCGGCGTCCCACACCGAATTCGTTGCCACTATCGGCAAAACGTGGGACTTTATCCGCGACGTGTGGCTGCCGCAGAGCCGATTTGAGCGTCGTCCCGACTATGAGTTCGAGCGCTATGTCGAGGAGAGCAGGCTGTTTTCCGAAACGATATTCGTACCGATACGGATGAAATCAGAATAAAATTTAAGGAGATTTAACAAATGGCGGAAATAATCAAAACCTACAAAGAAGAGATCCCCGCGATGCGTTTCATCGGGAAAAGATACGATGATTTCGGCAACTGGGGCGAGTGGTTCGCAAACGGCTGGTTCGACGAAATCGAGCGCGCGATGGGCGGCGTCGACTCGATACTGTCGATTTGGGAGAGCGGCGGCGGTTACGTCGGGCTTGAAATGCGCGGCGAGAGCGACTTTGAGTACTACATCGGTATGTTCACACCGAAAAACACCGCAGTTCCCGACGGATTCGACTTCATCGACATTCCCGCCTGCGCGATCGGCACATGCTGGATTTACGGCAAGGAGGGCGGCGACACGCATCAAACAGGCGGCTGCCGTCCAGCGCTCGAACGCGACGGGATGAGCGTATGGCACGACGATCGCGGACGCGTATGGTCGTTTGAGAACGGACTTTGTCCGCGCTACACGACGTCGGACGAGCACGGCAACGTGATACTCGATTACAGTTATTTTGTGGAATGAAAAGCAAGAACGGAGGGAAAAATTTTGAGCGACATCATCAGAAAAGATGTAAATGAAGATTGGGCGCACACCGGGATCGTCAAGGCGGGCGATTAATGTTTTCTCAGCTACTGCGTAGGCAATGTTGGCGGCACGGTTGAAGAACAGATCAACGGCGCATTTGACGAAATGGAGCGCCGGCTCGCTTTGTTCGATCTGACGCTTGAAAGCGTCGTGCAGATGGATTGTCTGTTCCGCGACGCGTGGAACATTCCCGTGATGGAAAAGGTGATAAAAGAGCGTTTTCACGGAAAATATCCCGTCAGAAAGTCGATAGAGACAAATTTTGCCCATGTGGGGGGCCGTTTGGACTTCAATTCCAAGCCGATGCGGTCGCATACTGCGGAAAATGAACTTGCGCGCTCCGACGGAAGCGTTCAATCATAATTTATATTAAGAGACGGCAGAAAATTCTGCCGTCTCTCGGTTTGCGTACAAAATTACACTCAAAATAAGATATGGACAACGCAAATTGTGTGCTTTATAATTACAATCGGGATGCGCAGCCCGAATAAAATTTTGGAGGCACATATGAATTTGTCCATATCCGAAACTATCCGCGCGAAGCGGCGCGAGCTTTGTTACAGTCAGGAGCAGCTCGCCGACATGCTCGGCGTGTCGTCGCAGTCTGTCAGCCGTTGGGAGACTGCGTCGACATATCCCGATATCGAGCTTTTACCGCTGATCGCAAACGTTTTCGGCATCACGACAGACGAGCTTCTCGGCGTTCCGCTCATAAACGCGGAAAACAAAAAGGCCGCCTATCGGCGCGAAGCCGATGCGTTCCCACGCGGCAGCCGCGAGCGCATTTCTGTGCTGCGCCGTGCGTGTACGGAGTTTTCCTTTGATTGGGAACTGACGTATTCGCTTTGCCGTGAACTCATCGAAAGCGGCGCCGACGGTTATCCCGAAGCTTGCTCGACAGCATACAAGGCGCTCGAGAAATGCCGTGGCGGCAAATGGCGCTATGACTTCACCTCTCTGATCGCACAAACGGAGAGCGACGAGCGCGTGTTCGATTTTCTCGACCGCCATACGTCCGACATTGACAGCCGACGCGATAATCTGCTCGCGTGGCGCTATCTCACCCGCGAAAACTACGACTTGTATCTCGCCATGACGCAGAAGCACAGAATTTTCGCGCTCAATTCTATCTTGAACGGACCCGTTATTGATGCAGAAACGCTCGCAGATAATGAAAAGCCGATCACTCCCGACCACGAGCGACGCATACGCGTACTTTCAGCGAATCTCGCCTACGTCAACAGCGTGATCGGCATCGACGAGGAGGTGAGCCTCCGCCATCCGATAATCGGCGACGGTGTGCCCGATATGTGGTTCATCACGCGTTACAAAAACGGATTCACGTTGATGAGCCGTCTTGCCGCCGTCGGACGAATAGACGAAGCGCTCGACATGTGCGATGAGCTTGCGACGCTGATAATCAATTTGTTCACGCTCGATGAGGGAACGATCCTCTCTTACCGAATCGACAAAGAAGGGCGGCTCGACGCCGCCATCTCGTACATTGAAGATGAAAACGGTCGTTCCGCCAAGCTCACGTTCGTGCACAGAATCGGATTTCGTCCTGATGGCGAGCCTGAGACTATGCCCGTCTATCGTGCAAGCGAGCTGCTTGCACCGTTTCTCAACAAATCGAATCCGTTTAAGTCGGAAATTTGGGATCACCCGCGGCTTTCAGCGGCAGTCGAGAGGATGAGAAATGCAACGGGAGTAAAGTAAAATAAATCCAAAAGCGGTACGAGAGTTTTGTCTCGTACCGCTTTTTATATGAAAGAATCATAACCACCGGCAAAGCCGGTGGTTTGCACGGGGGTGTAACCCCCTGATACTGGCAGGGCTTAACGCCCCCTG
>CANPXS010000062.1 GCA_947586625.1 uncultured Clostridia bacterium | reverse complement strand
CCATACGCCGCCTCTCGACTTTGCCTCCGACAGAACGGCTTCGAGACGCGGTATGTCGTGCCCGTCGACGGGGCCGACGTAAGGCATTCCGAGGTTTTCAAACAGCGTGTCGCGTATGAACATGCGCTTAAGGCTGTCCTTCGTCCATTTAAGCATCGCGGCAAGAGGTTTGCCGACGAGCGGTATATGCACGAGGAGATCGTCGAGCGTATGCTTCAGCGTCAAATAGCCGCGGCTCGTTCTGACGCGCGACAGATATTTCGATATGCCGCCGACGTTCTGTGAGATCGACATCTCGTTATCGTTCAAAATAATTATTACGTTCAAGTCGAGGTTGTCGGCGGCGTGGTCGATAGCCTCGTATATCATGCCGTTTGTGAACGAGCCGTCGCCGACGACGGCGACCGTATATGCGTCGCTGCCGCGCCGCTTGTTCGCGGCGGCGATGCCGAGCGCGACCGATATCGAGCTGCCGCTGTGCCCGGCGTAGACGGTGTCGTACTCGCTCTCTGTGGGCGACGTGAAACCCGATATGCCGCCGTACTGACGCAGGGTATTGAATTTGTCGTAGCGGCCGGTGATGAGCTTGTGCGTGTAGCTCTGATGGCTGACGTCGAATATTATCTTATCGCGCGGCGCATCGAAAACGCGGTGGATGGCGAGCGTCGCCTCGACAAGTCCCAAATTTGACGACAAATGACCGCCGTTTTCGGACACTGTTTTGATGATCGTCCCGCGAATCTCATTCCGCAGCGCTTCAAGCTCGTGCGCCGACAATTTCTTTATGTCGCCGGGAGAATGTATGTTTTCGAGCATAAAATGACCTGAATTTACAAGATGCCGTATGATACAGTTTGTAAATCAGTATATCATATACCCGCCGCAAGGTCAAGGTCGCAATGTGCATAATTTTACCTCTTGCGTCATAAACCGATCGAGATACAAAAAGCGGGCCGGACGACGCTGCAGGCATCATCCGACCCGTTTTTTATAATTACTTACGCTTATTCTGTTTTTTCACGTCCATGGCGATGAATCCTATCGACGTCATCGTCACGACAGCCAAAACTGCAAGTACAAGGATATGAACATCGCTGCCCGTCTTTGGCGGCTTTGCCTGTGACGGTGCCTGAGTCTCGGGAGCTTTGCTCTCGGTCGTCGCAGCAGACCCCGTTACCGGCGGTTCTTTCTGCTGTGTACCGCTTTCGGTGTCAGATGTAACCGGTGTCTTTTTCGACGCCGTGTTGACGAGCACGAACTCGCTGAAGTGCGTCGTCTTGAACGTCACATACTTGCCGTCAGCAGCGGCGAGCATGTTCGTTATCATACCGTCGTCCGCGATGTGGTAGACCTCGGTCTTATCCGCATTCCATCCCTCCGGAACGGGTATTCTGACTGTCAGCGTCGACCACACGGGCAGCTTAGCGCCGTTCTTCGTCAGCGTGATCGAATACGAAACATACTCGCTGTACGTGTCTGCAAACGCCGCCTTCGCTGACGCACTGTCGGACTTTTTGACAGCTTCGAGCACTGCTCCGTAATAGTACGACGCCTCATTCATGTTCGGGACGTCGACGCTGACATCAGAGCTCTTATCGCCAATCACCGGCGGCTCGTCTGCCTCGGGTGCCTTTGTCGTTTCCTCGGGCGTCTTTGTCGTTTCCTCAGGCGTCTTTGTCGTTTCCTCAGGCGTCTTTGTCGTTTCTTCGGGCGTCTTTGTCGTTTCTTCGGGTGCCTTTGTTGTTTCTTCTGGTGCCTTTGATGATTCGTCAGTCACACTTGTCGAATCATCCGAATCGGAGTCTGAATCCGAGTCGGACTCTGAGCCTTTATCGTCAGTATCCTCCGGCACAGGCGTCTTAGTAACAGTAACAACTATATCCTTCGCAAACACAGTGCCGTCTAACGTTACCTTCAAGCGATACGTGCCGGCATCGTCCGCCGCCGCGCTTTCTATCACGAGCGTCAGACCCGTCTGACCTTCGACTTCTTCTTCATTTCCGTCACTGTCCACACGATACCACCGGCATGTATATTCGCCGTCCTCTACGGTCACTGTCGCGGTAATCGTTGCTTTTTCGCCTTCATTTACAGTGGTTTCAGGATCAAGCGATATCACAGCCTCCTTTTTCTGCGTAAGTCCGACCGTGAACTCTCCCGACTCCATCTCCTTTTCCTGCACCGTCGACGCGATAAACGACGCCTCAACGACTGCCGTTACATTGGGATTTGTCAGTTCATCATACGATACAGTTATCTCCTGCTTTGTCGTCTCGGCAAGAACGGGGATCTCTTTTCCCGCAACCGATATTGAGTCAATGACATAGCCCTCTTTTGCCTCAACAGTGAACGTGACTTCATCGCCTTCGTTCAGCTCGAAATAGCCGGGCTTGACATCACCGTTTTCGTACTTTGCTTCCTCGATATCTGCCGTTATCGTACCGCCGTTCGTCGACGGGATAGCGAGTATCGAACGCGTCGTCGATACTGTCCCGTCGGACTTGACGACCGCAATCTCGAACGGGCTGAAACTGTCAACGAGAAGCACGAGACCGTACTCTGTAACGATGCACGGTATTTCTTCGACAGAGTACGTCCCGTCATCGTTTTGCGTGAAGTGGTATGCCTTGAACGTCACGCCCGCATCGTTCGGACCGTATCCGTCCGGGAAACCGAGCGATATGCGCAGACTCTGCCCTGTCTTTGGAACATTCTTTTTGCACGCATTGAGGCTGATATTGTACGTCTGGCTCCCGACTATTTCGTCGTTCTTCGTATCGTCGTTGCTCTTGAGAGCTTTCTCCATCTGCTCTTCCTGCGTGGAGTTTGTCGGCGATACTACAAGCGCAAGGCGCTGACGCAGGTTATCACCGATCGGCTCTTTATTTTCGTCGACCCAGCCTTTTGTTGAAAGATCGTCGTTTTCCATAAGGAACGGCTTGCCGAATCCGTTCCAGTCGATGCCTTGGCTCTTATACTTGCATATTGCGCACGGATGGCTCGCAACGTATGTAAGCTCGACCGGGAGCTTGCCGCTGACAGAGCCGACAAGTCCTTTGATCATGAATGTGTAGACGACGCCGTCGTCCATAAACATATCGCTCGGTTTGAACGTAAACGTAGTTGTATTGCTGCCGTTCCATTCAATTGTTCCAAGCTTACAATTCTCTTCCGCCGATGTGTTGCGGACGCGTTTACCGTCGAGCCAGTGTTCAGCGTATACCTCTACCGTCGGTTCAACACCGGGAACCGGTATTAGGTCATCGTCCCACACCGTCTTTATCGTGTATGTACTGCCGTCGATGTCGAGGTTGCCCTGCATACTCGGCGTCGATTCCTTGAGATTCGGATATGGCGGAGCCTTGTAGTCGCCGCTGATATTGTTCATCGGTTTATCGGTAAACGCGATAATATCATCAGCGGTACCTTTATAGACTCCAACTCTTCCCTCGACAAAATCCAGGTGCACCGGAATTGTAGTCACGGCAAATTCGAGCCAACTTACTTGTGCATAACGAATATCGACATACGTTTCATAGTCGACAGCGCCATAAACTCTCGGGTCAACATATACCCAATCATCCATAACTATTTTGCCGTTTTCGTCAAACCGATCCCCGACAATTTTAAGACCGTTTTCATCCTTGAGCGGATTGCCATCTTTATCTGTCTTTATTTCCGAAAGTCCGATCCTCTGTATAAGGTAATATCCGTCCTTCCATGCTTCCTGAACGCCCTTGCCGTTAATAGAAATAAGATATTGTCCGGCTATCGTAGTCCCGTCTGAAACGCTATACGGATTGTATCCGACAGTAAGCTTTACGGTTTTGCCATCTTTGTCAGTACCCTTATACTCGGTGTATGAAACACCGTATCCATTAAGAGCAAGCACCGGGTATTCAAACTGATATTCCGCCTCGGAGAGCACACCGTTCGGAAAATGATTTTTTGCCATATCTGCGCTGCCCTTGAGCAGATATTCCGTCGTCGGCTCGTCACTGCCTATCGGGTCGTCCATCGTGACGTCGACGCCGTACCAGCCGCCTCTTGTGCCCTCTATAAGCTCGACAAATTCTGTTATCATTATAGGATTTCCGTCACGGTCGACTTTACCGGAATCCCTTTCGCTCGTCACGATATAAGGATCATAAAGATACACATAGTTCCATATGTGCAGCTCGTCGACGCCTTCCGTGGAGCCGTGCTTCGTATCGTCGTGGCGGTATACGCCCTGCACCATAACACACGGGATTTCGAGCTTGTCCATAACTGCCTTGAACGCGCGCGTGTACGCCTCGCAAACGCCCTTCTTCGTCACGAGCGCGCCGTATGCGGTGCGAATAAAGCCGGCAATATCGGCGGGGCAGTCTTTTTCAAGCGTATACGTCACAAGATTCGCGAGCTTATCGTGCGCGTATTCGACCTCGGCGTGTTTCAGCGTTTCCTTCTTTTCGTCGCGGCCGCAGTTAGCCTTTACGTCCTCGACAAAAGCGTCGAGCGCCGCGTCATACTCCGCTATCGCGGCTCTTACCTCTTTTTCGGCCTCAAAACCTTCCGTATAATATGTATCATATCTGCCCGTACCGAGGTAGAGATGATATCCGCCCTTTTCGTCCGTCGTCGCGCGGAGCGAGAGCGCGGAAAAATCTACATAGAACACATCGGGGTGATCGAAGTAGAACGCGTCGCGCGCCGCGCCAAAATCGTTCATCAGCGCGGAGCCGTAAGCTTTTGCCGTAGCTTCATCGAATGTTCCATTATCGATTAGGTCGACGGACTCTCCCTTAATAAACGTCTCGTCAGCCAGCATCTTTTCCATCACACTGTAGAACTTCTGCGCTCTATCGCTGTTGAGCTGTTTGTAAAAATATTTGCTTACATCAAGCTCATCTTCCGTCCCGACGGCGTTGACTTTGAAATTAACAAAGCCGAACGTGCCGATAACGGGCGAAAGCGCAAGTACGATCGCCAAAAGCGCCGTAGCTAATTGTTTCATTTTCATAAGCGTTTCCTCTGTGTTGAATCTTTTACAAAGACGGCGCAGTCCGCCATCTTCGGCAAACATATAATATCATTACTTGCCTATTTGTGTCAAGTATGTGTCGGAAATTTGACGAAAAAATTTTTCGATTTTAGTCGCACGTATAAGTCACCGTCAAAAATCGATGCATTTTACGAAGCGCGACTCGAAATCCGACGAGCCCGAAAGCTCAATGTACGCTGCATTTTTCGCGATCTCACCCGCCTTGCGGACACACTCGTAAGACGCGAGCATCATCTCTGCTCCGCGTATTGCTCCGTTGCCTAAAACGGTTACATTTTCGGCAAGTGCGGAAGGCACAAGACCGATGCGCACGCACGCTCCTATGTCGAGCCCGCTGCCGAATCCGCCCGACAGACACAGTTTGTCAGCACCCCCGCGCACAGTATCGACTGCGGCGCGCACCGCGCCTTTCGCGAGCTGCAGCGCCCTTATATCCGACTGCGTTATATACACCCCGTCAGCAAGCTCGAATCTGCTGCCGCGCAAAACTCCCGTATCCGACAGCGCGCCCATATCGAGAAGCGCCGCCGCCGCCGAAATGAGCCCACTCCCGCATATCCCGACTGCGTCCGCGTCGCCGACAGTGTGCACGTCGATGCATGCGCCGTCAAACGTCACCGAATCTATCGCACCCGGCAAAGCCGCCATACCGCACTCGATACCGGCGCCTTCGAGCGCCGGTCCCGCCGCAGCCGCGCACGCGCGTATCACGCCGCCGATCTTGGCGATGACCTCGCCGTTCGTACCGATGTCGCACACGACCACGTCGTCCGCATCGTAAAGTCCCGCCGCAAGCGCGCTCGCGACAGCGTCCGCGCCCACATACGACGACACGCACCGCGGCACATACGCGCCGCACGTCTCAAATCCGAACAGCGTCTGCGGCGTAAACGGCGCGACGCCTATCGGCGTCGGGTCGATGCCCGCCCAAATCGACAGCATCGTCGTGTTGCCGACGACGACAGTCTTCGCTCCGTCCGGCGCGCCGAGCGCATGACGCATATCGTCTATCATCGCGCACAGCGGCGCTCTCAGAGCGTCGACTCCGTACTTTTCCACAGCCGTAATGCGCGATATCACGTCCGCACCGAACGATGACTGCGGATTTCGCCGCGTCAACTCGCCTATGCGCACCCCCGTCGCCATATCGACCGCCGACACCGCCACCGTCGTCGTACCTATGTCGACGGCGACGCCGATATCTCTGTCACCGTTCGCTCGCACTCCCGCGCGCGACACTACATCATCGTCCGCAAATACCTCGACGTCGCCGAACGCGTACGCCATGCACGCGAGCCTTATCCCGTCCGCGCGCTCGCGCTCTGTCAGACGCGCCGACTCCGCCTCCGTCATCGCCGACAGCGCGCCGCGCACCTTGACCTTGCATCCGCCACACACGCCTCTGCCGCCGCACGGCGCATACACCGACACTCCCATATCCGCACACGCGCGGAGTATCGTCACCGGCTCGCCGTATGACGATGTGCGCGTGCTGCCGTCGCCGTATCTGACCGTCACTGACGCCATCTGCCGTTTCCTTCTCTCCCTCATTTTATATGACCGCCGCTTCGCGGTCACGACCGCATATTTATTATACATCGCGCGCGCAATAAAAACAAGCTCAAAACAGCTCCGCGCCACGTCCCTACTTGATATTTGCCCCCGCATCGGTTATAATCAAACCAAAGAGCATTAAACCGGGAGCAGACTATGGAACTTACCGCAAAAACATTTTCCGAGCTGACACCGCGCGAGCTTTACGAAATACTCAAATCGCGCGCCGAGATATTCATAATCGAGCAGAACATAAACTACAACGACATGGACGACGTCGACTACGAAAGCCTCCACTGCTTTTTCACTGAAAACGGCGCCGTGACCGCATATCTCCGCGCATACCGCATAGATGATGACACCGTCAAGGTCGGACGCGTGCTCACGCTGCGCCACGGACACGGACTCGGACGCGAGCTTCTCGAAAAAAGCATACCCGCAATAGCAAAACGAATGACGTGCAAAAAGATACACATCGACGCGCAGAAGCACGCAGTCAGGTTTTACGAAAAGTTCGGCTTTGTTGTGACGTCGGGCGAATTCCTCGAAGAAGGCATCGTTCACGTCTCGATGGAGCTCGAGCTTTCGGAGGCGTCGGAATGAAAAACTCCAAAGCATCGACGTATCTGCGCCTGTTTATCACATTCCTCAAGATCGGCGCGTTCACGTTCGGCGGCGGCTACGCGATGATACCGCTCATACAAAGGGAGACCGTCGAAAAACGCGAATGGATAACGTCCGACGACATACTCGAGATCGTCGCCATCGCCGAGTCGACGCCGGGACCTGTCGCCATAAACGCTGCCACATTCGTCGGTTACCGAATCTGCGGCTTCTTCGGCGCGCTCATGTCAACGCTCGGCGTCGTCCTGCCGTCATTTCTCATAATTCTTGCGGTATCGTTCGTGCTGCGCGAATTTGAAAGCATAAAAGTCGTTCAGTACGCATTCTCTGGCATACGCGCAGGCGTGCTCGCGCTCATCGTCAAAGCAGTGTGGTCGATGTATAAACAGTGTCCCAAAAACGCATGCGCCTACGTTGTCATGGTCGCCGCATTTATGCTGACTGCATTTTTCGACGTCGACGTTCTCGCCGTCATAATCGGCTGCGCACTGTTCGGACTCGCATCGTCTTTAATAGTCGCAAAGGGTACAAAGCGATGATATACCTCGAACTGTTTTTGACGTTTCTGAAGATCGGCGCGTTCACGTTCGGCGGCGGCTACGCGATGCTGCCGCTCATACAAAGCGAGGTCGCCGCCCACGGCTGGCTCGACGAGAAAGCGCTCGTCGACTTCATCGCCGTCAGCGAGAGCACGCCGGGGCCGTTCGCCGTCAACGTCTCGACATACGTCGGAGCCGAGGTCGGCGGCGTGCTCGGCTCGCTCTGCGCGACGCTCGGCGTCGTATTCCCGTCGTTTGTCATAATACTGCTCATCGCGAAATGCTTCGAAAGATTCCGCGAAAGCACCATTGTAAAAGGCTGCATGTCGGGACTGAAACCCGCCGTCGTCGGACTTATCGGCGCCGCCGTCATATCTGTCGGCAAGACAGTATTCATACATGACGGCGCGAGCCTTGCCGTCTTTGCGGACACGTCGTTTTACGTCTCGCTCGTCATTTTCGCAATTTCCGTCGTCCTCGCATTCAAAAAACTGCACCCGATAATCGTCATCTGCGCGTCCGCACTGCTCGGCGTCGCCGCAGGATATCTTCCGATATGATCCAATAACGCCATTAAAGACCGTGCGGGGAAAACCCGCACGGTCTTTAACTTTACTTTCACAGCTCAACAACGACGACCTCCGGACGGTCGTTGAACCTCACCGGTATCACACTGTTGCCGAGTCCGCGGCTCACCACCATCGACGTATCGCCGCGCACATAAAGTCCCGCATCATACTTCGGGAAAAATCCCTGATTCGGCGCGTAGACGCCGCCGATGAACGGCAGCCTCACCTGCCCGCCGTGCGCGTGACCGCACAGCGCAACGTCGACTCCGCACGACGCATACGCGTCGAACAGCTCCGGGCGGTGTGACAACAAGAGCGTGGATCCGCCATCATTCGCTTCCATCATTCCGCCGAGTTTCTTTTTCATCATCGACAATACCTCGCCGCTCGCCTCACCTTTCAGCGTGAAATTCGGATCGTTGAGCCCGACTATCTTTACCGTCTCGCCGTCCCTCTCCCACACAGCCGCACTGTCCGCGAGCACCGTCACGCCCGCCGATTTCAATCCTGTAATTAGTCTCTCATATTCGCCGTCGCCGAGCAACGCCTCGTGATTGCCCGTCACATAATAAACATGCGCTATCTCCGTCGCTCGTTCTGCGAACCGCAGCGCCGCGTCGATGTCCGTATGGGACGAATCGACGAGATCGCCCGTTATCGCAATTATATCGGGCTCGCACGACTCCAAAATACCTATGAGCGCGCCGTTATCCTTGCCGAACTCGTAATTGTGCAAGTCCGACACCTGCGCGATACGGCAGCCGTCGAACGCGTCGGGCAGATCTCGGCATCGCACTTTTATTTCCGTCACCCCGACAGTGACGTTGCTCCATATCATATACGCGATAAGCGCGCCAACGACAAACGTAGACGCGGCGATTATGAGAAACGATGCCGCACCGTTCACGCGCTTCGATCTAACCTTTGTCATTCCCGCTCCACCTTTCTGATTATAAAGTCAAGCGCCCGCATAATTACCGATATAAGCCCCATTAATAGCTCTGCAGGCACTGCTATAACGCACACGACCGCAACACCGCACCAGAATATTGCCCCGGTAATAACGCTCCGCATGCCGCTCCTTGATCCGTCAAACCGCGCCATATCAGAACTCCTCCTTCGTACCGCTGACGATCTTGTAATACGCGCCCGCCGTCAGCTTATACACGATCGTGTAGAACACGGCGAACACCAAAAGACTGACTCCCGTCGTCGCCGCAAACAGCGTGACTTTGTCAAGACCGAACAACAAAAGCAGCTTGTGTATTATCGGGAACGCGAACGCAAGATGCATCGCCGCGAACAAAAGCGGCAGGAAAAACACCGTCAAAAGCTGCGAGTTGATGCTCTTTTTTATGTCTCGCTTCGTCATGCCGACTTTTTGCATGATTCCGAACCGCGCCTGATCCTCGTACCCCTCCGAAAGCTGCTTATAGTAAATTATAAGCACGGCGGCGAGCGTGAATACAATGCTCAATATTATGCCGATATAGAACAGCGTGCCGAACATGCCGTAGAAATCCTGCCTGTTCTCCTCGCGGGACGCGATCGACGCATACGCGCCGTATTTTGCCTCCATGTAACTCGCATCGAGCGGAGTTGAGTACAGTATCTCGTTGATCGTATCGCAGAGCGCGATCTCTTCGTCCACATCAAGCTCGGTGTCGAAATCGTACTTCATCCGATACTGCAGCATCCCTTCGCCCAGGGAGTCCGTCATATCCGCGATCCCCTCGACCGCATATTCGAGGTCGGGCACGACAACCACCATACACGGCGATATTATATACCCCTCTCCGTGCTCGAATTTTTTCTCGTCGTACTTCTTTACATGAAACGACCTGCCGCCGTTGAACGACAGCACATCTCCGTCGAAATCATGACGGTAAACGCATATGAGCGCCTCATCGTCGCCGAGCGAGATGTCGTCGCCGACTGTCTCGTTAAAATCTGACAGCGGGACAAAAAGGAACTGAAATACGTTCGCCATCACGTCGACGTCGCGGTCGTCTATCTTACGAACGTCAAGCTCGACATTCCCGTCGTCCGTCATATACCCCGAAACGGCCGCCGTGCGGTACGATATAACATTGCCCGCGCTCGCGCCCGCGTCCGCGACCATACCGTCTATATCGCGCCTGACAGCCTCGGCAATATCGTCCGACAGACCGTCTATACCGCCGAACCTGAAGTCGATATTGATATCGCGCGGATAACGCTGATTGACCGCGTTTTCCTCGCCGAAATAAAGACACGTCGTCGACGATATCATGACGAGCACCATCGTCGCAAGTATGCATATCGACGCAAGCCCCGCGCCGTTTCGCTTCATGCGGAACGCCATCGACGACACCGACACGAAGTGATTCGGCTTATAATAATAACCCTTATTCTTCTGCAACAGCCTGCAGAACATCACCGACCCCGATATCATCAAAAGATACGTGCCGGCAATGACCATCAAAACGGCAACAAAGAACCACAAAAGCGCCGTTATCGGGTCCTTTATCGTCACCGCGATATAGTACGCGCCGACGAGCACGACCGCGCCGAGAATCCCGAACAGCCAATTCGCGCGCGGCGGCTTTTCGCCCGTGCTCTCGCCGCGCAGAAGCTGAACCGCACTCGAGAACCGCACCTGACGTATCGAGTTGAGCAGCAAAAGCAGGAATATGACGCCGAACACCTCGAGAGTCCTTGCGACCGCCACCCACGATATGTTCAGATCGTACGTTATCTCGCCGTTCATTATGTTTATAAATCCGAGCTCCGCGAGCTTCGAAAACGATATCCCGAAAAGCAGCCCCGCCAAAATCGAGACAGCCGCCACCGTTATCGTCTCCCAAAACAGTATGCGCGCGATGCTCCACTTGCCCATGCCGAGTATGTTATAAAGTCCGAATTCCTTCTTGCGCCGCCGCATCAAAAATGAATTCGTGTAAAACAGGAATATGCACGCGAACACGGCGATGACGACGCTCCCGAGCTGCAGCATGCTCCGCACCGACTCCGCGCCCATCATCGAATCAGGCACGCTGCATAAACCAATGTACATTATGATGTAAAACATCATGACCATGCCGACGCACGTCAGAATGAACGGCGTGAACATCTTCTTGTTCTTCATGATGCTGTCGACGGCCAGCTTTGGATAAAACCCGACCTTCACGCCGTCTTACCTCCCGTCGCGAGCAGCGTCAGCGTGTCCGATATCTTCTGATACAGCCCGTCGTTCGTGTCGTCGCCGCGGTATATCTGATGGAACACTTCCCCGTCCTTGATGAACAGCACTCTGTTCGCCGAGCTCGCCGCCTTGACCGAATGCGTCACCATCAGTATCGTCTGACCGAGCGCGTTCACCTCCGAGAACATCGAAAGAAGTTCGTCCGTCGACTTCGAGTCGAGTGCCCCCGTCGGCTCGTCCGCGAGTATCAGCTTCGGACTCGTTATCATCGCCCTTGCGACCGCGGCGCGCTGCTTCTGACCGCACGACACCTCATACGGATATTTTTTGAGCAGCTCCGATATCCCGAGCTTCGCCGCGATCGGCGCGAGCCGCTCCTTCATCTCGCGGTGACCCGTGCCCGACAAAACGAGCGGCAGATAAATGTTGTCCTCGAGCGTGAACGTGTCGAGCAGATTGAACTCCTGGAACACAAACCCGAGATTGTCGCGCCTGAACGCAGATATCGCCGACTCGCGTATTTTTGATAAATCGCGCCCGTCGAGTATGACCGTCCCGCCCGACGGCTTGTCGAGCGCCGCCAAAATGTTGAGTAGCGTCGTCTTGCCCGAACCCGACTCACCCATTATGGCGACGTACTCGCCCGCCTCGACCGAGAAGCTGACGTCTCGCAAAGCCTCGACCTTGTTGCCGCCGAACCGCGTCGTATATACCTTTCGAACTCCCTTTACTTCAAGAATACTCACTTGTCTAAGTCCTCCTTTCGAACCTGCGAACCCATTATACCAGATGCGGGAAATGCTTCGCCATCGAAACGGCTTACATTTCCCGCCTTTGATATTACATTTTTGTAACATCACTCCCGTCCGAGCTCGTACTGTTCAAGGTCGACCGAGACGAGCGTCCCGCGCCCGACCTCGGAGGAAATATCGATTTTCGCGCCGAGACTGTCGCATATGCGGCGGCACAGGTAAAGCCCGAGTCCGCTCGCCCTCTTGTCCGTGCGCCCGTTATAGCCCGTGTACCCCTTCTCGAACACGCGCGGCAGATCAAACTTCGCAATTCCGATGCCCGTGTCCTCGATACACAGCGTTTTCGGCTCGCGCACATATATCATAACGCTCCCCTCGCGCGTATATTTGAGCGCATTAGACAGTATCTGCTCGATCACAAACGACAGCCACTTCTCATCGGTCACAATAGCCGCATCCGTCGGCGTATATTCAAGCCTTATCTTTCTCGCAATAAACTCCGACGCAAACTTCGATATCGCGCCGTCGATAACGTCGCCGAGACGGCATTCCGCGAACACAAAATCGTTCGTATCCGCGTCAAGACGCAGGAACGCGAGCACCATTCCCACATACTGCTCTATCATAAATAAATCTGACGAAAGACTGCGGAAAACGGGCGAATCCTCACGCTCAAGCGTCAGCCTCATCGACGTTATCGGCGTCTTTATCTGATGCACCCATGCCGTGTAATAATCGACTGTGTCGCGGAACCGCTCCGCATACGCGTCCTCGTTCTGCGACGATTCATCGCACAGCGCATTTATTATCGCCTGATAATCGCCGTCGTCCAAAGTCCTTGCCGTCGGCAGCTCGTCCGATACCGCGTCCGCGCGCGACCTTATCCGCGACAGCACTTTGTGCTTCCGCGACGCGCGGCCGATATCAAACACCGCATACACACCCCCGAACAGCGCGCACAAAAGCGCGGGATATGCTACGGCTCCGACCGGCAGCCTGTAAAGCGCAAACGTGACGCCGAACACGGCGCAGAACAAGAGAAACATTATTATCACGCGCCTGTGCGCGCTCACATACGCAAAAAACAGTATCATCGCCGCCTCCGCACGCATTTTACTCGACTATATACCCGCTCCCGACCTTCGTCGTTATGAGATCGCAAAGACCCGCCGCGTCCAGCTTCTTTCGCAGCCTGTTGATGTTCACCGTCAGCGTGTTCTCGTCAACATATTCGCGCGTCTTCCACAGACTCTCCATCAGCCGCTCGCGGCTGACGACGCGTCCCCTGTTCTCGAACAGACACTGCAAAATTTTATACTCGTTCTTCGTCAGCGGTATCTGCTCGCCCTCATACGTCAGCGTGCCGTCGCCCGTGTTGAGGAACGCGCCCCTGTGCTCGATAACATTCATGCTCCCCGCGAAATCGTACGTGCGGCGCAAAAGCGCCTGTATCTTCGCGATGAGCACATCGGTGTCGAACGGCTTCGCGATGAAATCGTCCGCGCCCATGTTCATCGCCATGACAATGTTCATGTTGTCGGACGCCGACGAAATGAATATTATCGGCGCCTTCGTTATCTTCCGCAGCTCCGCGCACCAGTGATAGCCGTTGTAAAACGGCAGACCGATATCGAGAAGTATTATATGCGGCTGATACGACGCGAACTCCGACAGTATGTCGCGGAAATTCTCCGCCGCGCGCGCCTCAAATCCCCACGATACGGCGATATCCCTCACCGCACCCGCGATCTTTATGTCGTCCTCGATTATAAGTATGCGATACATCATCTACCCTTTTCCATGCGATCTTATTAAGTCGACTCGCCGCCGCACAAACCCGCATATCGGCTCAAACACGAGCACCGAGAACGCAAACACATCCGCGGTCACAATAGCGGCGGGCACGATGCATATGCTGTTCGGCATAACGCGGAACCACAGCCCTGTGACGAGCTCTATTATCGGTATCGGCGGATAATGCAGCGCCATTATGTGCATCGATTCTTCGCCAAACGAACTCAATAACCTGCACTCCTGCGGCAGCAAAATCGCCGCGAATATGACCGCCAGCGAACCGAATATGCCTGTCAAAAAGAACGCCACGGGCTTTTCGCCGAGGTAAAACCATATCAGATTCGCATTGTTTTTCGTCATATGCTCGACCGCGATATATAGTAATAAACTCACCGTCGCGCACACGGCTGCGGTCGGCCTTTTTATTTTCAGCGAAAGCAGCCTTTCAAAAGCCGCACCCGCCATTATGAAAAACAGGTCGGGCAGCGTCCGCAGTATGAGCACCGTCGGATATCGCACCCAATTTGACATCTCATATACCCTGCCGTCCATGTACAGCTTATTGAGCACGAGCGACGCAAACAGAGTCAGAAGGAGTACCCCCCCCACATGCAAATTGCGCGTATTTTCTGCGCAATTTATTAAGAAGCGCATACAAAGCGATAAGCTCCGTCTCCGCTAAAAACAGCGCGAACAAAAACCACAGCGGCGCCGTCACGCCGCACACGGCGGCGTAAATATCGTTTATCAAAACTCCCGCGGGACGCGCCGTAAACACGTCTATCAACGTATACACCACACACCAGAAAAAATACGGTATCATAAGCCTCAAAAACGCGCGCTTTATTTCAAATTTGACGTCGATGCCGCCGTCTTTATATCGCAGCTTGCGCCCGAGACATATTCCGCTCAAAATGAAGAAAAGCGGCATGTGAAACGCGTATATGTACCGTATGACCGCCGCATACCTCGACGCGGCGGCTGTCAGCCTCACCGAATGTCCCCACACAACGAGGAAAATGCCGACAGCTTTGGCGTAGTCGATATACGGAAGCCTTCTTTTTTCTTCTTCCATTACTTTTCACCCCCAAAGCTTACTTTCTCAGCGATTCACGCGCCGCCGCCCCGTCCGCGCGCAGCTTTTCAATATCTATCGTCGTATACTCGCCGTCGCGGTACAAAATGCGCCCGTTCACCATCGTCAGCTTCACATCCGCGCCGCACGCGGCATACACGATATCGGACGCCATGTCCGCGCCGTGCAGATGGAGCGCGCCGCCGTCAAGAATGCATAGATCGGCTGGACGCCCCGCCTCGAGTACGCCGCACCCGTCAAATCCCATCGCGCGCGCGCCCGTCTCCGTCGCCATTTTTATAACATCGACCGCCGCAATAGACGACGCGTTCATCGTCGATACCTTCGAGAGCAGCGCCGCGAGCCTCATCTCGCGGAACATATCGAGCGTATTGTTCGATGATGCGCCGTCGGTGCCGAGCGCGACATTCACACCGCGCTCTCTCATCTTTGCGACAGGCGAGATGCCGCTTGCAAGATACATGTTGCTCGCCGGATTGTGCGCCGCATAAACTCCGTGACGCGCGAGTATGTCAATATCCTCGTCGGTCACATGTACGCAGTGCGCTGCGATAACAGGCACTTCGAACAGCCCTATCCGCTCAAAATACGCGGGCGGCGTCACTCCGTGACGCTCGATGCAGCCGGCGAC
>CANPXS010000061.1 GCA_947586625.1 uncultured Clostridia bacterium | reverse complement strand
CCATTGCGTTTTCCTCCGTTTTGGCTTTTTTATTTTACACCATTCCTGAGGTTTACACAATATTCGGGATGGACTCGCTTTTCTTTCACGCACGATACGGTCTATATCGTCATAAGCATTTTCAATGCGTTCCGTGTGGTACATCTCATACATTTCAAAAATGTGACTGGAAATTCCGAGAGAATCCCACTCTGACAGCACTTCATCTGCAGATCTTTTTTTGTATGCGGCGTACTGTTCGATCAGAAAGATAAAAAACTCCATTTCGGGCGACATTTCAGTTCCTCCGTATATACAGTGAATTGCGAGGATCACCTGTGATCTGTTCGCTCTCCCACATATCAAAAATCGCGAGAGGACTGAAATCCCACATTTCAAGATCAGGATCTATAAGCATTTTATATGTTTCCGAGCGTAAAAACCTGCGCAGAGCAGACATATGATCTATGCCGTATTTATCACATATCATGCGGCATATCTCGCTGTCATAGTAGATCAGCATACTCGTCATGATCTCGGTACTCATTTTTCTATTACCTCTTTTACTTTCAGCGCTCGCAGCGCACGTTCTGTTTTGAAAGCATATTGATCCTTCAGTTTTTGAGGGAGAAGTCTTTTTATAGTCTCATTTTCATCATATATGCCGGAAAAATAGAGCGTTATCACGGGCATAGTCTTGTCATTTGCAACCGGGCCTATTACGATATCGTCATCGTCGACAAACTCAATATTCTTGCGGTTTGCAGAGACATATCTGAGCCAATCGATATCCGCAGCGTTGAATCTGCGTATCTTTAAGCCGTCGAGCAGCCTCTCGTCAAGCTCATATACCGTAATCGTTGGGATACCGGCATTCGCCGTCTGACAGTGAGCTGCGCCCATTTTTCCGCCTGCTCATAGCTCGAAGTCAAATAGAATCCGGCTCCAAAGTCAAGTTTTCTATCAGATGCTATTATTTTTGGGGATTCAACCGCAACATTACTCCCGTGATACAGCAGCATATGGTGTACTCTCTAAAATATGAAGTATATATTCCGCTTTTATGATACGTCAAATCCTGACCTTTGTCAACCGGTTGAAATGAAATATCAAATGGTAAAGCCGCTGCTTTTTAATGACAGTCGGTATCCATTATAACGACAAAAAATTGGAGGAAGAATGAAAAACCGAAAAAAGAAACGATCACCCGAAGCTGCATATACGAAGGATTTCTTCGATATGATCCTGCCGGGGACAATAAAATTTCTCTCCGACCATTATATCGTCGGTGACAGTTACCGCTCCGTTTGGGCGATAAGAGAATATCCTCCCGCAACGGAAGAACAGGCGATACTTTCACGTCTCGCCGACAGGGGCGGCGTGACGCTGCGAATATATCACAGGCTCGTGAACGGAGCCGAACAGCGAAAGATCATATCAGGCGCGACTCGGCGCAACAGGATGAAAAGTGGCGGCGCCGACATGAATGACGCAATAGAGGCGGAAGAAAACCTTCAGGACGTGTTCGAGATGCTCGCCAATCTGCGAAAGAACCGTGAGAGCCTTCTGCACTGCGCAGTATATATCGAGCTGAAGGCTAAAAATCTCGAAGCTCTGCGGGAACTCGAGGGAGAGATATCAATGGAGCTTACGCGCTCGAAAATATCGTTCGACAGACTGACGCTGCGGCAGAAGGAAGGTTTTCTCTCCGTTTTGCCGACAGGCTCGAATCAGTTCGGAATGCAGTATGAAAGAGTCCTCCCCGCGTCGAGCGTTGCAAATATGTATCCGTTCAACTTTTCGGGTAAAACAGATCCTGAAGGAATGTATATAGGGCGTGATAAATATGGCAGCAGCATACTCGTCGACTTCGACAGGCGCGATGAAGATAAGACAACAAGCAATATCCTGATCCTCGGAAACAGCGGTCAGGGCAAAAGCTATCTGCTCAAGCTGCTACTGACAAATATCCGCGAGTCGGGCAAGGCGGTGATATGTCTCGATCCCGAAGCGGAATACGAGGAGTTATGCACCGCTCTCGGCGGCACATACATCGACTATATGACTGGCAGATATATTATCAACCCGCTCGAACCGAAAGCGTGGAGTGTGGACGCTGCCGACGAAAAAGCGCCGGACGCATTCAGACGTGCGACAAAGCTGTCACAGCATATAGCGTTCCTCAAGGATTTTTTCAGAGCATATGCTCGAAGGTACGATCGTCAGCTTGTCGAGATACAAACACGATATGAGGCTGTACGATACGTTGAGGCATGAGGTCGGTATGTCGGACACCGAGGTGATGCGGTACGGGACATCGCTCGCGTCGCCTTACGCAAGGCACGAAGACATCGCCGCAAAAATATCGGACTACATTGCAGGAGCCGCCGTTGAGCAAACGGGTAATTCGTTTACGACCGTTACCTATGACGAGATCAACAAGCGCTTCAAAACATATATGCAGGACGATGAACATCTGAAAAAAGAAATAGGCGAACGGCTTGAAAACGATCATTCTGATGTGATCTCCCACGCGGTCATGTTGGAAAAAGGCGTGTTTCTCGACATTGATTTAAACGAAAATATGAGCGAGACCAACAACGAGAGCATGACGGAAACATGGGGACTCTCAATGTGACTGCCTGACCGCCGTGTGGCGCGCGTGTTCGCGTTGTGTGCGGTTTTCGCGATCCGGTCGGACAGCAAGGCGGTCGCAGAAGCCGCGCGCGTTGTGCGCGATTTGTGAGGAAATCTATGCATCGGCAAAAAACTGTTGTCATTTGACCGTAAGTGTGATATAATATATTCGGATAAAGAAAACTTGATATTTCAAGAATTGTGGAGGCGATCATGAATTTAGCTAAAATATCATCAAACGGTCAGATAACCGTCCCGATTGAAATACGCCGTCTGCTCGGACTCAAGTCGGGAGATAAAATACTGTTTTTCCAAAACGAGGACGGAGAGATCATCGTTACTAACGCTTCGGCGCAGGCGATCAAAAGGGCGCAGACCGCTCTTTCGGGTGCTGCGGAAATGATCGGTATTTCAAGTGAAGACGATGTGCAGGCGCTCGTAGACGAGATCAGATACGGAAAGGAATAAAGATGTGAAGGTATTAGTTGATACAAACGTCTTGTTTTCTGCGCTGCTGTTTCCCGGATCAAAACCTGCGAGGGCTCTGCTTTATGTCGCTGACAACTGCGACATGGTTTTATGCGACAGAAATATAACCGAAATACGGGAGATATTGAAAAGAAAAGCTCCGAAATATCTGCCTGATGTTGAAGTTTTACTTGCGGAGATGTCGTATGAGCTTATACCTGCTGTCGATCACGCCGAAAAGCTGATACGGGACGCAAAAGATCAGCCGATCCTCAACGCTGCCATTGTGTCCGATGTGGATATCATTCTTACAGGCGACAAGGACTTTCTGAGTCTCGAACTCGACCATCCGAAATGTATGACAGCTGCGCAGTTTCTCGGGTACGAAGGCATCGTTTAATGATCATAATATAAAAAACGAGAAGACCGTTCTGTAAAAGAAGCAGAACGGTTTTTCTTATGAGCAAAAGTGAGAAAATGAGATGAAGAAAAAGATAACAGTCACAGTCGCTGTGATCCTGCTCTGCATAGTCATATGCACGGCACTGTATTACTGCGGCAGAACGTCGATCGGAGTGAACATTCCGAAGGTGCTTCTCACCGATATTTTGAAAAGGAGTTGATGCGAAATGAAAAAAGCAACGCTGAACGTCACGTTTGACGGTGCAAAACTTGACGCGCTGAAAAATGTATCTCGAACAGCGCGGAGCGAGTATCGAAGACGAGGTGTCAAAGCATCTCGAAACTCTGTACGCAAAAAATGTTCCCGCGGGAGTCCGTGAGTTTATCGACATGAAATCCGTGAACGCTCCCCGCCGCAAACCTGCCAGAGAACATAGATCGGATGCTGAGTGCGGCGAAAATGAATGACGAAGATATCAAAACGCGGCTGGAGCAGAAATTCCGCTACTGTTATGCGAAACACAAAGCCGTGTGGCTGACGATGTCGCCAAACGAACTGATCGAACACGCCGAAAAGATCGCGACAGATAAATGGCTTGTTGATACTTTCCCGGATTTCGTCCCGGGTAGATTCGCACGGTTTTTGTTTAGGTTTAGCGACCCTCTTGAAGTTGTGCGGGACGCATGGCTGCTTGACAGCGGATATGACTGGGTTTTCTCCGATGAAGTTATGCTGAATGTGCTGTGGAAACTTGTCGACAGATATAGTACAGAATATGACTGCGAACTCGAGGACGAACAGGTGGACAATGACGAACGTATGGGTATGTCCGATATCTCGTGATACGGGACAAAAACGGGTGATTTTTGCGGGTCGATATTATAGCAGGATAAAGGCTCTGTCAAATTTCTGTCATAACGAGCCGATTTACACCGACCGGCAACGCCGTTCGGATTGTCATAAATTTATCATAAAATACGGTTTCTGTCAGAAACTCTGCCATACAGGAGAAAATGTCCCCGCATCTGCGGAGATTTTTCGTTGTCAGGCGTTCTGTCAGAGACGGATCGGAGGCAAATTGAACAAGCAGCATGAAAGATAAGAAGACGTTCGGAATCTATCTCGACGAGGCCGTGATCGGCGACATGGAACAGGCGATGCAGAGGACGAACTGCTCGTCACGAAATGAATTCATCGTAGAGGCCATTCGTTTCTACATCGCGCATTTGCAGAGGCGGGATTACAGCGACATCCTCACTCCCGCATACGAATCCGTCATCAACGCACGGATCGCGGACACGGAAGAACGGATCGCGCGCGTCATTTTCAAGCAAAGCGTGGAGCTGTCTATGATGATGCATGTCGTCGCGGCGACAAACGACATCAGCGAAGACAAACTCGGCGAGCTGCGCCGCCAGTGCGTCGCGGAACTGTCGCGCATCAACGGGTCGTGCAAGTTTGAGGACGCCGTGAGATACTAGAAAGGCGGCTGATAAAAGGTGCCGAGGCTCGTGATGAAGTCTCCGTATCTGCCGCCGAAAAAGAAAAAACACCTCTCGAATTACGTCAAATATATTGCTGCGCGCGAGGGTGTCGAGCGCGCCGACGACACGAAAAAGCATCTTCCCGCGACAAAGAAACAACAGGATTCGATTGCGGAACTGCTGAGAAAATACCCGGACTCGAAAGGACTTCACGAGTATGAGGACTACAAGCAGCACCCGACGAGAGGAAATGCTGACGAGCTGATACTGCGGATTACGGAAGCGCATCCCGAACTTCTCGGCGGCAGAAACGGCTACGTCAGCTACATTGCGAACCGCCCTGGTGCTGAAAAGCTGTCGTCGCACGGACTGTTTACGGACGAGGGAGTCCCCATAGTTCTCGATAAAACGGCTCGCGAGATCGCGGACTGCGAGAGCAATGTGTGGACGCACATAATCTCGCTTCGCCGAGAGGACGCGGAGCGTCTCGGCTACAATACGGCGGCATCGTGGGCGAAACTGCTGCGCGCGAACCGAAATATGATCGCGGAGGCGATGAAGATATCGCCTGAAAATTTCAGATGGTACGCAGCGTTTCACAACGCCGCGCATCATCCGCACGTCCATATGATCGCGTACTCTGTCGACCCGAAGGAGGCTTTCCTCACGCCGAAAGGCATCGAAAAGATCAAGTCTGAACTTGCAGGACAGATATTCAGGCAGGATCTCATAAGCGTTTATTCAAGAGAGACTGCACACAGAAACGATCTTCGCAGGATGGGACGCGAGACGGTCTCGAATATTGTCGGACGTATCGTCAGCGACTCGACCGTTGACAGCGAAGCGGTCGACCTTCTCCTGCGCCTTGCCGAACGGCTGTCGCGCACCAAAGGCAAAAAAGTTTACGGCTATCTCAAAGCGGACGACAAGGCGCTCGTCGACAAAATCGTCGATATCCTTGCGAAAAATGAGGACATCGCCAAGCTCTACGATCTCTGGTATGAGCAGCGGGAAGAAGTCATTCGCACGTATACCGACACAATGCCGGAGCGTATACCGCTAAGCGCAAATAAGGATTTCAAATCCATAAAGAACGCGGTCATTAGCGAGGCAATGAAACTGTGTGCGGATGCAAGCGTCATAAAAAGCGATTCGGGCAGCGATAGTCCGGGATATGTAGCTCACGCGAGAGAAAATGCCGCGTTTGGTGTGATAAATCTGATGAGATACGTCGGCAGGATATTCGACAACGATATCCGCGACGGCGACAGGCTGTACAGGATGGACAAAAAAGAATATCAAAAGATCGCGGAGAAAAAACAGGCGCACGGGCAGAAGATGCAGTGACGATCTGTCTGTATCGTGTGAGAAACGGAGGTATAATGGGATATATTCGATTCACAAACGAACAAAAGGAACAAGCCCACAGCGCGGACATTGCTGAGTTTCTGACATCGCAGGGTGAAGCTTTAAAGCGCGTGGGCAGTCAATATGAATGGCGCGACGGAGCCGATAAGGTGCTGATACGCGGCAACCTTTGGTTCAGTCACTACGAGCAGGAGGGCGGCGATGCGGTCGGGTTCGTGAAGAAATATTTCGATAAGTCATATGCCGAGGCAGTGACAATGCTGCTCGGTGGAGGTGCAGCACAAGCAATTTCCACCGCGCAAAAGGAGCGTGATAAAGCTCAAAAGCCTGAATTTGTGCTTCCAAAGAAAAACGACAATATGCGCCGGGCGTTCGCGTATCTGCTCATGCAGCGCGGCATCGACCGGGACATCATCTGCGAATTCGCGCGGCGCGGACTCATATATGAGTCGGCGGAGCATCACAATGCCGTGTTCGTCGGGTGCGACAAGGACGGCGTACCGCGCCATGCACATATGAGAGGTACGGGATCGTCGAGTACATTCAAGTGCAGTGTTCCGGGCAGCGAACCCGAATACAGCTTCAACTGGCGAGGGACGAGCGATCGACTTTATCTGTTTGAAGCGCCGATCGATATGATGTCGTTTATTTCGATGCATAAAAACGAATGGTACGAACACAATTATGCGGCAGCCTGTTCCGTTGCGGACAGGGTGCTTTTTCAGTTTCTGAACGACCGTCCCGACATAAACGAGGTGTTTTTATGCCTTGACAACGACGCGGCAGGACAGTCGGCGGAGCGCCGCATAAGCGACAAGCTGTTCGTGACAAAAGGGTTGACCACAAGTATTCTTGTTCCGCTGCACAAGGACTGGAACGAGGACTTGACAAATACGGGCGGTGACGAATGTCGGGAATTACAGTTCTCATAGTCGCCGCGGGCGCGATGGCGGCAGTTCTTGCGATGATCATATTCGCGTCGCAGAACAACACGCTTAACGGTATCAAGTCGCGCACGGTCGGCGACGGACAGCACGGGACGGCACGATGGGCGACAAAGTCTGAGATAAGGCGGACGTACAGGCACATCCCGTTTACGCCGCAAATATGGCGCAAACAGGCGGCGAACGGTCTTGTACCGTCTGTATCGGGCAAACAGAAAAAACATAAATCCGATGAATCTCTACCGCAGGGGATCGTTGTCGGGTGCGTCGGACACGGCGACAGCACGACCGCTCTCGTCGATACCGGCGATGTCCACGCGCTCATGATAGGCGCGGCAGGCGTCGGCAAGACTGCGTACTGGCTTTATCCGTGCATCGAATACGCCTGCGCGAGCGGGATGTCGTTTCTGTCGACGGACACAAAGGGCGACGTAGTCCGCAACTACGGAACGATCGCGGAGGGATACGGATACAAGGTGTCTGTGATAGATCTTCGCAATCCGACACGCTCATGCGGGAACAATCTTTTGCATCTTGTCAACAAGTACACGGACTTATATGCGGAAGATCCCGATATGCTCGTATATAAAGCCAAAGCGGAAAAATATGCAAAGATCATATCCAAGACGATAATCCTGTCGGGCATGGACGGCGGCAGTTTCGGACAGAATGCGTATTTCTACGATGCCGCCGAAGGACTGTTGACGGCGACGATACTGCTTGTCGCAGAATTTTGCGAACCCGTAAAGCGGCATATCGTCTCCGTATTCAAGGTGATACAGGAGCTTCTCGCTCCGTCGCAGAAGAAAGGAAAGAATTAATTCCAACAGCTCATGGAACTTTTGCCGCCTGATCATAAGGCAAGGTGGTACGCGGGAGCGGCGCTCAACAGTTCGGAGCAGTCGATGGCATCCGTCATGTCGACGGCACTGTCAAGGTTGAACGCGTTCCTCGACTCGGAGCTTGAACAGCTTCTCTGCTTCGACACGGAGATAGATGCGGAAAGCTTCTGCTCCGAGAAATCCGCCATTTTCATCGTGATGCCGGAAGAAAACCCGAATATGTTCTTCATGATCTCGCTCATAATACAGCAGCTTTACCGCGAGATATTGTCGGTCGCGGACGAGAACAACGGGCGCTTGAAGAATCGCTGCATCTTCTTCTGCGACGAGTTCGGCACCTTGCCGAAGATAGAATCCGCCGAGATGATGTTCTCTGCGTCGCGTTCGCGAGGACTTCAAATCGTACCGATATACAGTCGTTCTCGCAGCTTGACAAGAATTACGGCAAGGAAGGCTCCGAGATAATCGTTGATAACACACAGCTCACGCTGTTCGGCGGATTCGCCCCGAACAGTTCGTTGGCAGAGAGGCTGTCAAAAGCCCTCGGCAGCAGGACAGTCCTGTCCGGCTCCGTCTCGCGCGGAAAAAACGATCCGACGCAGTCGCTTCAGATGATAGAACGCCCGCTTATGACGCCGGATGAGCTGAAAAGCCTGCCCAAAGGAGAGTTTATCGTTATGAAAACGGGAGAGCATCCGATGAAGGTCAGGCTCAAACTTTTCTTCAAATGGGGGATAGAATTTGATAAAGATCATCCGTATACGGTCGCGGAACACGGCAACCGCATTGTAAAGTATGCGGACAAAAACGAGATCGTGGACGGGATCATACGGAAATACGGGATGAGTATGATTCCTGATCCCGAGCCGAAAAAGCGCGACACAGCCGACTCGCGCGGTCAAAGCGAAAGCATGGTAATGGATGAGCCGCCGAAGAAGAAGGAGAAATCATCGTCGGGCGGCAGCAACAGTCTCAGAACGAACGAAAGCGAGCATTCGGGTGAGCCGTCTTGATTTTCTATACCAAGCCGATCTTCCTCACCGTGCCGTGTCGGTGTACATTTACCTCTTCGACCGCGCGAACAAGAACGGCGAATGTTGGCCCGCGATACCGACGATAGCGCGCGATCTTAAGCTGTCGGAATCTACGGTAAGGCGAGCTCTTCACGATCTCCGCCGTGAAGGTCTCGTTGAATCCGAGCAGCGCTACCGCGAAAAAGGCGGCAAGAGCAGCCTGCTTTTCAAGCTGCGGACACATTGAACGATAAGGGAAAGACACCTTCCGCCAAGGGGCTTTTATGCCGTCTTGGTGGAAGGTGCCGCTAACGAAATATGTCCACCTTATACTTTTCTCCATGCTCTGTTTTTATATTTTACGGATTGCATTTCTTGCAAGGCACATAACCTCGTTTCAATATATCGTCCCGACTGCCAGTATAATAAACTTTATTCTTCTCGTTCATAAGCTCGACGGTATAGCATCCGAGATGGTGGAACTTCCTTGTATGCCTGTTTAGAATATATGTTATCTCGGCAGTTGTGTCGGGATCATTCGAGTCTATTTGTATTGTGGCAGCCGCATTATCCGAAAGCGTGGATTCTACTGTGCTTTCTTTTTCTTGACTTTCAGAGTCAAAGGTCTTATTGCAGCCTGTAAGAAACAAAATAAATGCGACGCTAACAAAAGTAACTATAACGAATAATACTTTGCTCTTCATGTGTATCTTCCAATAAACAAAACAGTATGACAGACTAATCCTGAAACAAAATCTGACAGAATGTCACACACTCTAATAGATATGGTACATTATATCACAAATCCATGCAAAAATCTACCCTAATAGATTGTGTATCCACCTGACAGATTCTTCGCTTTAAGATCGAAATAATCTATACTGATAGAGTAAATAATAATCTATAAGGAAATGCGGTCATGGATTTTGCATCGATCGGAAAGAACATTAGAAAAGTACGCAAAGATCAAAAGAAACGTCAGGAAGATATTGCTGAAGCAGCCGGAATAAGCGTAACATATTACGGTACGATAGAGCGAGGAGAGAAAACGCCGTCGCTCGAAATCCTCATTAACATCATAAACACTCTCGGTGTCTCTGCAGATGTAATCCTTTGTGATGTGATAGATGCTGATTATGAGATAAGATACTCACTCGTGGGCGACAAACTGGAGGGATTATCAAGAGATAACGTCGCTCTCGTCAGCGACATAATCGATGCGGTCAAAAAACACAGCAAATAACCTTATAGTGCAAAGTTTTATACACAGCAAAGAAAAAACTCAAAGTTGTACCTTTACAGCAGCAGTTGTCGGAAAAGTGACAATCGAATATCAGAAATGCAGATTCAATAAAAATGCCCCCGCACGGTCTGTTAGTATGACCGTGTGGGGTTTTTCGGTTTAAGATAAAGCGTATTATTTTCGTGTGATCAATATGTGCAAATATGCGCTCAGGACGGAGATCGTATGCGCTTATTCACGTTCTCCCCAGTGAAGGACTCGTTGAATCCGAGCTGCGGTACCGCGAAAAAGGCGGCAAGCGCAGCCTGCTTTTCAAGCTCCACAGAGAATAGGCGAAAAAATGTCACTTCCGCCAAGGGGTAACTACGCCCTTTGGCTGACAGGTGGCACCTTTCATGATGCCGGGTGAAGTGAACCTCCCACCCGAAAAATGATTACGGCAGAAAAGAAAAAACAAACAGATTTGCTATAGACAAAAGCAGAAAGCTACAAGGACTTTAGCACATCCCTGCCGGTATCAAAAAATTATAAATGACAATATTTGCAACCGAGCCGCCAAGGTGGTTTACAGTGCCTTGATTTACAACTGATAAACTTATCATAGGAAGTTCACGCTGCCCACCGATGGCGGCTCTTCCTTTTCTGCGGGTGTCAAAAAAGTCATAAAGTCGCCAGTATGCTGCATAAGACCGTTAAAAACGAATTGTAACATTAAATGATTTATCGGAACAGGCCGCCGTCTGTATAGCCTCTGAAATTTGGTCAAGCGGGAATTCCTGTGTAATAATCGCCTCTAAATCAAATTTTTTACTTACCATAATGGACATTACATCTTTCACATCCTCCGGGAAATATCCGCCTGATCCGATAATGCTCTTTTGGGCAAATGTCATGTGCAGCAGATCGATTTGACGGGGCTTGTTGTTTACGGCTACTGCTACAAAACGGCTGATGATCTTCCCGTGCTTCATGTACAGATCCAAAATACTTTCAGCGCCGGCCGCGTCGATCCAGCAGTCGATATTCGGGACAAAACCGGATAGTGACGGGGCGGCGTCAAAATACGTCATTGCCTTTTGAATAAAATCTTCCTTTTCCGTATTGCATACCGCAAACCCCAGCTTCTGCGCAATATTTAGGCGGAAATCCGAAAGATCACAGATCATGACTTTATCCATTCCAAAATGCTTGAGCGCTACGGCGGCCGCTAATCCAATCGTTCCGCAGCCGAATACAACTGCGCTTTCTCTCGGTTTCGGTTCCCCTCTGAGCGCTGCACGGCAGCCGACAGTAAATGGCTCGATCAGACAGGCAAGCCGATCCGATATTCCATTCGGAACGTCATAAAGAGAATGATCTCGTTTTGCATCCGGCACGAGGATATATTCGGAGAATCCCCCGATCGTCCCCGCCCTTTTGGTATCGCCTTTTGTATAGAGGGGATATGGATAAACTCTCTTTCCAACTCTGAAATCCGTCACGTTTTTACCGACTTCCACAATACGGGAAACCGTTTCGTGTCCAAACTCACCGCCCACGGTGATGCGGTGTCCGGTATTGAGACCGTGGGTGTACACCGCTACATCCGTTCCGCAAATGCTGGAATAAATATTTTTAATGATAACATCATTGTCGCCGCAAACAGGATATGGCAATTCTCTGATTTCCACATTCTCCTGTCCCATATAAATTGCCGCTTTCATAAAATCACCTCAGTTCTTATCATCGCTTTAATTATAGCATACAAATGTCAATTTTTTAAGTTTGCGTTTCTCTTATTTATAAAAGTTTTGAAAAAACGAGGGAAAATCCGATTTCGTCCGGTACCTTCCAATAAATCATTTATTTATCGACTATCAGCGCCTCTACGGCAACGATACTATATAGAATGCAAACAATTTGTTAAACAATCTCAAGGTACCTTGCAATTTGGAAAGCAATGATGTATAATTATAAGGTACCGAACGAATTTTTGGAGGTGTGAAGCGTGAAAAACGGAAACGATAAAGCGGCATGGCGCGAGACGCATTATCAATTGGCCGATACGAACGGGAAACTCATCATTAACCTTAGAGATATTGGCCACATGATGCGCGGGCTGTATGAAGGCCGAGGAAGCCAACAGCGTATCCTGATTGTACTAAACGAGATGGGAGGCGCTGTCACGCAGAGAATGCTGACAGAACGGCTGCAGATCCGTTCGGGGTCCGCAAGCGAGGTGATCGGAAAATTGGAAAGTGCGGGGTATATCGTTAGAACCGCAAGCGAGACCGACCGGCGGAATGTGGAGGTCGCCTTGACGGAAAAAGGCAGAGAGGCCGCCGAAGAAGCGAAGCAACAACGAGAGCTGCGGCATGAAGAAATGTTTCTATGTCTCACGGAAACGGAAAAAGAAGAATTACTCGTTTTACTGGAGAAGCTCTCCTCGGATTGGGGAAAACGCTTTCCGCTGTCAACCGCTCATTCTGAGCATGAACATCACGGAAGGGGCGGCCATCACCGACCGCACAAAGACGACGGGCATGGGAGGAAACCGGAATGATGTGGAAATATATCCGCCGTTATCTCCCTTATGCGATTCTGGCAGGGGCTTTTATGATCGGAGAGGTTTCCATGGATCTGATCCAGCCCGGTATTATGAGCCAAATCGTGGACGATGGTGTGCTTGGACTGAACTCCGGCGGCGTTGGAAATCTGGATCTGATTTGGAAGCTCGGCCTGCAAATGATTCTCCTCGTTCTGTTCGGCGGCCTGTGCGGCTCCTTAAATAACGTATTTGTCCATATGTCCGGTCAAAACATCGGAAACGATATGCGCAAGGATTGTTTTCGGAAAATCATGACCTTTTCGTTTCCGCAGATGGATCGGTTCGGAACAGGCTCCCTTGTAACCAGAATGACGAACGATATCACCCAGGTGCAGAACTTCATTTCCCAGTTTGTGCGCGGAATGATCCGGACGACGATGCTTACCTTCGGCAGTATGTACTGTATGTTCCGGCTGAACCGGATGTTCGGGTATGTGGTGCTCTGCGTTTTCCCGCTGATCATCGCCGTAATGGCCGTTTGTATGAAAAAAGCCGGTTCCCTGTTTACAAAACTGCAGGAGCAGCTGGATACCGTCAATTCCATCATGCAGGAGGACGTGACCGGTATCCGCGTCATCAAAGCCTGCGTTCGGGAAATCTATGAAAAGCTGCGCTTTGGAAAGGCAAATAACGAGCTGATCAAAACGCAGCTGCGGGTATTGATTATCTTTGCGTTTATGAATCCGATTGTGAACGCCCTGATGTATCTTGCGGTGGCCGCAATATTGCTGGTAGGAAATGTCAGCGTCAGCGCCGGTGGAACGACGCCGGGGAGCGTTATGGCGGCCATTACCTACACCACGCAGCTGCTCAACGGTATGATGATGCTGGTGATGATCTTTCAAAATATTACACGAGGGATCGCGTCGTGGAAAAGAGTTCGGGTCATTCTGGACAGTTCTCCGGAGCTTGCTGACGGGGAACAAAACGGAGAGACTGCCGTGAAAGGCAGCATCGAATTTAAGGACGTATCCTTTGCCTACCCGGACGGCCGGACGGTGCTGGAACACATTGATTTGAAGGTCAATCCGGGCGAAACGCTGGCGCTCATGGGCGAAACGGGCTGCGGCAAAACGACCCTTGTCAGCCTGATCCCGCGCTTTTATGATGTGACCGGCGGCGCCATACTTGTGGACGGCGTCAATGTGCGGGAATATCGGCAAACCGCTTTGCGCGATAAAATCGCTGTGGCGCTGCAGAAAAGTGAGCTTTTTAGCGATTCCGTTCAGGGGAATATATCCTGGGGCGATCCGGAGGCCGGAGAAGAAGAAATCAAATCTGCCGCTGCGGTGGCTCAGGCGGACAGCTTTATTTCCCAAATGTCGGACGGCTATCAAACCATCGTGGCGGAACGGGGCATGAGCCTTTCAGGAGGACAGAAACAGCGTGTTTCAATTGCGCGGGCCGTTCTGAAGAATGCGGAAATTCTGATCTTCGATGATTCCACCAGCGCTCTGGATTTGAAAACCGAAGCGGATTTGTATGCGGCGCTCCGAAAGACCAACCCGCACAGCACCAAAATCATCGTCGCACAGCGGATTGCATCCGCACGGCAAGCGGATAAGATCGCTGTTCTGGAAAACGGTCATATTATCGCCTGCGGTCCCCATGAAGAGCTTTTAGCTTCCTGCGCGGCTTATCAGGCCATTTATCAGTCTCAGATCGGAGAGGAGGATGACAAACATGAGTGAACCGAGAGATCAAAAACTTGCCAACCGAAATATTCCCGGTATGAATCGCCATGAACGCTTTGTCGAAGTGCAGCACGCAGAGCATATCGGCGCCACATTGAAGCGTGTTTTTGCCTATTTCACCCGGGAAAGAGGCATGGTGATTTTCATGCTTTCCGTTGTCATCTTCGGGACTCTCTGCGGAGTTTATGCACCCAGCCTGCAAAGCCTGGCCATCGACACGATCGCGGGCGTGCGGGTGGGAAATCTGCTTAGAACCGTGCTTCTGATGCTTTGTGTATATCTGATGTACAGTTTGTGCCAACTTTTACAGGGCGTTGTCAGCGCGCGGCTCAGTCAGCGGGTCGTCAAACATATGCGGGAGGAACTCTTTGCCAAGCTCGTGGATCTTCCGGTGCGTTATCTGGATACCCATTCTCACGGCGACGTTATGAGCCGCATGACCAATGATATTGAGAACATTTCCACCACGATTTCCCAATCGCTGCCCTCCCTCTTTTCCGGCGTGCTTACGATCATCGGCACCGTCGCCATTATGATGTGGTATTGCTGGCAACTGGCGCTCCTCAGCTTCGCTACCGTCCTGTTGACGCTGATCGCGACAAAAGTTCTTTCGGGCAGGGTACGGAAATTTTCCCGAACGCGGCAGCAATTATTGGGGCAGCTCAACGGAACTGTGGAAGAGATGGTCTCCGGCTACCGCACCGTGGTGGCTTATAACCGGCAGGAGAAAACGACGGAGGATTTCTGTCAAACCGCGGATTCCCTTACAAAGGTCGGCATCAAAACCGACATTTTCAGCGGCGTGATGGGGCCGGTTATGAACTGCATAGGGAACATCGGCTTTGTGATTATCGCGGCTTTCGGAGGATATTTCTCCATCCATGGACTGATTTCTATCGGCGTGATCTCCGCGTTTATTGTGTATGCAAAGCAATTCAGCCGCCCGATCAATGAACTGGCACAGGTCTACGGCCAGCTTCAAACTGCGATTGCCGGAGCGGAGCGGGTATTTACGGTTCTGAATGAGACCGACGAGGATATGTCCGGCGAAAAGCTGAAAGAAAATGAGCAGATGACGGTGACCTTCCAAAACGTAAATTTCTCCTACGAACCGGGGCACTCCGTCATACAGGATTTTACATTGACCGTTCCGTCAGGGAAAAAGGTGGCGCTGGTGGGTGCAACCGGAAGCGGCAAGACGACGATCGTCAATCTTTTGATGCGCTTTTACGACATAGAGAGCGGGAAAATATGCATTAACGGTCAAGATATATCCACTGTATCCCGGGATGACCTGAGAAAGAGTATGGCCATTGTTTTGCAGGATACCGTTCTTTTTTCCGATACCCTGCGGCAAAACATGAAGTATGGCAACGAGGCAGCCTCGGATGCGCAAATTGCAAATGCGATGCAAATGAGCCGCTGCGATGATTTGCTCAGGCGACTGCCCCATGGATTGGAATCCGTTCTCGTCAATTCCGGAGAAAACATCAGTCAGGGGCAGAGGCAGCTCTTGGCGATTGCACGTGCTTTTGTCGCCGACCCGAAAATTCTGATTTTGGATGAGGCTACCTCCAATGTGGACACACGCACGGAAAAAGCCATACAGGACGCCATGCAGCGCGTTATGAAGGATCGTACCAGTATCGTCATTGCGCATCGCCTTTCTACCATCCGTGACTCCGATATCATCGTCGTTATGGATCATGGGAAAATCGTAGAAAGCGGCAACCATGAACAGCTTTTGGCGCGGAAGGGAAAATATTATGATCTTTATATGACGCAGTATGCGGGGTTTGCAACGTGAATGTGAAGCTTGGTTCAAACATCCAGAGCTGCAGACGGAAAGCCAAAGCTGAACGATAGAATAACGATTCCACAGCCGGTCCGTATCATACGGATCGGCTGTGGGGGCAGTTTCGGCTTTTTTATGAAATTATCGTTCCCCTCCTTGACAAATCAAAAATTCTGTGCTAAAATAATTAAGGTTAGCAATGGCTAACTTATGCGAGGGCCGAAAGGCTCATTATTTTGGGATAGCAGTTAGTCAATGCTAACTAATGCGGAAAGGAAATCCGAATGTCTGAGGAGCTTTTGGTGCGTCACTGTTCTCCCACGCTGGCGGGAATGAAAACCGGCAGCCTCTTTACCTGTTCCTATGAAGGCGCGGACGAAATGCGTGACGCTTTGCGGCGGTTTAACCGAATGCTTGGGAAAAAGGGGCTGCGGCTGATTCCTCTGCGATACCGGGACAGACGGG
>CANPXS010000060.1 GCA_947586625.1 uncultured Clostridia bacterium | reverse complement strand
GGTCGCGCTCGTCGGCGGCGAGCCGAAGACGTGTACGCTCAAGGATATCCTCGTCGAGTACATCAAGCATCAGGAGGACGTCGTAACAAGGCGGCTCCGCTTCGATCTTGCGCGCGCGAAACGCGAGGCGCACATATACGAGGGCTACAAGATCGCGCTCGACTACATCGACGAGATAGTGAAGCTCATACGCGCCGCGTCCTCGATCGCGGATGCGAAGATATCGCTCTGCGAGAGGTTCGGTCTTGACGACATTCAGGCGCAGGCGATAGTGGACATGACTCTCGGCAGGCTGACGGGTCTTGAACGTCAGAAGGTTGAGGACAGGCTCGCGAAGCTGTACGAGGAGATAGACTACATCGAGGGCATACTCGCCGACGAAAATAAGCTCAAAGCGCTCATCAAGTCGGAGATGACGGCGATACGCGACAAGTACGCGGACGAAAGACGCACCGAGATCGTGCCGGTCGAGGACGAAATATTGACCGAGGACCTCATCGAGCGCCACAACTGCCTCATCACGGTCACGCACGCGGGCTACATCAAGCGCCAGCGCGCCGACGTCTACTCCGCGCAGAGACGCGGCGGCAAGGGCATCATCGCCATGTCGACGAAGGAGGAGGACTTCATCGAGCGCGTCATCGCGGCGGACAGTCACAGCGATCTTTTGATGTTCACCGATACGGGCAAGGTGTTCACGCGCCGCGCATATCAGATACCAGAGTCGGGACGCACGTCGCGCGGTACGAATATAGCGAATATAATCGAGCTTGAGCAGGGCGAAAGCGTGACCGCGTTCGTCACCGTCAACGACGCTGACGGCGACGGCTACAAGAACGGTTATCTTGCGATGGTGACGAGAAACGGCACCGTCAAGCGCACGGAGCTTTCCGAGTTCGAGTATCAGCGCAAGGGCGGTAAACGCGCAATCACGCTCGAGGACGGCGACGAGCTCATGTTCGTCGGTTGCACGGACGGCGAACGCGACATCATAATCGCGTCGTCGTCGGGACGCGCCGTCAGATTCAGCGAGAGCGGCGTTCGCAGTCAGGGCAGGACGGCGAGAGGCGTCCGCGGCATCCGTCTGCGCGAGGGCGAGCGCGTCGTCGGCGCGACTATAGTCGAGCCGGGCAAGACGCTGTTGACGATAACGGAGAACGGTTTCGGCAAGCGGACGGAGTTCGATCTGTTCGAGGTCAAGAACCGCGGCGGACTCGGCATTTTCTGCCACAACATCACGCCTCGCACGGGCGCTCTCGTCGGTATAGCGTCGGCGGGCGAGGACGAGGACATCATGCTCATCACGGACACGGGCGTCATGATACGCACGCACGCGGGCGACATAAGCACGTACCGCCGTGCGGCGTCGGGCGTTATCGTGATGAGGACGGGCGATTCGAAGGTGGCGAATTTCGCGGTCGTGGAACGCGACGACGAAGCCGAGGTCGCAGCAGTTGAGCTCACCGAGCAGGAAGAAGCCGTCGACGATGTAAACGATGCAGACGATGAAGTCGACGTCGATGAAACGAGCATCGACGACACGAACGATAATGAATAATAAAAATAATTCTGTAAAAGTTTTTGAAAAGGGGGTCCGGGGGGAAAAATTTTTTCAAAAATTTTTCCCCCCGGTGATCGCCCTGTTTATCCTCCTGACGTCCTGCGCGGGCGGGGTGTCGGAGGATGAAGCGGCGGGGATAGTAAGCGAGCTTGTTTCCGCATCGCTGCCGCTCAACGAGATCTATTTCGGAGAGGGGATGCCGGTCGAGGAAGACGGTTACGGCGCGTACAGGGCCGTGACCGACGACGCGCCGTATCTGACGGAGGCGGCGCTGCGCGAGGCGACCGAGGCAGTATTCACGGGCAGCTATTCCGAGTATCTGTTCGGAATGTTTCTGACCGGCTACAGCGACGACGACGTGGACGGCGTCGTGTACGCGCGGTACGTGGAGAACGGCGACAGGCTGTCGATGCGAGTCGCGGGAGATGTGGAGAAAATTCCCGCGCGCGAGTATGATATGGATTCTATAGTGATAGTGAGAACGACGAAGGACACGATAGAGGCGAAGATCACGTCCGATGACGGCACCGTCGTCGACGTGACGGCGCGGCTCGAGGACGCCGGCTGGAGGCTTGATACGCCTACGTATTAGTATATTTTTGCAAAAATACAGGAAAAACTTTTCCGCGTCAGCGGAAACCGCCATGTATCACCGTTTTTCCGCTCTGCCAACAACCACTTCTTCTTTTAACTGCCTATATTATACCATAAATTCTGTGATTTGTCAAGTGTTTTTCACAAATTTATGAGAATTTTTTCAATCGTCGCGTAAACAAAAAATTTTTTCAAAACTTGGTGCTCCGCTCACCGCGGTTCATTGTACAGACTGTATCCATTGGCAGCTACCTTTGACTACATGACGTGGTGACGTCTTTCGCACCTTTCAACCGGTTTTTGACAAGAAGGACTTTCTCGCGAGAAAGTCCCCCTTGTCGAACCCGAAAGAGGCTCCCGTGTGTTCGTCGATGTGATTGAATCGGCGGCAAAAGAGGCATTGGGGCGCAGACCGCGTTGTCATTTCCTGCGAACAGCTCCCTCGCGGCGTGTCGACTGCGTCGTCGAAACGTCGTGTCTGCGTTTGACAATGGGTGCGTCGGGCATCACACGAGCGCGGTGCGCGTAGGTGAAACTGCGAAGCCTTACGGCGGCAGTTCGTCGCTATCGCGCCGACCTGCGACACGTTTCCGCTGGCGCGGAAAGTGTGGCGTTGCCATTACTTGGACGGCGGTAGGGGACGTATAAATTTTCATCTTTAGAAAAAATAGAAAATGGTATTGATTTTTCGTTCGGCATCTGTTACAATAGAGAAAACAAATGTTCGGTTTAGGAGAAAATAAAAGCTATGGCAAAGTCAAAGAAAACGGCGCCGGTAAAGGTCGCGCCGGCAGACGATAAAAAAAAGGCGCTCGAAGCGACGCTTTCACAGATTACGAAGGATTACGGCAGCGGCGCGATAATGAAGCTCGGCGAAACGCAAAACATGAACGTGTCCGCGTCGCCGTCGGGGTCGATAACGCTTGACCTCGCGCTCGGCATCGGCGGTTACCCGAAGGGACGCATCATCGAAATATACGGCCCCGAGTCGTCGGGTAAAACGACGCTCGCGCTGCACGCCATCGCGGAGGCGCAGAAGGCGGGCGGCGAGGCCGCGTTCATCGACGCGGAGCATGCGCTCGACCCCGTTTATGCAAAGGCGCTCGGCGTCGATATTGATCAGCTGCTCGTATCGCAGCCCGATTCGGGCGAGCAGGCGCTCGCCATCACGGAGGCGCTCGTCCTGTCGGGCGCGATAGATATGATCGTCATCGACTCGGTGGCGGCGCTCGTGCCGCAGCAGGAGATCGAGGGCGAGATGGGCTCCGCGACAGTCGGCATGCAGGCGCGTCTGATGTCGCAGGCGCTGCGCAAGCTGTCGGGGTCGATAGCGAAGACGAACTGCATCGTCATTTTCATCAACCAGCTGCGCGAGAAAATAAACGTCATGTACGGCAACCCGGAGACGACGACGGGCGGCCGCGCGCTCAAGTTTTATGCGTCCGTGCGTCTCGACGTGAGAAGGGTCGAGGCGATAAAGAACGGCTCCGAGGTCGTCGGCGGCAGGACGAGAGTCAAGGTCGTCAAAAACAAGGTCGCGCCGCCGTTTAAGACGGCGGAGTTCGATATGCTGTACGGTCACGGCATATCGAAGTCGAGCGAGCTCGTCGACCTCGGCGTCGAGGCCGGCATCATACAGAAGAGCGGGTCGTGGTTCTCGTACGACGGCAACAGGCTCGCGCAGGGACGCGACGCGGCGAGAAAGGCGTTTGAGTCCGATGCTGCTCTTGCGGAAGAGGTCGAGAAAAAGATAAAGGACAAGTACATAAACGAGGCCGCGGAGGGCGGAGATAGCGGCGATATTGACGATATCGACGACGACGAGCTCGATATAAGGCTGCTCGACATGGACGGCGACGTCGACGGCGAGGACGATATATAAGCTTTGGGCATTCGTATCGCGGACATTGTAAACGGCAATTATACGGTGACGATCACGATGACGGATCCGGACGCGGACGGGGCGCCGATGTCGTGCCGGGTTCTGTCGCGGTTCTGGCGTAGTCATATGCACCGTATCGGCGACGTCATCGACGATGCTGAAGCGGAGGCGATAGTGGACGCCGCGAGAGTGTGCGACGGTGTCGAGGTCGGTATGCGGCTGCTCGGGTATCGGGACAATTCGCTGCGCGGGCTGTCAAAGAAGCTGCGGGAGCGCGGATTTGACCGCGAGGTCGCCGACGAGGCGGCATCGGAGCTTGAAGCGATGGGCGCGATCGACGAGGAACGTCAGATCGAGCGGCGCGGACGCGAGTTTGCGGAGCGGAAGCTGCGCGGGCAAAGGCGCGTCGCCGCCGACTTGTGTGCGCTCGGCTATGAGCGCGGGCGCGTCGAGGAGTGGCTGTCGGGGTGCGGCATCGACTTCGGCGCGATATGCGCGCGTGCGATAGAGAAGAAAGGCGGCGTGCCCGAACGCGGGGACGCGGACGGGAAACGGAGGCTCTTATCGTATCTTTACCGTCAGGGGTTTTCGTCCGAGGATATAAGGCGCGCTGTCGGGATAGTGAACGGGGAGAATGAATGAAAAAGGCTGCGAACATTATGGCGGCGGTTGCCGCGTTTGTCCTCATCATAGACATGCTCGTGATGGGGCTGATGATAGCGAACGATAATTACGACGGCGTCACCGTCTGCGCCTATATCGCGGCGGCGGGGGTGGCGGCGCTTATTGCGGGCGCTGTAATGAAAATTTCGGCAAATAAATGCCCGCACTGTGGAAAAGTTCTTGTTACATCGGGAAGTTTTTGCCCGTACTGCGGGGAAAAGGTTGAGAGAAAGTAATAATTAGGTTAGTAAAAGTTTTTGTAAGAGGGGTGCGGGGAAACCAGCTTTTGATGCGGAGCCCTTTTTGTAGAATAGTGTTTGTCTTAAGTTCGCACTGAAAGTTATCGTTTATAACGCGGAGACGTAGGTATCTCGGCGCTGACGCGCCGAGATACTGAGCACCGAACGGGACGGACTGATTTCAAATCAACGTACAGATTTAACTAAAAGTAAAAAACCAAGTCAGTAAAAGTTTTTGAAAAGGGGGTGTGGGGGAAAAACTTTTTGTAAAAAGTTTTTCCCTCACCCAAAAACCATGACCAAAATAGGCTTTATATCGCTGGGGTGTGCGAAGAATCTGATGGACACGGAGGTGATGCTCAAGCTGCTCGCGGACGCGGGGTATGAGATCACGCCGGAGGACACGGAGGCGGACATCATCGTTGTGAACACATGCGCGTTTCTGGAAGAGGCGCGCCGCGAGGCCATCGACAGCATTCTCGACGTCGCGTGGCTCAAGGAGAACCGCAGTCTGCGCGGCATAATCGTGACGGGATGCCTGCCCGAGCGTTACCGCGACGAGATAATGAAGGAGATGCCCGAGGTCGACGCCGTGCTCGGCGTCGGGTCGGTGCATGAGATAGTGGACGCCGTCAAAGCCGTCGAGAGGGGCGAGAAGTATTCCGCGTACGGCGACAAGGATGCGGCGCCGCTCGGCGGCGAACGCGTCGTCACGACGGACGCGTACGCGTACATCAAGATCGCGGAGGGCTGCGACAACAGATGCTCGTACTGCGCGATACCGTACATACGCGGCCGTCACCGCTCGCGCACGATGGAGGATATAATCGAGGAGGCGAAGTCGCTCGACGAGATGGGCGTCGGCGAGCTCATACTCGTCGCGCAGGACACGACGCGGTACGGCATCGACATCTACGGCGAATATAAGCTGGCGGAGCTTTTGCACAGACTGTCGGTCGAGACGAATATTCCGTGGCTGCGCATCATGTACTGCTATCCCGATAAGATCACGGACGAGCTCATTCGCGAGATACGCGACAACCCGCGCGTCGTCAAATACATAGATCTGCCCGTGCAGCACGTCGCCGAGTCGGTGCTCAAACGCATGAACCGCCACGGCGGCGAGAAATGCGTCCGCGACGCGGTGCGCAGGCTGCGTGAAGGCGTCCCCGGCATCGCGATACGCACGACGGCGATAGTCGGTTTCCCCGGCGAGACGGAGGAGGAATTTGAACAGCTCGTCGACTTCATCAGCGAGACGAAGTTCGACAGGTTTGGCGCGTTCACGTATTCGCGCGAGGAGGGCACTCCCGCCTACGATTTCGACGGTCAGATAGACGAGCAGACGAAGCAGGACCGCTACGACAGGATAATGTCGGTGCAGCTGCCGATTTCGGCGAAGCTGAACGCGAAGCATGTGGGCAAAACGGTCGAGGTCATATATGAGGGCTACGACTACGTCGCGGACTCGTGCTTTGGCCGCACGCAGTGGGACGCGCCCGACGTAGATGGTAAGGTGTATTTCACCCTTCCCGAGAAAAAGCGCCCCGAACCCGGCGCGCATATACGCGTAAAGATCACGGAAACGCTCGACTACGACCTCAAGGGCGAGGTCGCAGATAAGAAAAGAGAATTGCGGAGGCTGACGTATGAATCTTCCGAATAAACTGACGCTTTTGCGCGTCGCGCTCGTTCCCGTGTTCGTCATCGTCATGACGGTCGGGATACCGGCGCCGTGGGTGAACATCATCGCGGCGGCTGTGTTCGGTGTGACGTCGCTGACCGATATGCTCGACGGCAAAATCGCGCGAAAGTATGACCTTGTGACAGATTTCGGCAAGTTCATGGACCCGGTCGCGGACAAGTTCATGGTGTTCTCGGCGCTGATCACGATGCTGGCGAACGACGCGTTTTCATATATGCGCGTGCTGCTTTTGTGCCTGACGCTCGTCGTGATATTCCGCGAGCTGGCGGTGACGTCGCTGCGCATGGTGGTGTCGGGAAAGGCGTCGGCGACGGCGCTGGCGGCGAATATGCTCGGCAAAATTAAGACGGTGTCGCAGATAACGTTTATACTGACGGCGCTGCTTGAGCCCGTGATATTCGGCTATATCCCGATTGTGAACGTAGTTGCCGAATACCACATCCTCACATACGCGACGATGGCGTTTATGGCGGTCATGACGGTGTGGAGCGGACTCAACTATGCGCGAGCGTACGGGAAGTTTTTGGATCTGAAATAATGTTTTGCGTCGGAGCGGAGCATTTTGAAAAATGCTCCGCTCGCACACTCGTCCGACATTTTCTTTGCATAATGCCCAAGCGTTTTACGAAAAATTTATTTATTGACCCATTGACAAAGCGGACGTTTTGGCATAGAATATATTCTGCAAATATGGGGTAATTTTTTAATAATAGGGGTATTTATGCCAAAGGAAAGCAAGGGTTCGCCCCGTGCGAACACGAAGGACATCTATTCCGAGATTTTCACCGTTATACTCGGCAGTATTCTGTACGGCGTCGCCGTCGCGTTCTTCCTCGGGCCGTCGGGCACCGTCATGGGCGGCGCGACCGGTATCGCGACGACGATCAATCACTTCGTCCCGCAGATACCGATAGGTACGTTTATATTCATCATCAACGTGCCGATAGTGCTCGTCGGACTGAAAATTTACGGCTTTAAGATGCTGTGGCGCGTCGTCGTCGCAGTTATTTCGACGGCGCTGGCGACGAACGGCTTTGAGCTTCTCGTGCGCGTCGTCGACATATCGGTGACGCATGAACCGCTTCTGTGCGCCATCATGGGCGGCGCCGTGCTCGGCGCGGGCGGCGGACTAATGCTGTCGCGCGGCTACAATACGGGCGGCAGCGACCTTGCGGCGGTCATGATACACAAGAGCCTCATCAAGAGCATTTCGACGGGACGGCTCATATTCTCGCTCGACATCGTCGTCGTCGTCGGCTCCGCACTTTTGACGAAAAATTATGCCGGAATCATATATTCGATAATTTCGATATACGCGTACTCGCTCGCCGTAGACTACATCATCGACGGCAACAAGACGGCGAAGATGACGTTTATCATCTCGGACAAGTACGACGACATCTCGCACGCGATATTCACCGAGCTTGAGCGCGGCGTCACGATCCTCGACGGTCAGGGCGGCTACTCGGGTGCCGATAAGCACGTCATTCTCTGCGTCGTAAAACCGCATGAGCTGTTCATCGTCAAGGCGCTCGTCAAACGCGTCGACCCGAAGGCGTTTATGATACTCACCGACGCGAAAGAGGTCATGGGCTTAGGGTTTGAAGCTATTGAATAAGTATAATTCCTTGCCAAAGCGATTTGATTAAATCCGTTTTTTGTGAAGGGAGCTGGTCGGCGCTGACGCGCTGACCTGATAACGTCTTCTCGTTACACTCGAAGCCGTCTTACACTTTTCGCTTTGCGAAAAGTGTGGCAACTCCGAGCACCGCGAGGAGGTGTTCTTCTCCAAAAGCGAACTAAATAGTGTTCATCTTAAACTATATCCAAGGATATTGTTTGCGTTTGCTTTGTAAAAACAAAGGAAGTAACAAAAGTTTTTGAAAAAATAGGGGTTTGGGGGAAGAAAAACTTTTTTCAAAAAGTTTTTCTTCCCCCAAAATTTATTTATTTCTAATATACTCATCTATCGCGCGGGCGGCGGACTTGCCGGCGCCCATGGCGAGGATGACGGTCGCGGCGCCGGTCACGGCGTCGCCGCCGGCATAGACGGCGGGACGCGATGTTGCGCCGTTTTCGTCGGCGACGATGCCGCCCCACCTCTCGGTGTCGAGACCATCCGTCGTCGATTTGATGAGCGGATTTGGCGACGTTCCGAGCGCCATTATGACGCAGTCGACGGGAAGCTCGAACTCGGAGCCTTTTACTTCGACGGGACGGCGGCGTCCGGACGCGTCCGGCTCGCCGAGCTCCATCTTAACGCACCGTATCGCGCGCACGGCGCGTTTTTCGTCGCCTATTATCTCTACGGGATTCGTCAAAAGCCGGAATGCGACGCCTTCCTCCTTAGCGTGCTCGACTTCCTCACGCCGCGCGGGAAGCTCCTCCTCGCCGCGGCGGTATACGATAGTTACATCGTCCGCGCCGAGGCGCAAAGCGCATCTCGCGGCGTCCATCGCCACGTTGCCGCCTCCGACGACGGCGACGTGCTTCGCATGCATGACGGGCGTGTCGGCGCCGTCGCGGTACGCGCCCATCAGGTTGACGCGCGTCAGGAATTCGTTCGCGGAGAACACGCCGTTGCAGCTCTCGCCCGGTATGTTCATGAACTTGGGCAGTCCCGCGCCCGTCCCGATAAAGACGCACTCGAAGCCGTCCGCGAGCAGGTCGTCGACGGTCAGAACGCGGCCGATCACCATGTTCGTCTCAATTTTCACGCCGAGCGCACGCAGATTTTCTATCTCGAGCGATACTATCGACTTCGGCAGTCTGAACTCGGGTATGCCGTAGACGAGCACGCCGCCCGCAGTGTGCAGCGCCTCGAATACAGTTACAGCATATCCCATTCGCGCAAGCTCGCCCGCGCACGTCAACCCCGACGGTCCCGAGCCGACGACGGCGACGCTGTGTCCGTTCGGCACGGGCTTTTTTATCTCATGCTTTTTTTCATTGTGACGGTCGGCGACAAATCGTTCGAGACGTCCTATCCCGACAGGCTCACCCTTTATGCCGCGCACGCACTTCGCCTCGCACTGCGTCTCCTGCGGGCATACGCGTCCGCATACGGCGGGCAGCGAGCTCGCCTTCGATATCACGTCGTAAGCGCCGTCGAAGTTGCCGACGGCGACCTCGGCGATGAAGTCGGGTATATCAATCGCGACCGGGCACCCCGATACGCACGGGCGGTTCTTGCAGTGCAGACACCGCGTCGCTTCGTTTATGGCGTCGGTCTCCGTGTAGCCGAGCGTGACCTCGTCGAAATTGCGCGCGCGCACCTCGGCGGACTGTGTCGGCATCGCGGTCTTTTTTACTTGCATGTTCGGCATTATTCCGCGCCTCCCGTCTTCAAGAGATTGCACATATGATCGCGCGCCTCCGCCTCGAACGGGCGGTACATGGCGGCGCGTGCCATGGCTTCGTCAAAATCGACCTCGTGTCCGTCGAAGTCGGGACCGTCGACGCAGGCGAATTTCATCTTCCCGTCGACGGTGAGGCGGCAGCAGCCGCACATGCCGGTGCCGTCTATCATTATCGGGTTCATGCTCACGACGGTCTTGATGCCGTACTCCTTCGTCAGAAGCGACACGAACTTCATCATCGGCAAAGGCCCTATCGCGATTACCTCGTCGTAGCGCTCGCCCGACTCGATGAGAGCGCGCAGTGCGTCGGTGACGAGCCCGTGCTCGCCGACGGAGCCGTCGTCGCTCATGAGCTTATACACGTCGGAGACGGAACGGAACTCGTCCTCGAGTATCACAAGGTCGCGGGTGCGGAACCCGACGACGGAGTGAACGGTGACGCCGAGTCCGTGCAGCTTCTTCGCCACCGGGTACGCGATGGCGCAGCCGACGCCGCCGCCGACGACGGCGACGCGGGAAAGACCCGCAGTCTCTGTCGGACGGCCGAGCGGACCGACAAAGTCGTGTATCTCGTCGCCGACCTCCATTGCGCCGAGCTTCATCGTCGTCGCGCCGACGAGCTGGAATATGATCGTGACGGTGCCCGCCTCGCGGTCATAGTCTGCGACGGTGAGCGGAATGCGCTCGCCGAATGCGTCGGTGCGAAGTATCACAAACTGTCCCGGCTCGGCGCGCCGAGCGACGCGGGGCGCGTCGACGCACATCTCGACGACGGTCGGGTTGAGGGTCCGCTTGCGGACGATCTTATACATAAACGCCTCCGATTTGTCGAATTATGCAATTTCGCGCGCGGCGAATTGCAAATACTGCTTACAGTATACCACGAAACACGGGGGTTGTAAACAAAATTTGCAGTAATTTTATTGCCTCAGCGGCGTTTTCTTCTGCGTATCACGACGATCACCAAAATGACGATCGCGACGACTGCGAGCATCATGACGAACGGCGACGCGGCGACGACAGCTATCGCCACCCACTGCACGAATGCGACGAACGCTTCTATCGAGCCCGAGAATGCTTCTGCGGCGCGCGAGCCGAACGTGACCTCCTCTGGCGCTTTCGTTTCCTCGACGACCTCTCTCACATCGACTGTGACGGTCGAGTATGCGACGAGCGAGTCGAGGCGGTTCAGCGTCGTCGTGTACGACTCGATCTGATAAATGACGTCGGAGAGCGCCTGCGTCAGCTCGATGATGTAGTTTATGTCCTCGGCTTTGTCGAGCAGCTCCATGTATTTGTCGCGCTGGAGCTCAAGCGAGCGCAGCCGCGTCTCGATGTCGAAGTACTGCGCCGTGACGTCGCTACCGTGCTCGCTCTGCGTCAAAACATGCCCTATCGACGGCAGCGCTTCTGCAAATCCGCTCGCGTCAGCCTGCGGTATGCGGAACACGAACTTGGCGCTTCTCCCGCGCCCGTAGACATCGGAGTTGTATTCCTCGGACGAGTCGATGTAGCCGCCGGCGCTGCCCGCCATCGACTTGAGCTCGGACACGGTCTTATCGTATTCGAGCGTCTCCATTGTCACGTCGATGTAGACGATGCGCTTGCGCTCTTCTACACCTTCTACGGTCGCGCCGGAGCTGTCATAGTCGCTCTCGAACTTGTCTGCGTAGCCGCCCGCCGCCTCCTCGGGCATCGACGCGTCAGAGGACGCCATGCCGCCGGACGGCGCCTCCATATATTCGTCGGCGTTGAAGTCGATGCTGTCCTTCGCGGACGAGCAGCCGGCGACGGACATCATCGTTATTGCGGCAAGTATTGCCGCGAATATGCGTTTTTTCATGATAAATACCTCCTGCCTTTGTATATTTAGACGTGCGATAAGCGAGAAATGTTCCCGACGGGAGCATTTTTTCATAAAGCGGAAAGTGTGGTGAAACTCAATATTATTTACCAAGCAGTATATGAACACGGTGCGTATAGGCGATGCTGGAAAGTCCGACGGACACATGGTATATCATAAATGACCCTTTTATGACAACGTCTCAGACGAACAGACTGTTTTTGTAGAAAGCAAGATCAACCTTTTGCCTCGTAAGATCTTCGGCTATCGCTCGTTTGATGATTTTTTATCTTAATCTTATTTGATATTGCATTTTAGAAGGATAAAATATTTGCGCTTAGATGAAAATAAGTCTTGACAATAACGCCGCCGTGTGCGATAATATATAGGCAACTGAATACGGAGCGGTATCGAAGAGGTCATAACGGGGCTGACTCGAAATGTTGTGCGTCGGATGGAAGGCTTGTGCTTTCAAACCGTTGAAACGCTTGACTTTTTTCGGTTTGTCGTTTTTTTCGGATTGCGATTTCTAATAACCATTTCTAATAAATTTAATAAGCGTTGATTCCGCCTTTCGGCGGGTTGACATACACGGAGCGGTATCGAAGAGGTCATAACGGGGCTGACTCGAAATCAGTTTGCGGGCAACCGCACGTGGGTTCGAATCCCACCCGCTCCGAGAAACGCGGCTTTGTCCGCGCGATCAAAGCCGCAAGGTTTCCCTTGCGGCTTTTGTTCATCATCAACGCTTATTTACTCGATATAATATAAATTGGTGATGTTACAATGAGTAAGATTTCTTTTATCACGTTCTGCATCGAATTATATGCTGAACACATACACAGAGACAGTACGGAAGTGTATGATATTTTTAAGCGAGAAGGCTTGCTGTCTTTACTTGAAAATGATTATGACGATCTGCACGGTATGTCTATGGAGTATCTTATGCAATACATTGACGAATATCTGTCCGGAGGAAAACAATGATCCTGTATCACGGCTCAAACGTGATAGTTGAGCATCCTAAGATAATTACATCAGAATACGGTCGCGACTTCGGATCCGGTTTTTACACCGCAGACATAAAGGATCAGGCAGTCCGATGGGCAAGACGACGGGCTAAACTATCTCTGAGAAACGGTGGAATTTACACTCCGTATATTTCAATATATGAATTTGATGATGCGGCATTTGATGAACTTAACTGTAAACGCTTTGATCAGCCGGACACCGAATGGCTGAATTTGGTTTGCGCCTGTAGGAGCGATATATCATTTCATCATGAATTTGATATCGTTGTCGGGAAAATCGCAGATGACAATGTCGGCGAAACGATCTCATACGTTGTTCAAGGTATCATGCGCAAAGAAGACGCTGTTGAAAGATTAAGATTTGAAAAGATAAATAATCAGATATGCTTCAACACAGAAAAAGCGCTGAGCTATCTAAAATATATCGGCTTTGAAGATTGCAGGTGATAATATGTCAAAGGCACTTTACAACTCGACTGTGATCCCGGTAATAATCGGATTGATAGCCAAAAAATACGGCATGACAGAATTCGAGGCGATGGAATGTTTCTATACGTCAGAGACAGCTAAATCGCTTAACGACCCCGAAACCGGATTATACGGTCAAAGCGCGCTGTATATTTTTTCGGTGTATATAGACGAGGTGTCGCGAAAAAGCAATAAAGAAATGTCCTGAATCTTCGGGACATTTCTTTTTGACTTTGTAGATATTACTTTATCTCTTTTTTTGCAAACTCTTGTATCAGCTTCAGGTATCCCTTGCTTTTTGATCGCTTTACCGCCGTCAGCGATGACGCATAGGCGATAAGCGATACTTTCGAGCAGTATGTCACGTTCCATACCTTTGCGCCGAATAATTTCCCACTTTCAATCAAGTTGTAAAGTCTTATCGGCTGACATGACATGAGTTTAGCCGCATCCTGAACCGGGATCGCGTCGGGATACTTCGCCCACTTCTCTGTCAGAAAACGTCCGAACCTTTCACTGTCGCTTCTCGTGAAATCGGCGATCACTTTGTCGATGCTGCCGGCGGCATTACTGTTGAACTTGCCTGAAAGCTCTGCGAGAAAATCGGGATCGCTTGTCATTCGCTCACGGAACGCTTCGGCATCGCATCTCCGAACGAGATAGCGGTGTGTCTTTCTGCCCGTGTCTGTCGTCGGTATGTACTTATTGTCGATGAGGTATTTCATCTTCCGCTTTGAGATGTGCAGAAACCTGTAGAGCTCATCTCCGCTCATGTATTCGTCCATGTACTGATCTCCCTATGTAAAAATGATGCAGCCGTTATGACTGCATCATTTCTTTTGATTGAGAATGCCGGACATCACGTCCGCGCTTATCTGCTTGCCCGTATTGTCAAGATGTGCGTATATGTTGGCGGTAGTTGCAATATCGCTGTGACCGAGAAATTTTGATATGTTGATGAGCGGCACCTCCTGATTTATCAGTATGCTTGCAAATGTGTGGCGCAGATCGTGGAATCGTATGCGCCTCAGACTATTATTCCTCAGAATTATTGCGAAGTGCTGCGTCACATATGACGGTCGGAAAAGATCGCCGAGTTGCGTAACGCATACATAATCGTCGAAATCGTGGTTATAGCTTTTGCCGAACATTTTTCTGTTCATCTCCTGACTTTCACGCAGTGATGACAGCATATCGAATACCTGATCGGGCAGCGGGAGCGTTCTGCAACTCGACGAGTTTTTCATTTCTTCGACCGGAATAACGGCTTTTCTGCCTTCCTTGTCATGCTCGATGATCTTCGTGTCAAGCAGTACCGTCTTGTACTTCCAATCTATCCTCGACCATCTTATCCCGAGCGCTTCGCTGCGGCGGAGTCCGAGGCATCCTGCAAGCACGATGGCGGGATAGATAGGATCGGCTTTTGCTGTTTCAAGAAGTCGGAGCAGTTCTTCTTCGGAATAATTTTTGCCTATGAATTTGTCCTTTTTCGGGCGCTCCACTCTGTCAAACGGATTTGCGTTGATGATCTTATCATCGAATGCCTTAACGAATGCTCTGTGAAGAACTGCGTGGTAGTGTATCACCGTATTGGCTGCTACATTTCCTTCCGAGAGGTACTTGTAGAAGTCCTTGATATCTTCAGGAGTAATGTTCCCGACAGTCAGTTCCTCATGCGATGTGAAATACCGCTGTATCTTTCCGTAAATCATGTTGTGATAGCTGCGGTATGTATTTATCTGCAGATTTGGCTCCGCTTCTTTCAGGAACAGACACATATAGTCGAATATGCGCGTTTCAACGATCGGGCGGCTTATTTCCGAGACATTGTTTTCATACTCGTCCTCAAATCTTCCGACGACGTCGCGCAAAGCCTTTTGTATCTTCACCTTGCTTGCGCCTTCGGGAAGGTTGAGCGCACGCCACACGGACTTATGCTTGTCGTCCTGTTTTACTTGGATCACAGCATACAGTCTTCCGTTTTTGGGATGTACGCTCGCTGCGAATGAATTTTTTTGGTTTCCCATTTTGTCTTTCTCCTTTTGCTTTTTTATTTGCATTTCTGCAACAGCAACAATACCACAACAGTTCTCGCAAGTCCAGCTATAAATTAGACATTTTCCAAAAATATATCTGCGTGTTCGTATTCATCCGACTTTCGCCCGCAGATAACACATAAGATCGCGTTTGAGGACTCGGCTCTCTCTGCCTATCCTGACTGATGGTATCGTGTTTTCATTTATCAGCTTATATGCCGTTTTGGTGCATATGCGAAGTATTTCCGCCACCTCTTTGACTGTCAGGGCATCCGGATATCGCTTGATATCTTTAACGATCGTATTTCCGCTCATGACTCACCTCAATATTTCTTCCATGCACTTTATTCCAAGCCCGACGATAATGGCGCGGTCAACATCCGCCATCGCGAACTTATCCAGCCTGCCTATGTATCGTCAAGCCGTGACTTATCTATCGTCCTGATCTGTTCAAGCATTACGGTCGATTTTTTTGCGAGTCCCTCGGTGTCAATGTTCACATGCGTCGGCTGCGTACTGTCCTGTCGTCTGCTCGTGATCGGCGCTATGATCGTCGTGCTGCTGTGCCTGTTGCCGATGTCGTTTTGAAGTATGAGTACGGGTCGTATGCCGCTTTCCTCCGAGCCTATCGTGTCAAAGAGATCGGCGTAATATATCTCGCCTCGTTTTATTTCTTTCATTTTGCCTGTCCCCCTTATGTATATGATTCCGTAACGAGGCGGTCGACAATAAAACGACCGCCTCGTTTATCGTTAGTTTCGCATTGCTTGTATTTATCCACGATCCCCCCAAGCAGAAAGAGCGCACAAGCGCCTTTCGGGAACACACTCACCGACTGTGCATTCAGTCTCATTGGAATCTCACCACCCCCGGGATCTCCGCAGGCTGCCCCCACTTGTTGCGACGGATCACAGCGACTCGCTATCGCTGCTTCAACGCTCGACTTTATGGCCGGACAGAAGTATCATTGTTGCTCTCGCCTGTCATCGCCCCACAGCGGATGCGCCGCTGTTACACGAGTTCAATGCTCGATCGGCTCACCGGTTCATCACCGGCAGCGAGAGGAATGTAGTGTGTGTGCTGTACTATTCAGTTGTCAATGTGCGGCTCCGTGCAGACAGCGGAGCGGTGAAGAACGGATCAGCCCAATTTCTTCACCTTTGGTTTTGCAAAGGAAACAAGGACACTCTTGAACGTATCCTGTCTATCGGGCGAAAGTTCGGGGAGCAGCTCACGAAGGAGCGCCTCCTGGTCTTCACGCAAATATCTGCGGCTGAGATACCAGCTGTCAGCAACACGGATACCGCCTCCTGTCCCTTGTACCGTGAAAATCGGTGCGGAGCGAGACAATATTTCAATATCATATCTGATCGTTCTCTCGCTGACGCTGCATTCTTTCGCCAAGCTGTCTACGTTTAAGGCACGTCTGTCACTAAGCGCTTCAAGAATATACTGTCTGCGTTCGTTCGCGGTCATATCGCTCCACACCGCCTCGTATAATAAAGATGTATTCTAATTGCCTATTAAAGACAAATAGGATATAATACAAGTATCGGATAGAG
>CANPXS010000059.1 GCA_947586625.1 uncultured Clostridia bacterium | reverse complement strand
CCGAATATGCGCTCGCAGAAAAGTCCGTCTCTCTCCGCCTTGAGCGTGCGGTAGTTGATAGTCTCGGGCTTTTTGACCTCGCCGTACGACCATGCGCGTATCATTTCGGGAGATGCGAGTCCGATCTTTATAGAATCAAAAGTATTTCTTTCTTCCATTTATTGCAGCCCTTCCCAGTTCTTCGCGTTAGTTATAGTCCTCGTCGTCCGCGTCGTCGAACGGAGACGTTCCGTACGGGTCGTCGTCGGAGAATATATCGTCGTCGATGTTGTCCGCGCTCTTTTCCACGAACGAGTCTTCGTACTCGTTCGTCGTCACCGTCTCGCCGACGTCGTCCTCGTCCACGTCGGACACTACGTTCGGCGGCTCAAGCTCGTCGTCGAGCGACGAGAGTTCTATCTCGTTGCCGTCGCGGTCGAGCACCTTCACGTCGAGCGCCAGCGACTGCAGCTCCTTCACGAGCACCTTGAACGACTCGGGCACGCCCGGCGTCGGGATATTCTGTCCCTTGACTATCGCCTCGTAAGTTTTGACGCGTCCGACCACGTCGTCGGACTTGACGGTCAATATCTCCTGGAGCGTGTACGCCGCGCCGTAAGCCTCGAGCGCCCAGACCTCCATCTCGCCGAAGCGCTGACCGCCGAACTGCGCCTTGCCGCCGAGCGGCTGCTGCGTTATCAGCGAGTACGGGCCCGTCGAGCGCGCGTGTATCTTATCGTCGACGAGGTGATGCAGCTTGAGGTAGTACATGATGCCGACGGTCACCGGGTTGTCGAACGGCTCGCCCGTTCTTCCGTCGTAGAGCACCGTCTTGCCGTCCACGATGCGCAGCTTGCCCTCGGCGCGCAGCGACGCCTGATATTCCGTGTCCGCGCGCTGCTCCGCCGTCAGCGGACGGTAGAGCTCGCGTCCGTTTTCCTCGTCGTGACCGATGAGCTCATAAAGCGGCTTGCCGTCGAAGTATTCGTTGTCGAACGGCGCGCGTCCGAGACCGGCTTTAGCGAGCAATTCAGTTATATCCTTTTCATTCGCGCCGTCGAACACGGGCGTCATGACCTTCCAGCCGAGCGTGCGCGCCGCCATGCCGAGATGCACCTCGAGCACCTGTCCGATATTCATTCGGGACGGCACGCCGAGCGGATTCAGCACGATGTCGAGCGGCGTTCCGTCGGGGAGGAACGGCATATCCTCGGGCGGCAGTATGCGCGATACGACGCCCTTGTTGCCGTGGCGTCCCGCCATCTTGTCGCCGACCGATATCTTTCTCTTCTGCGCGATGTAGACGCGCACGACTTTGGTCACGCCGGGCGCAAGGTCGTCGCTGTTCTCGCGCGAGAACACCTTCACGTCGATGACGATGCCCGTCTCGCCGTGCGGCAGACGCAGGGAAGTGTCGCGCACCTCGCGCGCCTTCTCGCCGAATATGGCGCGAAGCAGTCTTTCCTCCGCCGTCAGCTCCGTCTCGCCCTTCGGCGTCACCTTGCCGACGAGTATGTCGCCGGCTCTGACCTCGGTGCCGACCTTGACGATGCCCTCCGCGGTCAGATCCTTGAGCGCGTCCTCGCCGACGTTCGGTATCTCTCTCGTTATCTCTTCCGGTCCGAGCTTCGTCTCTCTCGCCTCGTGCGAATACTCCTCAACATGCAGCGACGTATATACGTCGTCACGGACGAGACGCTCGTTCAAGAGGACCGCGTCCTCGTAGTTGTAGCCCTCCCAGCTCATGAAGCCGATGAGAGCGTTTTTGCCGAGCGATATTTCGCCGTTCGACGTCGCCTGACCGTCCGCGATGCACTCGCCCGCCTCGACTCTGTCGCCGACCTTCACTATCGGGCGCTGATTTATGCACGTTCCCGCGTTGGAACGCTTGAACTTTATCAGATGATACGTGCGCTTCACGCCGTCGTCGCCGCGTATCGTTATGTCGTCGGCGGTCACCTTTTCCGCGTAACCCGCGCACTCGGATATGACTACCGAGCCGGAGTCCATCGCCGCCTTGTATTCCATTCCCGTGCCGACTATCGGCGACTCCGTCGTCAAAAGCGGCACCGCCTGCTTCTGCATGTTGGAACCCATAAGAGCTCGGGAGTTGTCGTCGTTTTCAAGGAACGGTATCATCGCCGTCGCGACGGACACCACCATCTTGGGCGATACGTCCATGAAGTCGATGTTCTCGCGCGCCGTTTCGATTATATCCGCTCTGTCGCGTGCGGAAACGCGGCGGCGTGCGAACTTGTGCTCGTCGTCGAGCGGCTCGTTCGCCTGAGCGATGACGTAGTTGTCCTCCACGTCTGCCGTCATGTATACGATCTCGTCGGTGACGACGCCGGTCGCCTTGTCGACCTTGCGGTACGGAGCCTCGATAAATCCGTAGTCGCTGATGCGCGCGTACGTCGCAAGATACGAGATAAGACCGATGTTAGGACCTTCCGGCGTCTCTATCGGGCACATTCTGCCGTAATGCGTGTAGTGTACGTCGCGGACGTCGAAGGACGCGCGGTCGCGCGAAAGACCGCCGGGACCGAGCGCCGACAGACGGCGCTTGTGCGTCAGCTCCGCCAAGGGGTTCGCCTGCTCCATGAACTGCGAAAGAGGGGAGCTGCCGAAGAACTCGCGTATCGCCGTCGTGACGGGGCGTATATTGATGAGCTGCTGCGGGGTGACAGTTTCGTTGTCCTGTATCGACATCTTTTCCTTGATGTTTTTGTCCATGCGGGAAAGACCGATGCGGAACTGGTTCTGCAAAAGCTCGCCGACCGAACGCAGACGGCGGTTGCCGAGATGGTCGATGTCGTCTATCGAGCCGATGTCGTGTACGAGTCCGAGCAGGTAGTTGATGGACGCGAATATGTCGTCCTTCGTGATGTGCTTCGGGCAAAGCTCCGCGATGCGGCGCTTCGCGATGCGCTTGAGTTCGTCCTTGTCGTCGCCCGCCTCCGCCATTATCTCGCGAAGAACGGGAAGACTGCACTTCTCCGATACGCCGCAGTCGACAAGGTCATATCCGAGCACGTTTTTGGGGTCGACGGTGTTGTTGCCGAACACCTTCACCTCGTGACCGCTCTCAGCCTCGACCCAAACCTCGTTGACGCACGCGTTCTCGATAGCCTTCGCCGCCTCGTACGTCAGAACGACGCCCGGCTCGCCAACTATCTCGCCCGTTATCGGGCTGACAGCCGGACGCGACAGCTTGTGACCTCTTATGCGCTGCGATATCTCGACCTTCTTGTCGAACTTGTATCTTCCGACCGGCATGAGGTCGTAGCGCTTCGGATCGAAGAACGAATTGTTTATGAGCGTGAGCGCGCTCTCGACGATGGCGGGCTCGCCCGGACGCAGACGCTTGTATATCTCCTTGAGCGCTTCCTCGCCCGCGGTCGTGTTGTTCTCCGTCGCCTGACGCTCGAGCTCGTCCTTCTGCGCGCTTTCGGTGAGGAGTTTCTCGTCGCCGAAATACTCGACCATGTCGCGCTCCGTCTCGATTCCGAGCGCGCGGATGAGCACCGTCACGGGCATTTTTCTGTTTTTGTCTATCTTGACGTAGAATATGTCGTTTACGTCAGTCTCGTATTCGAGCCATGCGCCGCGGTAAGGGATGACCTGCGCCGTGTATATGTGCTTGCCCGTCTTGTCGATCGTCGAATCGTAGTACATGCCCGGCGAACGCACTATCTGCGAAACGATAACGCGTTCCGAGCCGTTGATGATAAACGTGCCCCTGTCCGTCATGAGCGGGAAATCGCCCATGAATATCTCGGACTGCTTGACCTCTCCCGTCTGCTTGTTCGTCAGTCTTACGTCGACCTTGAGAGGCGCCGCGTAGTTGGCGTCATGGTCCTTACATTCCTCGACGGAGTACTTGGGCTTCGAGTCGAGGTTGTAGGAGACAAAGTCGATGAGCAGGCTGCCCGAATAGTTCGATATCGGGGAGATGTCGCGGAACACCTCCATGAGTCCCTCGTCGATGAGCCACTTGTACGACTTCTTCTGCACCTCGATGAGATTTGGCATTTCGAGCGCTTCGTCGATCTTGGAAAAACTCATGCGCACGTTTTTGCCGAGTTTCTGGGGTTTTACCATCTTGGTCTGTCACTCCTTCACTTTCGCTCTCCGCGGCGTTTTGCACGAAATCCGGGCGCTGAAACGCGTCCGTTTTTGTCGTTTTGCCGCGGGTATATAGTAATAAAGTTAGCTTTGTCGCGCTATATACGCAGTTTATTATCTTACCATATACGGCACCGATTGTCAAGAAGTATCCTTAAAATAATTGCTTTTTGTTCGGATTTTTGCCTCATCCGCATATCAGCTCACATAAAAATTTACAGATTTTTTACATGTGAATTTTTTGTAAATTTTTTAGCCGCAGTGACGCAAAAATGCGGACCCGCAAGGGCCCGCATTTCCGCTCGTTTGTATGCGTAATTGTCACGCAAGAAGCGAGAGAAGCTCCTCTTTCTCACTCACACCGACGGTACGTCCCGCAACTTCACCGTTTTTCACCGCGACGAACGTCGGTATCGCCGTTACGCCGAACTTCACAGACAGCTCGGGTTCCTCGTCTATGTTGACGGAGCATACCTTGTACTTGCCGTCCGCTTCGTCCGCTATCTCCTCCACGACCGGCGTCATCATGCGGCACGGACCGCACCACGTCGCCCAGAAGTCGATGAGCACCGGCACCTGCGACGACGTCACCTCCGCGTCATAATTCGCGCTCGTTACTTTTACTGCTGCCATATTATTCTCGTCCTTTCCGATTTGATAAATATATTGTAACACAAAATCGCGCCGTCCGCACGTAAAAATGAAAAATTCATATAAAAATATTCATCCCCCGCCTTATGGCGGGGGATGATGCTGACTTGACGCGTACTGTCAAGATCACTGTTTTAGTTTTTGCGTCCGCGCTTCGCGCCGACAGTCGCGCACACGCCGCATGCAGACGCCACGACTAGCATGACGCACACAGCTGTGACGTTGAACGTCTCGCCTGTCACAGGCGGCTTTGTCGGTTCGGGCGCGCCCGTCGTATCGTCAGGCGTCGATGTTGTGTCTGCGGGCGCCGATGTTGTATCGTCAGGCGCTTTCGTTGTGTCGTCCGGTTTCTTTTCCGGCTCGACTTCCGTCGACGTGTTCACGAGAACGTATATGCTGAAGTGGTCGGTGACGAACGTCACGTACGCGCCGCCCTCGGTCACTGTCGACGCCATCTTCTCCATCACACCGTCGTGTACGTAGTATACCGCCGTCGCGTCCGCGCTCCATCCGGCGGGGATCGCGACCTTAACCGTCAGCTTGCCAGTCGCCTGTGCCGTCTTGCCCGTCGCTTTGTCAACGAGCGTAATATCGAGAGCCTTGTACTCCTCAAACTCCTTGCCGACGGTCGCCTCGACCTCCGCGTGCTCCTTTGTCATCGTTTCGTCGATGACGTCGACGTCGAGCACGAGGCCGGCGTAATACTCGGCGTTCTCCTCCGGCGTCGCCGTCGTGCCGCTCTTTTCGTCTACGAGAACATCAATGTGTACGTAATTCGGGTCGAGCGCTCCGCAGACTGAACATACGCCGTTAACATATGTGTGCTCCGCGTATCCGTTCCAGTCGCCGCACGCACATTCGCGCCAGTGATGCGTTCCGTCCGCCATCCATTCGCCGAACGCGTGCTCATGCGTCGACGGCAGCATGTCGATATCGGTGCCCTTCGTTATGATCTCGCCGCATCCGAGGCAGTACGTGTCGCCCGTGTAGCCCTTTTCGGTCTCGGTCGCATTCTTGTGGTCGCGCAACTCCGTGCCGCCGTCATGACGCGTCGCGTCCTTCGCCGTGTACTCGAAACCGCAGACCTCGCAGTGCGCGCCGCTCGTGCATGACGCCGAGCCGCCCGTATGCGGTGCGAGCGTACTCGTCACCTTGCAGTTGCGGTTGACGCACGCGAGCGTGTGACCGTCCTTCGTGCCCTCGGCTCTGCCCGTGAAGCTGTGCGACGCATGCGCCGCTACAACGACAGCCTTGCAGTCGACGCAGAGAAGCGGCTTTGTGCAGTCATAATTTTCGGGCTCATGCTCGTGGGACTCGCGGTCTACCTCGCCGCATACCGTGCATGTGCGTGAGTGAGTGCCGTCGCCGTTGTCGGCAAATGCGCCGAATATATGCGCTGTTTTGCTCGCCTCATTGACAGCGCCGCATATTTCGCACGCGTGCCAGTGAGATTCACCGTCGTGGCGGATCTGCGAATAAATATGTTCGTGAGGCGGAGTCTTCGGTATGACCTCGCCCTTGACTATGACTTCGCCGCAGCCGAGGCAGCAGATGTCGCCCGTGTATCCTTCTTCATTCTCGGTGGCTGCCTTTTCGCCTTTGCGTTCTGTGCCGCCTACATGATTGTTCGGGTTGACCGCTCCGTAGTGCGTATGGCAGAACTCACATTCGGCACCGCTCACGCACGTAGCGGGCAGTCCCATCACGTGCTCTGCCGGGACGTTATCGACGTCGCATCCGGGGTTAGAGCACGAACGCAAATGACCTTCTTCGGTGCCGCTGCCCTCGACAAGGACCCACGAATGATCCGTGCCGCCCTCTACCGCCGTGTATCCGCATGCGATGCACTTTTTAGGCGTCGTGCAGTCGTGGTCGTCGTCAACAAAAGTATGTCCGTATTTTTCCCGATATGTGCATCCGGGCTGCGTGCATGTCTGCCAGTGGCTCTCCGAATCAGACTCCAATGCCGCGCCCGAGTATGAATGACCGGCGAGCGCGGGAAGGACTTCATAGCCGCAGACGCTGCATTTTACAGCTACTCCGCAGTCGCCGTTATACTGCATAGGCGCGTCGTGTCCCGCTTCCTCGGTGCGCGCGCCGCATATCGAACATTCCTTCCAGTGACCGGCGGCGTCGGACTTCTGTACGTACGCGTGCTCATGAACGCCTGTATCCTTGTAGCCGCACTTCGAGCATGCGCCGTCGGCGCCGTTTTTGTCATGCGCCGTTACGTTGTCGTTTACAGCGAGACATCCCTCGTTCACACACTGTCTGACGTGTCCCTTCGAGGGATCGTCAACTGCGGGTATATACTTTGTGCTGTAGCTGTGCGCTGGTTGAGCTTTCTTTACGACATATCCGCAGACGTCGCATTTTACCTCAGTCGTGCAGTCGTGGTCGTCGGTGTATTCGTGCGGACCGCGTTCAACGATAGTCACGCCGCACTTTTTGCATATTCCCGCGTGTTCGTTTCCGTATTGCAGATACAGAGGCTCGGTATGCGTAGCCGACTCCTTCGCCTTTTTCTGCCAGCATACGGAGCATTTCAGCGTCACGCAGTCGAGATCCTCCCACTTATGCTCGGGCTTCGGGTATCCGACCTCGCTTGCCGCAGCCTGCTCGGTCGCGCCGCATAGAGAGCATTTTTTGAATACTCTGCCGTCGCGTCCGCACATAGGCTCGTCGCCCGGCACCGGCGTCCATATGATGCTGCCGTTTGCATCCGTCGCCCATTCATGCGAGGAACCGTTTGCCTTGAGCGGCATCGTTACAGTTGCGCTGCATGTTTTGCACTTATACTTCTGATAGCCGTCGTCCCTGCATGTAGGCTCTTTTCTATCATCTGTCGGTACTGTATAATCATGAGGCAGCTTTGACGTATATCCGACTCTGTATGTCACGTTGCAGTATTTACATCTCCACTGCAGCACGCCTCCGGACCGGCATGTCGCGGTGTTTTCCTCCACGAGATCATGCTTGTTCTCCGGTCCCTTGGAACACGGACCGTTTTTCCACTGTTCAAAACGTTCCTCGTCCGTCATCTTTGGAGCCGTCGTCTCTGTGCTCGTCGTCTCCGACGCATCGGACGTAACATCCGCTTCTGCGCCGACGGCGATGACGCCTAAAAGCGTCATCGCCGCGACGAGCGCGAGAGCAAATATTATTCTGACTGTCTTTTTCATGGCCGTCTTAATTTTCTCCCGTTGATGATTATTTTATTTTCTGCCTTTTTTGCCGACTATGACAAGCGCGGACGCGGCGAGCAGCGACGTCACGAGCGTGACTGTCACGGCGAGCGTCATGTCGGGCAGCTCGCCCGTTTTGGGCGCGGGCGAGATGAGGAGCGTGTTCTCGTCGGGCTCGTAGCCGTCGAACGCGCCTGTCGTCTCAGCCGACGCCTCGGGCGCGAGAACGATATCATCAGCAGGTGCAGTTTCACCCGTCGTCTCGGTCGATGCCGGCGTCGCCGCCGACTTGTTGTTCACGAGCACGTAAACGCTGAAATGCGTCGTATTAAATATTGCGTAACCGTCCTTCACCGTCGTTTCGAGCTTCGTCATAACGCCCGCGTCTACGTGGTAGACGTCGACGTCGCTCCAGCCCTCGGGCAGCGCGATCGACACCTTGACAGTTCCGTCGGGCTGCACCTTCGCGCCGTCCTTGACAAGGTTGATGTCGTACGCCGCATACTCGGTGAACTTCTCCTCGACGATGTTCTTTACAGTCAGATTCGTCTTTGTTATGTTGTCGACGTTTATTTTCGCGTCGGTCTCTTCGCCGAGCTCGACTATGACCTCGCCCTCCTTCGCGGGTTCGGGCGCGACAGTGCCGATGTGCGGTTCGCTGCTCGTCACGGCTTCCGTCGTTTCGGGCGTCGGTGCTTCGGTCGTTGCCGGAGCAACTGTCTCGGTCGTCGATGTTTCGACGGGCTCGGTCGTCGCAGGCGTCGTCGTTTCTGCGGGCGCAGCCGTCGTTGTGTCGGGAGCCGTCTCATCGGAGACTGCCGTATCTCCGCACAGCGAGCAGTTTGTTCCCTTGCCTGCTTCGTGTACGTCTACGTACGTAGGCTGTTCGCATCCGGGGTTGGAGCACTGTCTTGAGTGCTTCCCGTCGGAGGTCACAACATAGTACCAGCCGGGATTATTATCGCCGCCGAACGTCGGGTACTTATTGTGCTCGGTCTGCCCCGCCAAGATAACGGCTCCGCACTTGCATACGACGTCCTTCGTACAGTCGCCCTCATATGCGGTCTTTGTCTCGTGAGCCTCGTAGATGACAACGTCGCAGCCTTCATTTGCGCACTTGCCCTTGTGCATGCTGTCGTTATACTGTTCCCACTTTGTGACAGTATGCGTTTTGTTGCCTGTTCCTGCTTTGACCTCGCCGCAGATCGTGCAGACTTCGTCTTTCGTGCAGTCGCGGGTCAAATTGGCAAAGTTGTGCTCGACTGTCACGTACACATACTCTATTGCTCCGCATTGGGTGCATTTGTGCGTACACTTGACTTCTTCGCCGCATGTTTTACCTGCTTCGACAGGCGTCGGTTCAGTCCACTCGTGCTTGCAAAGTCCGTTTGTTTCAATGGAATATGTATTGGAACAATTCAGGCACTTATAGGTCCTCTTTCCAGCTGCCTCTTCAATGATCCGGTACTGATGAGGTATTACCGCTTTTTCGTCATACATATAGTAGCTGATGTGACAAACCGTGCATTGCCAGTAATAACAGCCGGGATACGCGCACGTATAAGCTGAGCTTTTTAACTCAAACTTATGTTCTGCGCCATCCTTGCACTTTGTTGTACACTCTTCCGCTGTCGGAGGCGTGTTTTTATCCATCGCCGCAACGCTGACGCAGAGGCACGCCGCCGTCGCCAGCACGAGCATGACGCACAGAAGCGTTTTGATCTTCTTCATAGTTCGGTTCCTTTCCCGTCCCGCCGCCTTACGCGCGGGACGCGCCGTGAGCCGCTTTGTGCGTTAGTTCGTACAAACCGCGCTCACGCAAAAGTGTGTCTTTTTCGCAGATGTACACGCGCGCGCCGGACCCGCGTCCCGATGCGTGCGCATACTCCTCTTACTACTATTATAATACTATACCCCCCCGCTGTCAACACATTAAGACAAATAATTTCAAGGAAAAATTTATCAATTTATACCGCCGTTTTTGCGCCGAGGTTAGTACAGTTTTACCGTTATATTTATTTTGTGTACTCCTCGACGAGCGCGCGGAGGCTCTCGCACTTGCAGTCGGCGAAGAAATGCTTCTTTATGCCCTCTCCCGCGAGCGCTCCCTTCACGAGTTCGGGGTCGAGATCATGCAGTATGTCCGCGAGCGGTCTGTACGATTTCGCCCTCACCTCGTCCAGTATCTTCTTGTTGCGCTTTTCGGGAACTGCGCGCTCGCGCGGATATCCCTGACCGGGCTGCTCGCACAACAGCTTTTCGAATATGTACTCGAGGTTGAGGTCGCCGCCCCAGCCGAAGCCCTTCGCAAACGGGATCGCTATCGCGTTGCCGTCGTTTATCTGCGAGAACGTGTACGCGTCGAGCGCGTCCTCGATGTGACCGCATATGACGCCCGGGAACGAGTTGCACGCCAGCATCGCGCCCTCGCCCGTGCCGCAGCCGGTCACGACGTAGTCGGCGGCGCCGGAGTTGAGCAGCACCGCGGCGAGTATGCCCACCTGCACATACGTGAGCTGCGCTTCGTCGTCGGCGGTGTACATGCCGTAGTTGACGACTTCGTGTCCCATCGGCTCCACGACGTGGCGGAGAGCCTTTTCGATAACGGCGTTTTTCGCGCCCTGGCTGTTTTCGTTGATGAGTGCTATTTTCATTTTCTTTGCCTTTCTGCTTGTATTATTGTGTAGGGAAAGTTTTTGAAGGATTCTCAAGGGAACTTTCTTCAAAAAGTTCCCTTGAGCGGGGAACGGGGCAGCGCCCCGAAAATTCACGGCTGCTTGCCTATGTAGGCGAGGATGCCGCCGTCGACGTAGAGGATGTGCCCGTTGACAAAATCAGACGCGTCGGACGCGAGGAACACAGCCGGACCCTTGAGGTCGTCGGGAGTCCCCCAGCGCTCCGCCGGAGTCTTTGCGATTATGAACGAGTCGAACGGATGGCGGCTGCCGTCGGGCTGCAGCTCGCGGAGCGGCGCCGTCTGCGGCGTCGCGATGTAGCCGGGGCCGATGCCGTTGCACTGTATGCCGTACTTGCCGTATTCGGACGCGATGTTGCGCGTCAGCATCTTGAGTCCGCCCTTCGCGGACGCGTACGCGGACACAGTCTCGCGGCCGAGCTCGCTCATCATCGAGCAGACGTTGATTATCTTGCCGCGTCCGCGCTCCATCATCGACGGAAGAACTGCCTTCGCCATGATGTAAGGCGCGACAAGGTCGATGTCGACGACCTGCCTGAATTCCTCGACCGCCATCTCGTGCATCGGTATGCGCTTGATTATGCCCGCGTTGTTGACGAGAATGTCTATTTTGCCGAGCGTTTTCTCGATGTCGGCGACCATCTCAGCCGCCGCTTTTTCGTCGGTGACGTCGCAAATGTAGCCGCGAGCGTCGATGCCGAGCTTTTCGTAGTCGGCGAGAGCCGCGTCGAGATGCGATTGCGAGCGGCAGTTGAACGCTATTTTCGCGCCCGCTTCGGCGAGCGCCTCCGCGATTGCGAAGCCGATGCCGTATGCGGCGCCCGTGACGAGCGCGACTCTGCCGCTAAGGTCGAACATTTTGTTATCCATAATAAATACACCTGCCTTTACGGATATATTGTACCATATAAATGCGGAATTGTAAACATGTTTTGCAGAAACGTACCATCGGGTTCGCGGCCGATATACTGCATACGGATTCTACAAATTTCTTGAACAGGCGAATAAAAAAGCAGAGCGGACTTATCAAGAGTAGCCGGTCTGCTTGTATCTTTAATATTGATGATACCTTCCGCCGGAAACAGAAAATGCAGACGGAAAAACCGTTTGTAAAACGTGTAAGGGGTACGGTTTCAACGTGTAAGGGGTACGATAAGGGGTACGAAAACGGTGGTAAATAATGCGCTCTTTGTCTCTCCCGTAAAGTTAGTAAAATTTAGTAAAAATCGCAAAAACGCGCACAAAAAAAAGAGAGGGCGCGCCTCGCTTCAAAGCAAGGGAAAAGCAAGAGCGCGCGCACACGGGTAAATATACGCCCGACATTCTCTTTGATGTTCGCCCTTGAATATACGCGCAGAATTTGCGCCATATCGCGCCTTTACGTTTAACAGTGAAGTTTATCGGAGAAAAGCATAAACCGCGCATACGGCGCTTTATTTGCGTCCTGCGCGGTTTTATATCGTGTTACGCTTTGACGCGCTCGAAATACGCCTGCATTCGCGCCGCGCTCTCGTTCTTCATCTTCTCCGAGACGTGACCGTAAACGTCGAGAGTAAAGCTCGCCGTCGCGTGACCGAGATTCGCCTGCACCGTTTTTACGTCGTCGCCCTCTTGCAGCGCCGTCACGGCGTATGTATGGCGCAGATCGTGAAAGCGCGCGTCGGGACGTCCTATCTCGCCGCAGCTGCTTTGAAGCGTTTGAGCGCCGTCTGCGGATATATGAAATGCCCCGCTTCATTCGTGAAAACGAGATCCCATTCGTTCTCCCATGCCTCGCCCATTACGGCGTGGCATTCAAACTGTTTGCGCCTGACCTCGCGCAAAAGCTCCATTATGAACGGCGGGACGGTCAAAACGCGCGCTTTGTCGTTCTTCGTCGACGCGATGTAGTGTTTGCCGCCCCTTGTCTGCTCTCGGCACATCTGCTGCTTTACCGTTATCGTACCGTCGCGGAAGTTTACAGCGCACAAAGGGGACGGAAGTCCCCTTTGTGGTTCTCAATTTATAGTGACGCAGAAAATATCCTCGCCGCCTTTTTTATTTTTTCTTCTCTTTCGATCATTTCATTCGTTATCGTTATGCCGGGCGCGCTATACTTTCTGTCGGACTCGGCTGCCAAGCGCGCAATTTTATGTTCCCTGACTATATCATCAGTAAATTTTTTGTATTTGCCCGACTGCATCAGCGATTCATAATATCCGATACAGTTTATCGGGTCGAGTTTCAAATAGATGTCTCCCAACAGCTTGGCAGGCTCAAAGCTGTCGCCGTCGTTCATTTCTTCCACCTCGGTGGCGTACGCGTGCGCGTCCAGCAGTCTTCCCTGACGTGATAAAAGATCTATAAGTCTTTTTTGGTTGTCAAATATTCCTCCGAAACGGAAATGTTCTTGAATGTCCGTCATTTGTGCGGCTGATGCCGTATTAAAATACGACATAAGATATTCCGTTTCTTTTTCGATTCCATACGCACCTTTTTTTTCATACGCGAGAGCGACAGCCAGCATGTCGCAGGGCGATTCGGAGTCACCGAATCTTTGAATTATTACCTCGTATAGTATCTCCTGCGATTTGGGCCGTACGAAAGTGGTTTCATTGAAAACGCCCAAAGAACAGAATTCATCTTTATATTTTGACGACTTTGCAACAGAGATCGCGCTCATGACAGACGTCCTGTCCTCGGCACACAGATCATCAAAATCGTTTGGATCATCATCGTTTACGGTTTCTTTGAATTCATAGAATTGAGGAATAATAAAATTCCCATACTTTTCTTTCAGATAAGAATTTCGGATATAAGTTTTAGTGTCATTATATGACCGATACGTCACCGCGTTTTGTTTGACATTACTTTTTGTCTGTGCTTCGTTTTGTTTGACATCACTTTTGTTCTGTGCTTCGTTTTGGGTGCTGTCACCGGATAGCAAATTTGTTGAGACGGGCACTGCCGTCGGCGATAGCGGCGGCGCGTATTTGAACGGCTTTGTTTTTAAAACATTCTTTTTCAGTATTATGCGGAATATGAACGCTGACAAAGCGATCCCTGCCGAATAAACGATGAGAAAAACAGCGGTCGAATTATCGACCTCATTATCGTAATAAGAGAATACGCCGCATAAGAAGATCAAAAATGCCGCAAAGTCTACAATAGCGGTTAAGAAGATTTTCGTTTTACGATATTTATCAGGAATTTTCTGTATCCCGAACATAGCAAGATACGGCGCCGCCAATACCAATATGGCGATGCCGACGGTCAATGAAATCGCGATGGCGGCTATACAGAGGGATATTAAGATTATCACCGCGAAGATATAGAAAAATGACGATATACATCCGGTCGGCGCTTCATTCTTTCTTTTCTTACTCATAATCTCTTTATCTGTGACCTTTCGTTACATTTGTGGACATGTGAAGCGACGCATATAAACTCAGTCAATACTTGATAAAATAATTGTAGCAACGAATATGTTTGTTGTCAACATATCATTCAAAGAAAAATCACTGCACTTCTCAGACAGCGCCGTACACAAAGCGGAGAATGACTCCTTCTTCCTCCGTTTGTGTTTCCCGTTGTTTTTAACCGTCGTCATCTTCGGTCAACGGTGCTTTTCACGCGATACCGCGCAGGAGACAAAATACTGCGATTTGCGAGCGTTTCATTTTTATCTGTCAAGTACACGTCAAAATCATCAAATGCGCGTATACGCGATTTATGCGCGTCTCACGGCTATATCACACAAAAGCGCAGGAGAGGGAACAAAAATTCCCTCTCCCGTGTGATTATTTGTATACGTCGCCCCTGTTGCCTGCGTCTATCACATATACAGTCAAAACATTATGGTCAACAGTATAAATTATCCTGTAATCCCCGACGCGCAGCCTATACATTTCGGCGCGTCCCCGCATGGCTTTTATATCGCCCTCTTCGGGCAGCTTATTCAAAGCGGCATATATTCGTTCACGTTCGCGCAAAGGCTGTTTTGCAATAAATTTCTGCGCGCGTTTGTTGATTTTAATTTTGTAATTCATCGAGATCAACTCCGCACGCGCGCGCCGCATCCTCGAGCGAAACAAACTCGTCTTTGTCGGGGTCGTCACTGTTCAAATAATCCTGATACAGTTTCTCGCAGAAAGCGTCGTCCGCTTCTTCTTCGGCGTTCAGACCTTGCAAATACGCTATTACATATCCGAGCTTGTATTCCGGCGTTTCGTCGACGAGCTGCATTATTCTTTCTTTGTCGCTCATGTGTTTGCACCGTCCCTCTCCATAGTTTCTTTTATGGCGCGGTTTATAAAACCGTTGACGCTCTCGCCGCACCTTTCGGCGTGCGCCTTGATTTTTTCCTTGTCGCCTTTTATTGTCGTCAGATTTATACGGTCATATGCTTTATCAATATATCTGTTCTGCGCTTTTGTTTTAGATGTTCCCATTCGCACCACCTCCCTTTTTAGTATATCACCTTTTTCATCGTTGCGCAACTATACATATTACACAAATATCGTTGCGCAAGTTTGGCAGTATTAACTATTGAATATCGTTGCGCAACGTGATATAATATACTCACAGCAAGGGAGAGAACGGCAAAGGTGGACGGGAAGTACCGAGAGGGAAAAGCAAGAACACCGATAAGCACGGGACGGGATACGGTAAGTCGACTTTGATACAGCGCACGCAATGCCCCCCGCCGCCGCTCTCGACCGAAAAAAGAAGAGCGTCCCCGCCATAAAGCGCACACGGAACGGGGACGCACAACCGAAAGGGCTGCACGGTTATTGTACCACAGCCCGAGGAAAAAAGAAAGGGGTTTGTGAGAAATGAGCGCAAACGAAATGACCGCAAAGGTACGCGAGCTGAAAGAGCTTAAAACGATGGCGGCAGAACTCGCCGACGAGATCGCCGCGATCGAGGACAGCATCAAAGCCGAAATGACGGCGAGAGGCACGGACGAAATGACCGTCGACGTCTACAAAATCAAGTGGGCGACGGTAACGAGCAGCCGTTTTGATACGACCGCATTCAAATCGGCAATGCCGGAGCTTTACGGACGTTTCACGAAAACGACGACGGCGCGCCGCTTCACGGTGGCGTAAAAGAAAGACAAGCGGAGAGGGAGCGCGCCTCCCTCTCCCGACAGAAAAAAAGAAGGGAGAAAAAGAAATGTTGTTACCATACGAAGCAGACACACTTACAGTACGTGATCGTGAGAAAATAGCGTCGTTGACCTCCGACACTATGAGGAAAGTCGGGAACGCATACCGAGTTATTCGGCAGGCTGATATGGACTTATATTTCCTGCTGATGAACTGTTTAGACAAGCAGTCAAAGGAATACGGCGAGGCGAAAGATATTATACACAGCATAGAAAACGCCATAAACGTATTAGAGGTGGCTTTCATCGGTTATTTGCTTCTCACAGGCGACAGAGACAGCGAGATCATGCGCGAGTTTTCGGAAGAAAACAGGCACGGCGCGGACGCTGCAAAATGTGAAGAACTGTTAAAGCAGCTCAAATGGCGCGGCAAATATCACAGCAAAGAGAGTGAAGAAATAGTAAATGACGTACTTGATAAAACGGACGCGGAGGCGCTTCCGATTCTTGAGGCGTATATAGCAGACAAAAAGCGGCGCGAATAACACACGCCGGGGAACGGTATAAACAGCGGGAGAGGGGGCGTCCCTCTCCCGTTTTTATGCGGAAGATTTGTCGCAGAACGGCGCACAAAAAAAGGCTGCAAACTGCTACAATTTCGGCGCGTGACCGTACAGAACACGAGGGAAAACCTAACAAAACCCCACATTTTTCGCAGACGTCGGCAAAAAATACGGCTTTTTACTGTATTTCGGGGCGCTCTCTCGTCGCTGTCAATGCTGAAAAGTAGTATTTTGTAGTATTTTTTATTTGCTTTCGGACGCCTGCGCGCTCGACTAAATAAGCCGCAGAAAAAACCGTCTGTAAAATCTGTAAGGGGTACGATAAGGGGTACGGCAATTTTCACGCAAAGAAAAAGCACAACATATAGCGGAGATTTTATGCATAAACCACTATATGTTGTGTTTTTACCGAGCGGAGAAGAAGAGATTCGAACTCTTGAACCGTTTTTGGCGGTTACGCGATTTCCAGTCGCGCGCCCTCGACCAACTAGGCGACTTCTCCGTGCCTTTTGGTGCCGCGTCCGCTTCTCAACGCGACGCCGCTATTTTACCACACTGCGCACACGTTTGTCAAGATAAAACACGATAATATTTTCATACATTTGTATAGTTACAATAGAAGTGAGACTAAAAAAGGGATAGAAAAAGTGATCGAGATCTGATAGAATAAGTTCAC
>CANPXS010000058.1 GCA_947586625.1 uncultured Clostridia bacterium | reverse complement strand
GACGGGAGCAAAGAATCGCTTACGCCAAAATCACACAAACCACATACGCCGCATCCTAACGCACATACGGAGCAGGAGCTGAAATGGATCAACGATTATTTCTGTGTGTGAGCTTTACGGAAAGCAGCGCGAACTCGGCGGGCGCTGACGCGCCGTTTTTGGGGTACTTCGTTCTCTCGCTCCTCCGCTTCGCTCCGTCGCTCGCTCTCTCCGTCCCCCAAAAAATTTATTCTCTCTTCCGCTCTTTTTCTATTTTTCTTGGTCTCACATCATTGACAAATAAACAAAAATCAATTAAAATTTGTTTATTATTGCGTTGTCTGCAAATGTTTCAAACCGATTTCAAATTTATTGACTGTGCGTGTTTTATTTGTTATAATGATGTTGTAGCGGCGATGTTAATTACCGGTGCTGCTGTTTATGAAAGTCCGATAAGATCGCGCACAACGCGATTTTTTAATAGATGAAATAAAAAACGAAAAGGAGATGTGAAAATGAAAAAGATCGTGATAACGAATGAGAACCTTACGGACGGCGCACGCATCGTATCCGACCAGTGCGGCATGTACCGTATGGCGATATCGAAAAACGGCGCGGGATTCGCTCTGCCCGATATAAAATGTGCCGACGAGCGGTATCTTGTATTTCGCGTTCGCGTGACGGAGAAACACAGCCTTGCGATGAACTTTTTAGTTTATGAAAAAGGCGAGAGCTCGCCCGCGTTTACGGTGAGATTCGGACTTTTGCCGATGGTGGATGCGACGGTGTGCATCGACCTTGATTGGATGGACGCGAGCGAGCTGTTCCCGGAGGCGATGCCGGGGACGCTGAAGATCGTATGCCACGGCAGACGTGTCCACCGCGACAGAATCGACAGAGTCGTATTGTCGACGCTGCCGTCGTTTCACGATATGACGTTTACTATCAGCGACATTGAATTGACGGACGATCATCCTGATGCAGCGTCGCTGCCCGACGTCAAAATGGTGGATATATTCGGTCAAAGCAAGTGGAAGGACTGGAAAGGCAAGACAAAGGACATAGACGAGCTTCGAGGCGCGCTTGAAGGTCAGCTTGCGGAGGTGTCGGGATCGTACCCGTTTGCGGATTTCACCGAGTACGGCGGGTGGAACAAAAAGAAGCTGTGCGACGGAACAGGGTTCTTTACAAAATGTAAGGAAAACGACAGATGGTGGCTCGTCGACCCGCTCGGGTATGCGTTTTTCAGTATGGGCCCCGACTGCGTCGGACTTGGCGGCGACTGCCGCATCGACGGCGTCGAAAAGTGGCTCGATTGGCTGCCCGACAAGGACTACGGTGAGTTTGGAGGAATGTACTTCGAGCGTCCGTCGCACGGCGGCGGGAGAGCGTATAAGACGTTCTCGTTCTTCAGATCGAATCTGTACCGCGCTTTCGGCGAGGGCTGGTATGAAAAGTGGAGGACGATGCTTATCGGTCAGCTCAAGCTACACGGCATGAACACGCTCGGCAACTGGAGCGACGGCGACTTGCTCGGAACGACGGGAATGCCGTATGTCACATCGCTCTCGCGTTTCCCGTCGACTAAGCAAAACATATTCCGCGATTTCCCCGATGTGTTAAGCGACGAATACGCAGAAAATGCAGAAATGTGCGCAAAGTCGCTCGAAAGACGGAAAGACGATCCGCTGATGATCGGATATTTCCTGCGCAACGAACCCGCGTGGGCGTTTGTTGACAATCTTGTTATCGCGGACGAGGTGCTGTATAATCCTGCGCGGACTGTATGCAAGGAAAAACTGATAGAGTTTTTGAAGGAACGCTATCACGACATCGCCGAGCTGAACCGTGCATGGAACGGCTCATATGCAAGCTTTGCCGACCTCTATCAAAGCCAAAGCGACGTATCAAAGCTGTCGGAGGCTTCGTCGCGCGACATGCATGAGTTTTCGCGCATAATGCTCCGCGCGTACGTTGAAATACCGTCGCGTGCATGCAGAAAAGTCGACCCCAATCATATGATACTCGGTATGCGCTGGGCATGGATATCCGACCCCGATCTTGTAACGGGATGGGACTGCTTCGACGTGTTTTCCATAAACTGCTACGCCGTCAACCCGACGGCTTCGATACAGCGCGTTGTTGATCTCGGCGTCGATTTGCCCGTTATGATAGGCGAATTTCACTTCGGCGCGCTCGACGCGGGACTTCCGGCGACGGGACTCGAAGGCGTTGCAGATCAGTATGAGCGCGGAGTCGCATACAGATATTACTGCGAAAGTGTCGCCGCTCACCCGTACGGCGTCGGCTGTCACTATTTCCAGTGCTACGATCAATTCACGCTCGGCCGCTTCGACGGTGAAAACTACAATATCGGGCTGTTCGACATATGCTCCCGCGTCTATCCCGAGATGATGAACGAGATACGCGACTGCGCAGGCAGCATCTACCTTGTTGCAGACGGGAAGAAAGAACGCACGTCGACTAAACCCGCGACGATACCGATGATAGCATATTGACAATTAAATGAAAAACAAATATAAAAAGCAGAGATGCGTCCCGCTTATAGCGGTCGGCGCGGTCACGCTTATATATGCTGCGGCGATGCTGACGATATCGAGCATGAACGCAGGCATGGCAGTCGTTATATTCCTCGGCGTATTATTGATCATATGCGGTGCTTTTCATGGATTTATTCGTGATAAAGTGCCGCGATGGTGCAAAGCCGCGTTCGCGGTATGCGTCGCGGTAGGTGTGTCGCTAATGGCGTTTTTGCTCGTTTACGGCAACGTCGACAACGTCACATACGACGAGGATGCGTTGATAGTTCTCGGAGCGGGACTGCGAGGTGAGACGGTGACCGACACGTTGAGGATGCGCCTCGACGCGGCTGTTAAATATCACATGCGCAATCCCGATGCGCTGATAGTCGTGTCGGGCGGGCAGGGAAAAGGCGAGAATATAAGCGAAAGCGAGGCTATGGCGCGGTATCTCGTCGAACACGGTGTAAATGACAATGTTATCGTGCAGGAATCGGAGTCAACGAGTACGTATGAGAATTTTGTATTTTCAAAACGGCTGCTCGACGATATGCTCGGCGACGGATATGACACGGCGTTTGCGACGAGTGATTATCACGTGTTCCGCGCGCGAGACGTTGCAAAGACGGCAGGATTCGACGAGATAAAACACTGTCACGGCGCGTCGACGTGGTATCTGTTCGCGCCGAATGTGTTTCGCGAATGTCTTGCAGTAGTTAAACAATGCCTTATAGACAAGCTGTAATTCAGCTGTATATTACGGCAACAATATCCCAGATATTCCTTTATTACCATAAAATTCCTTCAATTCGTCGGATATAAGTACCTTTTATTTACATTTTAGTATTGACAATGCTTTTAGGCACGAGTATAATATACTCGTGCCTAAAATAATAAACGTAAAAATAGAGGAATGTCTAAATGGAAATGGATGCTTTTAAGAAACTTCCCGAATCCGAATTTGACGTCATGTGCGCAATATGGGAGCTGCCTGTTCCCGTGACGACGCCTGTCCTCATGAAGGTGATAGGGAATGAAAAGGGATGGCGCGCTCCCACACTCATATCGTTTCTTGTTCGTCTCGAGGAGCGCGGGTTTATTCGTTCCGAGAAGAACGGCAAAGAGCGCCACTACTATCCCGTCGTCGAGAAGAAGCCGTACATGACGGAATTCACGCGCCGTTTCCTGCGTCAGTACCACTCGGATTCAATTACATCTTTCCTCGACTCGCTCGCCGGCGACGAAAGTCTTTCGTCCGAGCATTTCGATGAGCTTTTGAGCTGGCTCCAGGCCCGCGTATAACAGATGATAGATTCAACGAAAGTCGTCAACGCCGCCCGATTCTTGAATATCTGCTATGAACACAACAGAGTCAGGGACGACGGAGACGGCATCGGAACGCTCAATGAAAAGCGTATACACGCTGTCCTCAAGGAATACTTCGACCCCGACATGTCGCATCATGAGGTGAAGTACCTCGGATATGTCGCTGATATAAAAAATGACGGCGGCATTATCGAGATACAGACGGGCGCATTGAACCCGCTTTTCGATAAGTTGTCAACGTTTCTTCCCGAAAGCCGCGTCACGCTTGTTCATCCGCTGATGGCAAAAAAGACAGTTTCATGGATCGACCCGAAAACGGGCGATATATCACCCAGACGCAACTCTCCCGTAAAAATGAAGCCGTTTGACGGTCTTTGCGAGCTTTACAATATACGCAGTCATGTCGGGCATCCGAATCTTTATATCAGATTTGTGTTGATCGAGGTCGACGAATACAGATACCGCGACGGTTGGAGCCGCGACGGCAGACGCGGTTCGCACAGATATGACCGCATACCGATTCGTCTTTTCGACATCGTGTCTATAGACGGACCGAGCGATTATCTTCGGTTTATACCCGAGGCTCTGCGTGAGTGTTCGTTTACTTCGAGCGATTATGCGGACGCGGAAAAGGTGAGTCGAAAGTCCGCGTACTACGCTCTCACCGTAATGACAGCGGCGGGAGCGCTCGAAAAATGCGGCAAAAGAGGAAACGCGATATTATATAGATGCCTAATTTGATTTCGGCAGACGATTTTATGCATTTGAATAACTGCTCTGACAAGACTTTCACGCACGAAAGTCTTTATTTTTTTGAGTTTACAATCCGTTCGACAACGTCGATAAATTTGTCGGCTTCGCGTTTTGTGTTGAACGCGCCGAACGACGCGCGGACCGCTCCTGTCGGGAACGTACCGAGCGTTTTATGTGCGAGCGGCGCGCAGTGAAGCCCTGCTCTGACGCATATGCCGTAGTCGTTAAGCATCGACGCCATATCTGTCGGCGTAATACCGTCACAGTTGAAAAGGAGAGTCGAACCCGGCTCACGGTTGTATACTGTCACGCCGTCAATGTCCTTAAGTGCCGTCATAATATATTCGCACAGTCGATGCTCACGCCCGCGGATGGAGTCGATGCCTTGTCTCTGTATGAATTCGATACCGCGTGAAAGCGACACGATAGCGGGAGACGGGAGCGTACCCGCCTCCATACGGTCGGGCATATATGCGGGCATTTCGAGTGGTATTGATTCGCTGCCGCTGCCGCCTTCGATCGTCGTTTTCAATTCCTCCGTCGAATCCTGACCGAATATTATCGCGCCGCACCCCGGAAGTCCGTACAGTCCCTTGTGCGACGGCAGGCAAATTGCGTCAATCTTTGTTTGACTCATGTCAAATTCTATCGTTCCCGAAGATTGCGCGCAATCGACGATTGTATAAATGCCGTTCGTCCTGCAATATTCGGCAATTGACTTTATCGGTAAAACGATCGGTGTGATGTTCGACTGATGCGTACACACCAACAGACGCGTATTACTGCGTCTTTTTTTGTCGATGTCCGCTATTATTTCATTTTCACCGAGCGTCGCGTCGAAAATGTCGTACGACGCGCCGAGGCGAGTAGAGACCTGATGAACGGGACGCAGGACGCTGTTGTGCTCTAAATTGCTTATGAGAATGTGGTCGCCGCTTTTTGCGACAGCTTTGATCGCTAAGTTTAGCGCGTACGTCGTGTTCATTGTGAATGCGACGTTTTCGGGTGACGCGCCGTACAGCTCTGCCAGCGCTTCACGCGTTTTATATACGGCTTCGGCGGCGGCGAGCGAGAGTGCGTGCGAGCCGCGGCTCGGATTGCCGCAGCGTGTACGCGCATATTCGTCGGCGGCACGGTAGACTGATTCGGGCTTCGGATATGTTGTCGCCGCATTGTCGAAATATATCATACTTTTCATAGTGTCAGTAAATCTCCGTATCTGATGCGCGCGCGTTTCAGGACGCGTTCCGCGCTATCGCTGTTGACACATGCGATCTCTATGCCGTATGAGCACCCTCGACGCGTCAGCGACGCGTCAATCCCGACTATTCTATGTGATATGCCTGCGCCGTTCAGAACGGCGCTGCCGCGCTGCGCGGTCGTCATCGAAATAAACGGCAGTACACATCTCATACTGTCACTTCCTTTGTCATTGTCGGTTCGTCTATGCGCAGTATATGACGTGTCGGCGCGTTATGTGAGACGACAAAAAATGCACGGTGTGCTCCGTGCATTTTGATAATCAATATTTTCCAGATTCGACCTGTTCGAGCGTCAACGACCTGTCGTGCTTGATCGGTTTCCATTCGACGCGGTAAAACAAGGAAACTATCGACAGCGGAACTTCTATCAGATCGAACCAAGGCCAAAGCATCAGATATTTTATCATTTTGGCTGTGCAGCATTTTATGTGTCGCCGCTCGCGTATGACGACTAAGACGCCGGTCAGAACCGTGAATATCCAGTAAAGCGCGAGCGATATAAGTGCAGCTTTCAACACGGATGCGAAATCTCCGACGCTTATGCCGCCCGCGGTCATGCCGCATATTATCTCAAGTGCGGACGGTATCGCCGTGCATGCGGCGGTGAATAGTCCGCCCGGGAACAGATAGAAAAACATATCGTAGCACGACAACCGCGTGCGGATCCGCTTCCTGGGAGTGAATATGCCGTCGAGCAGGGAATCGGCATATTTCATAAAGCACGACAGACGTCCCTTTATCCAGCGCGTTCGCTGTCGTATCGCCGTTGCTAATTCGTGAGGCTGCTCGTCATAGAACTCAGCATCTTCGCAATATTCGATCGTATGGCCCTCCGCGACGTTTTTCATAGTGAATTCCGTGTCCTCGGTCAATGATGTGCAATCCCATCCGTCGCGGATCAGACTGCTTCTGACGGCCCATCCCGTGCCTGCGATGTGCGTCGACAAACCGAACAGAGAACGCGGTCTGTGCCATGTCATGCTTGAACGCATGAAATGTATGCCGTAAGCGGCGGAGACGGCGTTTTCGGAAAAGTTTTTCGTGTTGCGGTAGCCTATGCATATGTCGGCGCCTGTATCGAATGCACGGTTCATCTCGGTCAGAAAATTCGGTTTTAACAGATTGTCCGCGTCGAAAAAAACGTAACCGTCGACGCAGTCAGCGCCGAAATCTCTTTTTATGCAGTCGATAAGATACGATATTGCGTATCCCTTGCGGGCGCGGGAGGGATCGTACCGTTCGTATACGACGGCTCCGCATCGTCTGCATATGTCAGCCGTGTCGTCGGTGCAGTTGTCGGCTACGACGAATATTTTGAATTTGTCGCGGTCGTAGTCCTGCGCCTCGATACTGTCAATGAGCCGTCCGATGACGGCGGCCTCGTTTCTCGCCGCAATAAGTATGCCGAATGTATGCTTTGTTTTAGCTTCGGGAAACGTCTTTGACTTAGCGACGGCTCCGACAAATGTGTAAATGAATCTGTAAAGCGTTAATACTGCGACGGCCGTAACGAGCCATCCGAGTACGTGCGACAACATTTTGTTATCCTCCGTTTGATATTTTATTCACCGGTTCATGCACATTTTAGCACGCTTTAGACAGTTGTCAATGATTTTTCATACTTCTTCAAAAAGAATTAAAGAACTTAAAAAATGAGCGGCCGAAACTTTGACAGCCGCCCATTTTGAGTTGCACAAACGCGGTTTATTTGTAGATATACACGACCGGGCTCGCCATTATTCCCATATCGCGTATGCCGTACTCGTACATCCAACCCTCGCCGCTCGTGCGCCATTTGTCCGGACCGTACCAGTTGTTGCCGAAATCGACGGCGTGAAGCGAGCCGAAGCTGTTGTGACGCGTTCCGTACAGCGTCACATTTGCCGTATGTTCGCCCGCGTCAATATGACCGATATGAGCGACGTAAGGCTCAAACGCGACGATGTGTTCATCGCCGCCGTCGACGGAAACGGTCACGACTGCGCCGCGGTAGGCGCTCACCCGAATGTCACATTCGCCGCCGTCGGCGGTGAAGGGAAGATTATACGTGACGTTGCCTGAATAGAACGGCATTCCCTGAGATGTGACCGAGCCGAAGCCGAGCAGTCGCTCCTTTTCGACTATGCACTTGCGGCATCCGTTCAGCTTTACGCCGAAATCGCCGAGCACATAGCACCATTCGGTCGCGGTACGCTCACCAAGCGGGAGCGTCACGTTTATTTTATTTTCGCCGACGCAGAGACGCGGCAGACGCAGTGTTTTTATAGACTTGTCCGTGAAATATCCGCACGGCGTCGTATCGACGCTTTCTCCGTTGAGCGTTATTTCGGCAAGCTCAGGGTGCTCGATCGCAAACAGCGCGCCGTCAAACTCGATATCCGATTCGAATGAGAATTCGAGGTTAATTTTATGTTCGGGCGGTTTTTTCGTTATCGTCCACGGCTGCGCGGGACGCGGATTGCGTCTGCCCATGCCGAGGTGCAGGCGGCATATGTTGTCCGCACGAAGTATCTCTTCTTCGGTGTCCGAGAGCGGCTCGCCGTCAACGGAGAAGCGCGCAGTGTCGAGCAGGAGCACGTTCGGCTCGGACAGCTCGTACTGTACGGGTCTTTTGAAGTCGACCGTTTTGACGAGCTCGCGGCGAACGTCGGGCGCACTGTCAACGACGGCGTCGTCGAGGCAGCGGTCGAGGCGAAGAAGCAGCGAATCGTTAGCGTACAGCACATAGTCGACGTATGTGGAGCCGTGCTCACGGCGATAATCGGCGCGCCTTGTTTTGCCCGTCAGCGTATCGTATATCACGGGAACGTACTCATCGCGCAGCTCGACGGTGATATATTGCGGATGCGGCACATCTGGGCATGACGGCTGCGTGATGTGCGCGATGAAGAGCCAGTCGCAGTCGTTGTCGCGGCGCATTTGATAGACGAGGTTGTCGGTCGCGGAGCCGTCCCTGTTGCGTATGGAGACGGTGCGCACGTCGTCGAGCGCCGAAAGGATAGAGGTACGCGAGAACTGAACGTGACGGCATCTGTCGTAGAGTGATTTCGCGTCGTCGGACTGTACCGCGTCGACGTATGCGGGAGCGTCGCCTGCGAATATGAGTTTGCCGCCTTTGTCGGCGAACTCCGACAGTATATCGAGCGTCGAGCGGCGTATCGTCTCGCACGCGGGCACGATAACGGCGTCGTACGTCATCTCGCCGACAGTCAAGCCCTCCGCAGACTGCTTATACTGCGACGGTAGCGTTGACTCGCATATAAAATCGAAATCGACGGAGCCTGCGAGCAGCCAGCGCGTGATGTTGTAGAAGTTTTCCTCAAGCTGTGACTTGTACTGCGAGCAGAGATCGTTCGGACCGAACCGCAGCCAGTAGCTCTCGACCGGATGAATGACGCCGACGCGCACGAGCGGTTTTCCGCGCGTCAGAGCGGTGTTTACACGCGCGAAGTGATCCTCTATATATGAGTATTTTTCGTACCACGGCGACTGATAATTGATCGAGGCGGGGTAGTCGCGCTTCGCATCGCCCTCCATCGACACCCATGCGAGATGATGTACGCGCACGGTCACGCCGAGCGCCGCCTGCCAGTCGCCTTGGAATTTATGTCCGCGAAAGTCGAAATCCCAGTTTGTGACGCCGTAAAGCTCGCTCGTCATACCTTCACGCCCGTACTGATGCACCGCAGACTGCGCCTGCTTCGCCGTCGTCAGCTCGATGCGGTTGCATAGCATGTCGATGCCTGGCAGCTGCATTTTGCGGTACGCGCGCATAGCGTCGCCGACAGCGTGAGTCTGCGATTCGAGCGTCGGTTCCTCCATGAGGTGACCGGTGAAAAGGATGTTGTTCTTGCCGCACCATTCGCCGCACATATCGTTGTAGCCGCGCGTGAACATCTCGGCGGCGCAGTCGTGGAAGTGATAGCGCGCATCTGAGACTTTGCCGTTCGGCAGCTCGAGTATGAGCTCGGGCATGCGCGATATGATGTCGTAGCCGTAGCGCTCGCGGAAAAATTCGGGCAGACGCGGCGTCCACGGGAAAACGGCGCGGTCGCGTCCCCCCGCGCGGCTGTGCGACAGCGTTCGCTTTGAGGCGAACTGCGGCTCGTCGGTGAATATCGCGGGTATAATGCCGCCGAAGTCCTTGCCGAGTCTGTCGCGGTAGACGTCGTATGTAAGCTTCAAAAACGACGCGGCGGCGTCGGGATCAAGCGTGTCGATGTAGGCGGAGTTGTTGTACCACTCGGAAAAGCCCTGGCAGTACGAGTTGAAGTACCAGCGCACGGCGCCGTCCGGGACGGCGCTGTCAGCCTCGGCACGCTTATACGACTCCATCTCGCCGCGTTCGTTTTGCCAAACGTCGAACACGGCGACCGTATACGGCGCGCCGCTCGTGATGGCGTCGTCACATTCGAGCGCGCCGTCGGGAGCGTGAAGCTCCGCCGTCAGCGTGCGCTGACGAAGTTCGGGATGCTCGCGCGTCACCTTGCCGCCGCACGAACCCGACGGCCATCTGTCCTCGTCGTAGAGCCACGCGTACATGCCGAGCGAGCGCGCCTTTTCGACGCATGCGGATACGAGGTCGAGAAATTCTTCCGACAGGTACGGCGTCGCCATTCCCGTGCGCGAATGCATATGGAAACCGCCGAAGCCCATCTGTTTTAGTATCTCTATCTGACGCAGAAGCTCGTCGCGGTCAAGCTCGCAGTTCCAGCTCCAGAACGGCGTGCCGCGGTATTCGGACGTGGGCGACGCGAACAGCGCGTCGTCGAGATGCGGGGAAGTGTTCTTCTTATAAAGCATAAAAACGCTCCTTAATGCGCGCGGACGTCAAGGTCTGAGCCGCTGCGCGAATCAAAAATATATACGACAATATATTTGCCCATATCGTCCTCGCCGAAATGATCAAACGTAATGTCGGCGTGCTCAAGGTATGAAAGATCAAGCGTATCGCCGTCGAGCTCTACCGCGTTCGCGTCTTCGAATTCGAGCTGGAGCGCGTCCAACGCCTGATTGAGTATGTCGAGACGCACGTCGGACGCCGCATGAAGCATGACGGCGGAGAAAAACTGCATACCGTTCCCGTTGCCGCTCAGCCTGCCGCACGCGTTCTTCTGCTCGACGACGATAACATCGCCGCCGCCGACATCGGACAGCCTCGTCATCTCGCCGTTCAGATAGCGGCTCATCGAGCGCATTATGCTGTTATTGTAAAAATACGGGAATAATGCTATGGCGGTCACTGCCAGCACAAGGCAGAGCGGGACGATTATTGATAATGCGATTTTGCGTGAACGGTCCATGTGAAATGCTCCTTTTTCGCTTGTTTTCGGCTATATTTTATCACACGGACGTGCGTGTGTAAACATAAAACTCGGATTGCAAATGTAAATTTTCTTTGTATAGTTATTTAAGCAAATATATGGCGACTGTAACAGCGCAGCTGAAAAAACGATGACAACAACATGCGGTAAAAAATGTTGACATCATTTGAATCATTTGATATAATTAACACAACAAATATAAAAGGAAAACGGCTTATGAAGAAAAAAGTAATTTTTTTGTTTGTCGCTTGCGTACTCGCCGTGACGATGGTGTGCCTCGGCGTTGTTATGTTTGTCGCGAATAAAGCGGACACAGATGCTGTGTCAGGCGAAAAAACTCCGCTTATGGAATTGTCTGATGAAGAATTATTGTCGATAGTTGAGCCGTACAAATTCCTTGAGGTAAACGGCAGTGATGAAACGGTCGAAATAATACGCACATGGATAGGCTTGATTGAAAAGCTTGATTTTGATGCGCATACAGAAAATGTATTTTTGTCCTCAACTTCTATGACCACGAAAAGTATATATTTATCGTTTAAGCAAATAATTGACGATTACTATAATAGCGCCGAATGTATTGCGTGAACATCGTTTCAGCAGTCATAAACATTTTAACATCACAGTATAAAAAGACCGCCGACTGGCGGTCTTTTTGTTATGCTGTACCTCATTCTGCTCCGGCAGGGTTGGGCATCATTCCGCGTCTGCGTCCGCGTTTATTCTCTCCCGACGGCTCGTGATCGCCGTCCTCGGGCAGAGTATCGTTTTCGTCGACCTCGGTGAGGTAGCGCTTTGCCTGAGTCGAGAAAAGCTCGTAGTAGCGTCCGTGCTTGTTCATGAGCTGGCTGTGATTGCCCTCCTCGATGATCTCGCCGTATTCGAGGACGAGTATCTTCGAGGCGACAGTCGCGCTCGACAGTCTGTGCGAGACGAAGATTGTCGTCTTATCCGCGCGCAGCGAATCGAACTGATTAAATATTTCCTGCTCGGCGATGGCGTCGAGAGACGCCGTCGGCTCGTCGAGGATCAGGAAATCGGAGTCGGAGTAGAACGCGCGCGCGATGGACAGCTTCTGCCACTGACCGATCGAAAGCTCGATGCCGTTTTCTTCAAAGTAGCGCATCAGCGGCGTTTTGTAGCCGTCGGGCAGTTTTTCTATGAAATCGTCCGCCGCGGACTGCTTTGCTGCCTCTATGATGTCGGACTCGCTGTGCTCGCGCGCTATGTCGCCGAACTCGATATTTTCCTTGACGGACACGGCGTATTTGCCGAAGTCCTGGAAGATTATGCCGAACATCTCGTAAAGCTCGTCTGTGTCGTACTCGCGAATGTCGTATCCGTCAAGTAGTATCGTGCCCTCCGTCGGATCGTATAGGCGCGTCAACAGCTTGATGAGCGTCGTTTTGCCCGCGCCGTTCAGTCCAACGAGCACGCACGTCTCGCCCTCGTTGAGCTTGAAGTTGATGTCCTTGAGCACCATGCGCTCGGTGCCGGGATAGCGGAAGCTGACGTGACGGAACTCTATCGTATGACCGCAGTGGCGCTTGACGTGGCGCGGCTCGTCGAGGATAGGCACGATGCGCTTTTTCTCCGCCATGAAGATTATCATGTTGTCGATGAAGAGCGTGCCCTCGTAGATGGAGGACGTCGTCGTTATGAGCGACGACACGCCCGACGACACTTGATTCAGCGCGTTCGTGTAAACGGAGTAGTTACTGATGAAGAACACGCCGAGGAATACGTTGCGCGCAATAACGAGGTAAAGCATGCAGTTTACGACCGACGTGAATATCGAGATGCCGATATGCCACAAGTTCTCGTTTACAATAAGGCGCTTGATGCCGGCGTAGTAGTTTTTGAACGTCTCCTTGAAGCGCCCGATGAACGTATCGGACAGTCCGAACAGGCGTATCTCCTTGACCATGTCCTTGTTGACCATCAGATTGCTGTAATAATCCATCTGGCGGCGGTCCTTGGAGCGGCGGCGCATGTACCAGAACGTCTTTCGTCTGTATGTGAAGTTGATAATCGCGGACGGGATCGCAAGCACGATAACGACGATGGGCATCCACGATTTTACCTCGGTCAGTATGACGATGAAGCTGACCATGCTTATTATCGTACTGACGAGCGAGAACGTTGAGCGCATGATGTTTATCGGTCGCATACCCGCCTCACGGTTCGCGTTCTCGAGCTTTTCGTAAAACTCCGGCATATCGAAGCTGCCGATGTCGACGTCCTTAGCCTTATTTATGATCTTGACCTTGATATGGTTCGTTACAAGCTCGCCAGATATATTGACGAACATGTTGTAAAGACTGCCGACTATCGAGTTGAACAGCATGTAGCCGAATTGAAGAACGAGCAGCGACAGGATTATCCGCCAGCCGTCGCCCGATTCGAGTGCGCCCGAAACATTGACGATGAAATTGCCGATGAGGGAATAGCCCTCGACGGCGAGAGGATTTGTCAGCGAGTTAAGTAAGTCGCCGGCGATAAGCGCACCGATAACGGGGATCACGCCGTTGAAGATGCTCATGAATATCATTATGAACAAAAGCGACGGCCGCGCCTCCCACACGAGTCTGAATATGTAGAACAGTCGGAAGAGCGAGCCCGACACTACCGTCCATACGTAATGCGGCACCTCTTTGATGTTTTTCGGTTTCGGCGGCTTCAGTTTGTCAGTTTGTCTCCCCGCGCCCGGGGGAGGTCCCATCATCGGTCCCATAAAATGTCTCTCCTTCACTTTATACGTAAATTAATTACATGCCTATTATACAGCACGGAATTTGAGATTGCAATACGAAAAATAAAAGTTTACATTCGACCGAAATATGAACAAATTGTGAACGAAACTATGACAGCGGCAATAGACGGGAAATCAGGGAAAAGGCACGGAAAGGGTAATGACGGTTAGATTTTTACAAAATGTCTACCGTGACTTCTAAAACAATTCAAAATGCGCCCGCGCGGTTTGAGCGTGTTTGCGTTTGCGGCGATGTAAAATCTTCTCGGAGGTGAGGGGGTGACCGTTTACGCGGACGTTTTGTTCCTTGTCAATTTCAGCCTCGACTATGTGTCGCTGTACGTGACGTCAAGACTTATGTCGCTGCCGACGCGGACGTGGAGACTGTGCGTCGGAGCCGCCGTCGGCGCAGTATACGCGGTGTGCGCGCTGTTTTGGCAGACGCCGGAGGCGGTGTATATCGCTGCGACGCTTGCAGTATCGTGCGTCATGTGCGCGTGCGCGTACAGATGCAGAGGCGCGCTCGGCATAGGTACGGCGGCGGTGGTGCTGTTCGCGGTCGGGTGTGCGCTCGGCGGCGCTATGACGGCTATATATTCTCTCGGCGACGGGTATCGAGACTCTATCGAGGGCGATACGTCGACGACTGGAGCCGTCGCCGTCGTCGCCATCGGGGCTGCCGCCGCATGCGCTGCGGCTGGCAGAATTATGAAATCAAGGCGAGGCGTCCGCACGCGGACACTGACCGTGCGCACAGGCGCGCGGTCGGCGACTATGACGGCTCTTTGCGACAGCGGAAATCTTCTCCGCGACCCGGTGTCGGGCAGGGGAGTAGTCATAGTCGCCGCGTCTGCGGCGCACGACGCTGTTCCGCCCGAGCTTATCGCCGATGAAGCGCTGACCGATACGGATATCCCGCCGGATATAAAATCACGCGTGCGTGTGCTGCCCGTATCAAACGTGTACGGGCGGGGCATACTTGTCGGGTACAGACCCGACAGTATCGAAGTCGACGGAAAGGCATACGACTTTCTTGTCGCAGTCTCGCACGAGAACGGCGGATTCGGCGGCTGCGACGCGATTCTTCCCGCGGAAATTACATAAAATACAAGGAGATGAAGCTGTGATGTCGTTATCGAACAAACTGAAAGAGAAAACGGCGGCGCTTTGCGCGTCGATAAAAGCGCGTGTGCGTGTGTGGCTGCCGGCCGCACGGGAAAAGCTGTGCGAGTGGTGGCGGTTCATACGCGATGGCGAGACGTATTTCGTCGGAGGCAGGGACGTGCTGCCGCCGCCTCTTTCGCCGACGGAGGAGGCGGACATACTGTCGCGTCTCGAGGACGATCCCGAGCTGCGAAGCATTCTTATCGAGCGCAATCTGCGGCTCGTAGTCTATATTGCGAAAAAATTCGAGAACACGGGCACCGATCTCGAGGATTTGACGAGCATCGGCACAATCGGGCTTATCAAAGCCGTCAACACGTTTAAGCCAGACCGCGGCATCAAGCTCGCCACTTATGCGTCACGGTGCATAGAAAATGAAATACTGATGTATATTCGCAAAAACTCGGGACGGCGACCCGACGTGTCGATAGACGAGCCTCTCAACGTCGACTGGGACGGCAACGAGCTTTTGCTATCCGACGTTTTGTCGACAGACGAGGACGAGGTCTACGGCAAGATCGAGCATGACGAGGACTATAAGCTGCTGCATCAGGCTGTCGACAGTCTGCCGGAGCGCGAGCAGGTCATAATAACGCTTCGCTTCGGACTCGGCGGTGGAAAGGAGCGCACGCAGGCGGAGGTCGCGCAGATGCTCGGCATATCGCAGTCGTATATATCGCGCCTTGAAAAGAAAATTCTTGCCGACCTCAAGCGCGCCATCGGCGCGAATATGTGAGATGATGCATTTTTTTCGACCGTAAAAATTTTCCGAAAAAATTTTCGCGCGCCTATTGCATTTTTCATTTTATTGTGCTACAATACGGTGTATTGTGAAAAAGACTAAAGAGAAGGGGACAGAGCAATGAAAAAGGGTATCCATCCCGAATACAAGGAATGCACCATCAAATGCGCTTGCGGCGAAACCGTAGTGACGAGATCCACCAAGGGCGATATGCGTGTTGAGATCTGCTCGAAATGCCATCCGTTCTTCACGGGTAAGCAGAAGTTCGTTGACACGGGCGGACGTGTTGATAAGTTCAAGCGTCGTCTTCAGACGAGCGGCAAGTGATCGCAGTCGACCGCGTATCAATATAAACGTGCAGGACTCGGAGCGTCACACGCGCATTGTGTGACGCTCTGTTTTTATATTTTTCTTCCACATCGGGGGTAACAATGCCGGAACTTTACGACAACGAAAGCGAAAGAAACGAAATAAGGCGCGCCGCGCTCGTCGGCGTATATGACGGTCAGTGCGTGACCGAGGAGGACTGTATAAAGTCGCTCTACGAGCTCGAATGTCTCGCGTTTACGGCGGGAGCCGAGGTCGAGTTTACGCTGACGCAAGCGAGAAGCGCGCCCGACAACAGATCATATATCGGCAAAGGCAAGTTAGAGGAGCTGTCGGGGCTCTGCGAGTCGAACGATGTCGATCTCGTCGTATTCGACGACGAGCTGTCGCCGTCGCAGATAAAAAACATAGAGGACGGTCTGCCCGACGACGTCGATGTCATCGACCGCTCGATGCTCATACTCGACATATTCGCCCGCCACGCGGTGACAAGCGAGGGCAAGCTGCAGGTCGAGCTGGCGCAACTCAGATATTCGGCGCCTCGACTCGTCGGTCACGGCACCGAGCTGACGCGTCAGGGCGCCGTAGGTGGCAATCCGATAGGTACGCGCGGACCTGGCGAGACTAAGCTCGAACGCGACAGACGGCGCATGAGAGCGCGTATAGCGTCGCTCGAGGGCGAGCTTCGCGAGCTTGAACGCACGAGGGCGACGATGCGTGCGTCGCGCGAGCGTTCGGGGACGCCGCGCGTATCGATAGTCGGGTACACGAACGCGGGCAAATCGACGCTTCTGAACCGCCTCACGGA
>CANPXS010000057.1 GCA_947586625.1 uncultured Clostridia bacterium | reverse complement strand
CGAACAACCTCTTAAAGCCCGCGGACGGCAAGGCGGTTACGGTCCCGTCGCAGGACATGGTCATAGGCAACTTCTATCTCACGATGGATAAGCCGGGCGAGCCCGGAGAAGGCAAGGTGTTCCGCAACTTCGACGAGGCGATGATGGCGTACGAGAACCACGTCCTCGGCATACATGCTCCGATAAAGGTGCGCGTATTCAAGGAGCGCGACGGAAAAACGGAGTCGAAGATAATCGACGCGACGCTCGGACGGCTCATATTCAACAACGCCGTTCCGCAGGATCTCGGTTACGTCGACAGATCCGACCCCGAGAAGTACTTCGACCTTGAGATAACGGAGGCGATGACGTCGAAGAAGCTGTCGGGCATCATAGACGCGTGCATCAAGAAGCACGGCTTCGCGGTGACGGCGCGCATGCTCGACGACATAAAGAGCATAGGTTTCAAGTATTCGACAAAGGCGTCCATCTCGATATCTGTCGCCGACATAACGGTGCCGGAGGAAAAATATAAGCTCGTCGCAGAAGCGGAGAAGAAGATAGAGAACATCAACCGCCACTTCTCGCGAGGCGAGCTTTCCGAGGACGAGAGATATTCGAGCGTCATCGCCGTATGGCGTCAGACGACGAACGACGTCGTCGAATCGCTCCAGAAGAATTTCAACAAGTTCAACGCGATAAAGATAATGATGGACTCGGGCGCTCGAGGCAACATCACGCAGATGAGACAGCTTGCCGGAATGCGCGGACTCATGTTCGCGACAAACGGCCGTACGCAGGAGCTTCCCATCAAGTCCAACTTCCGCGAAGGTCTTAATATACTCGAATACTTCATGGGCGCACGAAGCTCGCGCAAATCGCTGTCCGATACGGCGCTCCGTACCGCCGACTCCGGTTACCTTACGCGCCGTCTCGTCGACGTCGCGCAGGACGTCATAATCCGCGAGGACGACTGCGGCTCCCGCAAGGGTATCCTAATGTCGGATATCAAAGAGGGCAACGAGGTCATCGAGCCGCTGCGCGACCGTATATTCGGCAGATTCGTCATCGGCGACGTCGTTGACCCGAACACGGGCGAGGTCATCGTCGAGGACAATCACATGATAGGCGAGGCCGAGGCCGACAGGATAGTCAAGGCGGGCATCACCGAAGTGTACGTGCGCACGGTTCTCCAGTGCAAGGCACATCACGGCGTCTGCGCAAAGTGCTACGGCGCGAACCTCGCGTTCGGCACGCCGGTCAGCGTCGGTGAGGCTGTCGGCATCATCGCGGCTCAGTCGATAGGCGGGCCGGGCACGCAGCTCACGATGCGTACGTTCCATACGGGCGGCGTCGCGGGCTCCGATATCACGCAAGGTCTGCCGCGAGTCGAGGATCTGTTCGAGGCGCGCAAGCCGAAGAAGCCCGCTATCGTTACGGAGTATGACGGCACTGTCTCGATCCGCGACGACAAGCGCGTCCACGTCGTCGACGTGACGACGGAGGCGGGCGAGATCATCTCGTACACGATACCTTACGGCATGGCGCTCAAGGTCACGGACGGCGACTATGTGACGCACGGTCAGCCGCTGACGGAGGGCTACATGAGCCCCGCCGACATAACGCGCATCAACGGTCTTGACGCGACGTACGACTACATCGTGCGCGAGGTCCAGAAGGTGTACAGACTCCAGGCCGTCGAGATAAACGACAAGCACATCGAGGTCATAACGCGTCAGATGACGCGCAAGGTCAAAGTCGACGACGCGGGCGACACCGATCTGCTCGCGGGTACGATGGTGGACGTCAGCGAGATCGAGGAGGAGAACGCGGCGATACAGGCGCGCATAGACGCGGGCGAGATCACGCTCCGTCTTGCGACGTCGACGCCGGTGCTTCTCGGCATCACGAAGGCGTCGCTGGCGACGAACAGCTGGATGTCGGCGGCGTCGTTCCAGGAGACGACGAAGGTATTGACCGAGGCGGCGATACGCGGCAAGGTCGACCACCTGCTCGGCCTCAAGGAAAACGTAATAATCGGTAAGCTTATCCCCGCCGGCACGGGCATGGAGCGTTACCGCAACATCGGCATCGTTGAGACGGAGGAGAGCTCGGAGACGATGAAGAATCTTCTCTCCGGCGCGAGCGTCGCGGTCGACGATGACGGCGACGTCGACGACAGAGAGAGAGTCGTCAACTTCGACATTGACGACGACGATTACTTCGACGACGACGATGAGGACGGCGAGAACGTCGACTTCGATGACGACGGCGGCGACGACGATTACTATGACGACGATGATGAGGAGTACGAGGACGACATGTCCGACGAGGCTTACGCGGACGCGATCGACAAGCTGCTCGAACGTCAGATGGAGTCGGAAAAGGACAAATAAAATATCGGCGTTATGCAGATATAAAACGGGGGCGGCGCGCCCCCGTTTTATTCTTTTCGACACGGCAAAGCTGCGCACGATACGTATAAATGTTCACTTTTACTATTGACACAAAAGAAGTTGAAGTATATAATTTCAATAATCCGAAAAAAGGGGGATATTTACAATGAAACAGAAGAGGATCGCAACTATACAGGATCTGTCATGCTTCGGCAAATGCTCGCTGACGGTGGCTCATCCGATAATGTCGGCTATGGGACTCGAGGTCTGCCCGATACCGACGGCGGTGCTGTCTACGCACACGTATAAATTCAAGGGGTGGACGTACCGCGACCTGTCGGCGGACATTCCCGCTATCGTCGACCACTGGAAGCGCGAGGGATTGACGTTTGACGCCGTCAGCACGGGCTATCTCGGCACCGTCGAGCAGATAGGCATGGTGTCGGACTTCTTCGACGCGTTCCCGGGCATGATAAAGGTCGTCGACCCTGTGTTCGCCGACAACGGCGTGCTTTACACGGGATTTTCCGAGGAATACGCGGCTGAGATGACGAAGCTGTGCGCGCGCGCTGACATAACGGTGCCGAACCTGACCGAGGCGTCGTTCATGCTGCGCGAGCCTTACCGCGCGTCGGGATATGACGAGGAATATATACACGGCGTCCTGCGCCGTCTGTGCGCGCTCGGCTGCAAAACTGCGGTCGTGACGGGCGTCATATACGAGCCGACGCATCAGGGCGCTGTCGCTTACGACTCGGAGAAGGACGAGTTCGTCGAGTACTTCAACGAGAATATCGACATATCGTTCCACGGCACGGGCGACATATTTACGTCCGCGCTCGCAGGAGCTGTGACGCTCGGCAAGCCGCTGTACGACGCGCTGAAGATAGCGGTCGATTACACGGTCGAGTCGATAAAGGCGACGATGCCGGACAAGGACGAGAGCTGGTACGGAGTCAGATTCGAGCAGTGCCTGCCGGGACTTATCAAGTCGCTGTAAAGCTGTAAAACTAAAACACGGTCCGCAAGCCACAAGACGTGGTTTGCGGACCTTTTTTTGTGCGGTTATCGTGCAATATTATCGCATCTCGTCCGCCGCATACAGCGTCACGCCGCCGTACACGGATTTGAACGCGGACGTGAACCCGACGCGGAGCATTTCCGCATTCGGCGCGCGAAGACGGCACACGGTCTCATATTCGCCGCCGTCGCGCCTGACCTCGCAGACGATGATGCCGTCCGTCCGCGTCAGCCTCATGTCGCGGTAAAATGTCTGACTGAAAGGCGCCACGTCGACCTCGCGCGCATCGCCGCCTTTTTTATCGCGCACGGTGACGTGATAATTGCCGTCGGCGGCGAGCCCGAAGTAGAGCATTTCGTCGTCGCCCCCGACGCCGCACCGTATCATGATGCCGGTGCTTATCGCGACGCCGTAATAGGCGCGCTCTGACTCCAAAAGGCGGCACGACAGCGCAAAATCGCCTACGATTTCCGTTTCGTAGTATCCGACCTCGTCGGCGCAGCCGCCGAGTCCGTCGCCCTTGCCGTCGTGGAGCACGATGTCGTCATGCCATATGACGGGGTTGCAGTCGCCGGGAAGCGCGCTCTTTTTCCATTTATATTTCCAAAGCATATTCTTTTCCGTCATCTCTCCGCCTCCGATAAAAGCTTCAGCGTATAAAGGTCGACGGTGCCGTGACCTTCTTTTGTATAGTACAGTATCGTCGAGTCCTCGCCGTTCCCTTCAAATCGGAACGACGTCGTCTCCCACTTCCCGTGTGTGTCACGGAGCGTCACTCGCGCGAGCACGTTCGACTTGTCGCACTTCGACAGCGAGAGCGTACATTCGCCGTCGGCGCGGTATACGAGCTCCGCGTCCGCGAGCGCAGGATGTCCGAACGTCCGGTCCGCCGCCTCCGAGTCCCCGCGCATGCGGAGGAACCGTCTGCCGCCGTCACTGCACACGGACACGCCGCCCTCGCGCACCGCCGTTATGTCCGCACACATGTATACGCCGTCGGAGCGGTCGCGCATCGTTTGCGGTACGATGTGATCGTGCACCGCCTCGTCGGTAGAATAAAGAAGCTCCGAATATCCGATGAACTCCTCGAGCGACGACTCGGGGGAGGAGAATTTCTCGTACATCTCGCACATATACGGTGCGAGCGCATGAACGTCGCGGCGCGCGTGGTACTTGTAGTAGTGGTAGAGGATGCCGAACACGGGGTCGACGCGTCCGAAATTGCGCTTGTTCCATGAGTTCGGCGCGTCGAAGTAGGTGCGGTAGTAGCGAGTCTTATACCCGAGATTGAAGCGCGCGATGTAGTCGGCGCCCGCGAGCAGTCGGTCTGACAGAAACTCGAACGCGCCGACAGCGCCTTCGTCCTCCGACGCCTCGCCAGTTTCGGGGTCGACGCGCGTCCCCTGCACGTACATAGTCATCGCTATCTCGGAGAGCGATCCGATATTGCCGTATGCGTGAGCCTGATCTCTCCCGACCTCCGTTACCTCGATAAACGGCGGGTCGACGACTTCTCCCGTCTCGATGTCCTCCGTTATCGATGCTATCTGATATTTTATCGAGCCCGAGCGTCCGCGGTTGTGCGGCTCGTACGCCTTGTGGACGGTCGCCCTCTCGACCGCGATATCATACTTTTCGCGCTCGCCGCAGAATATCGTCTTCGCCATCCAGCCTTTTAACGCGTAGCTGTGCTGGTTCATGAAGTACCACCATCCGTCGACGGTGAACTCGACGACGTTCAAAAACGAGCGGAACCTCTCGTCGTCGTCAGGTGTCCATGAAAGCGACGCGTCCGGCGACGAAGTTGTGCGCATTATGTCGGCGGCGAAGCAGAGGTGATAGAGCGCGATTCCCCATCTTATCTGTTGGTCGCGGTGCAGCGCCGCGTCGCGCGCGCACATCCATGCGCGCAGTATGCGCATACAGTTCTCGCGGTAACGCGCATCGCCGGTTATGACGTACATTATCGCCTGTTTTGACGCTGTGTCGCCGTCGCGCTGTGCGCAGTGTGCGACAGCGAGCCCGCCGTCGCCGAACGGGATATGTATGAATTCGTCGCTTTCCGGCTTGCAGCTCATTCCAGCGTCCGCGGACGCGCGCGGATGCGACGATAACTTTTCCATCGACGGCAGCCACGGCTCGTCATGTGCGCGGGCGTGGCGCTGCATCGTGCGAAGCATATCGGCGGACACGCCGACTCCGGGGTGAACGAATCCCGCGTCGTCGCGGTACTCGGTTATGACAGGTATGAAGTCCGTTATTTCAACCATTTTGCACCTCACATAATGCGGCACACGGCGGCGGACATCGCAGGTATGGTCATACGTCCGCATTTGCATACGGGCTCGCCGCCAATCGCGTATACGATATCGCCGACTGCGGCGTCACATTCAAACGACGCGTCCGCGTCGGACGGATTGAGCACTGCCATCAGGCGCTCGCCGTCTGCATAGCGGACATAGGCGAGCGGGTACGCGTTCTTTTCGGCGTATACGAACTCAATTTTGCCCGTATTTGAAAGCGCGGGATGCTCGCGGCGCAGCTTTATCTGACGCTTTACCTCGGACAAAAGCGAGCCCTCATCGGCTTCTTCGTCCTCGACGTCAGGCCTGTTTTCATCCGGGTCGAGGGGGATATAGAGTTTATCCGGGGCGGCGTCGCCGAAGCCGGCATTTTTGTCTCTCCCCCACTGCATGGGCGAGCGCGAGCCCGTTCTGTCGTAGCCGCCCTCGACGGAGGCGAGTCCCTCGACGTACCGCATGCCGATCTCGTCGCCGTAGTATATAAACGGAGCGCCCGGCATCGTGAGCAGGAACAGGAATGCGATCTTGGCATTGACGCCGGTCACGGTGCGCGCCAGTCTCTGCATATCGTGGTTGCCGGACGGTATGCAGATGAGACCGCGCCCCTCGGTTTTCGAAAGGCTCGACGTGTAGCGGTGCACGAATTCGGACGCGTCGCCGTGCCCGCAGAAATAGGGATTTTTGCATCTGAACAGGTCGTTATAGTGCGACGGTCCGAAGTGAAGGAGGAAATCCATGTGGAAGCCGCCCTCGAGCGACTTGTCGGGCTCGCCCCACTCCGATATCATCGCCGCGTCGGGAAATTCGCGGTCGAGGAATGCGCGCACCTTCTTCCACAGCGCGACGGTGCCGCGTCCGTCCTCGTCGTGCTTGACGAGCGATCCCGCCATGTCGACGCGGAAGCCGTCGCAGCCGAGCGAGAGCCAAAAACGCATAACGTCCATCATCGCGGAAAGCGTCTTTTGCGGGCCTTCGCCGTCGGTCGGCTGCTGCCACGGCTTATTCGGATCGGGACGGTAAAAGCCGTAGTTGAGCGCGGGCTGATGCGAGAAAAAGTTCACGGCGCAGCTGCCGTCGCGCTCCGATATGCCGCGTATGCACGCCATGCCGTCCGGCTCCGTCCATACGCTGTCGGTCCAGATGTAGCGGTCGGTGTATTCGTTCCTCTCCGCGCGGCACGATTCGCGGAACCATTCGTGCCGGACGGACGTGTGACCCGGCACGAGGTCGAGCAGAACGTGCATGCCGCGCCTGTGAGCCTCGTCGAAAAGGCGGCGCAGGTCGTCGTTCGTGCCGTAGCGCGGCGCGGCTTTACAGTAGTCGGCGACGTCGTAGCCCGCGTCGCCGAACGGCGACTCAAAGCACGGATTTAGCCATATAGCGTCGCAGCCGAGCCTGCGGATATAGTCGAGCTTTTCTATGATGCCGTCGAAGTCGCCGATGCCGTCCGCGTTCGTGTCGCGGAACGACTGCGGGTATATCTGATAAAATACGGCTGTCCTCAGCCACTCCGGCATATGTGACATGTTTTGTTCCCCCAAACTTACAGTTTATTCCGAATTTTTCACTTCAATTATATCGCGCATCATGCGCGTTTGCAAGTAATAATTAAGAGCTTATCTATGAATCCGCCGTCCAAGCTCGGCAACGAGCCGTAGGCTTCGCAGCTTCACGTTCACGCACCGTGCTCGTGCGCTGCTCGGCGCTCCCATCGTCAAACGCAGACACGACGCTTCGTCGGCGCACTCGCCGTGCCGCGAGGGAGCTGTTATGCCAAAGCGATAACGCGGTCTGAGCCCCGAATCCTCTTTTGCCGCAGATTCAATCACATCGACGGCACGCTGCGCCGCTTTCGGGATTGTTAAGGGCCTCTTTCCCGGCTTGGAAAGAGGTCCTTAACACGCGTGTATCGTCCGTGCGTAGGACGAAATAGTCACTTTACGCTGTGAGCATGCAAAAAATTCACACTAATTTGTGAAAAGTACTTGACAAATTGCAGATTTTGTGGTATAATATAGGCAGTTAAGGGAAAGAGGTGTTCGTAGGTTGAGCGGGGGCAACCTGCGAACAGCTCCCTCGCGACGGGGCGATATCGTCGTCCAGACGTCGTGTCTGCGTCCAGACGTATCGCGCCGTCAGCGCACGAGCGCGGTGCACAGCAGTTCGTCGCTGACGCGCCGACCTGCGACACGTTTCCGCTTCGCGGAAAGTGTGGCGTTGCCGTTATTTGTTCGGCGGCTCCTTCGCACCGTGCAAATATAAAAGTCACACAAATCTGTGAGTTCCTTGACAAACCGTGCGGTTTGTGATATGCTTATACCATACTATAAAAAACGAAAGGACGACGGCGAAAATGAACGGATCACGCGTTATAGCAAAGACGCTCGCAGCGGCGGCTGCGCTGCTCATCTGCGCCGTCTTTTTGGCATCGGCAGTGTCTGCGGATCCCGGCGCCGCCGTCCCCGTATCCGCCGTCGTCGACGATATGTCGAATTCGACCGCATGGTCGTCGATAACGGGCGGCACCGTGTCGGCGATGAGATATAACGACGAGACGGCGCAGTACTCGTCCGGCACAGGCGACACAGGCTACGTCGCCGTCCGCGACTACGACGCCTACATCGGCGTTCCCGTGTCGATATCGCGCGAATTTGAAACGCCCGTCAACATGTACGCGTATAACGCACTGTCGTTTTACATCAATATAACGCCGTCCGAGCAGCTCGGCGGCACCGATGTCGCTGTGGCGACGAGCTACATCGTCACAGTCGACGTCTCGTCCGGCACGATGAGGTCGTCGTATTCGACGTCGGTCAGGGCGGGCGAGTGGGTACACGTGAGTGCCGAGTTCGGTCAGTGGAACATGCGCTCGCGCATAACGGGGCTGACGATATCGGTCACATCCGATATGAGCGGCGGCGCGGCGACGGGCGCGCGCGTCAGGTCGAATTTCCGCGTCGACGCGGTCACGATGACGTCGGTGCGCGACACGTCGTTTGAGGAGAGATTCCTCGGCACAATGATAACGGCGGAGGGCGCGACGTACACCACATCGGGTCCGGACGGCATAACGGTGCGCAGAAACGGAATGTCCGCGATGCTGAATCTCGGCGTCTGCATCCCCGACAGGAGCGGCGAATATACCGCCGACTTCATACGCGTGACAGTCTCGGACACGTCGGGGTCGTCGCTGCGGCTGACGTACTTTTACACCGACGGCGAGGTGACGAGGACGGAGAGCATAAATATACCGTCGACGGGACTTGCGGCGGCGCTGTACTTCCCGGTCGATGACATCGCAAATTTGTCTAATATATATATGATTTTCGACGGCAGAGACGCCGGCGATATAACCGTCGACTCGATAGAAGCCGTCAAAAGCGACGCTGTCACTGACGTGTCCGTCGGCTCCGTCGACACGTGCCGCATGCTCGCCGACGGCAGCGTCAACATACGCGGACAGATACCGTCCGACGTCGTCGCGGGGCATATTAACGGCTCAGTCGCCGTATACTGCGTGCCCGTCTACGGCGACATCAGCGAATACGTATTCGGCGCCGACGCGGACGGGGCAGACGGCGAGGAAAAGGTGCCTTACGAGCCCGTCGAGGTCATAGACGTCACGACGAGATTTAACGTGACGCTCGGCGCGGACAAGCTCCCGACCGCGTACCGCGCGATGCGATACGTGGTGTGCCTCGTCTCGGGCGATGAAAAGCTGCTTATCGGACAGCCGCGCATGGCGGACTTCTCGGAGGAGGCGGGCGCGAAGCTGCCGACGCCGGTACAGAGCACGATGGGAATCTATACGCAGGAAATGTGCTCGGACGCGTCCGTCATTTTGACCGACGTTTCGCTCGACAGGCTGTTCGGCACAGCGACGACGGGTCGTCTCTATTCGCTCGGCGGCTCTCTGTTCTACTTTGACAACGAATATCTTGCCATGCTCGACGAGAAGATAAAGGCTCCGTCGACGTGCGGCGCGTCGTGCTATCTCCGCCTCGTCGACGACAGAGACGGAGCATCTCACGCGGTCACGGTGTCGGACGAGACATCATTTCTGCGTCTTTACGCCGCCGTCGACTATCTGACCTCGCGCTACAGCTCCGCCGACTACGGCTTCATACGCGGCGTTGCGATAGGGGAAAGCTGCGTTTCCGATATGTACGAAGGAGAGGACGCCGCGCGCGACGCCGCCGCGTCTCTCGCCGTCGCATACGGCGTCGGAAGGGCGAACATTTCCGGCTTCCGCGTGATTTTGCCGATAGGGAACACTGTCGCCGGGTGGGAGCGCCCGAACGGCGCAGACGCCGAGATGATGATAAGCGGTGTGTCGCGCGAGCTTCGCTCGCTCGGGACTATGACGTATTATTTGCTCGCGGAGTCGGCGGCACCGGCGCTTATGTCGGATGTGATATCGGCGCAGCTCGCGCTGTCGGGCGAGACGGCCGTATCGGGGCAGTTCATCATCTGCGAGCCGCTCGAGGGCTACGCGCTCACGGGTCAGCAGCTCATGAGCGACTATATCGAAAAATATTACGAGACGTGTACGCGCGTGTCTGTCGCCGCGTTCTTATACGACATAGACGACGCGTCCGTCCACGACGACGAAAGAGACGCGTTCATGTCCGCGCTCGGTTATCTCGATACCGACAGGTATAAAACCTCGCTCATGTACGCGTTCGGCGAACGTTACGAGAGCATAAACGCGCCGGAATCGTCGCATCCGCTCGTCCGTAGCGTCGGCAGGCTCGTGTCGAGTTCCGACATCGCGGGCAGGTACAGCATATACGACTTCACCGACACGTTCGACTCGGCGGGCTGGTTCCCGGTCCTTGCGTCGGGCGAATGCGCCACGGTGCGAGTCGGAGGCGGCGAGAGGGCGCTGCGCGCCGCGGGCGGCGTCGGCATCATGACGTCGTATCTCGGTGGGCTCGACATAAAAGATGCGCCGATTTTGTACGTCGAATGTTACGCCGAAAACGACGGCGAGTGCGAGGCGGTGATCTATTCGTCGTCTGGCACGTACCGCACGCGGCTCTATCTGCGCGGATTTTCGGGCGCGTTCTACATCGACGCGTCGCCGTTTGCGGGACTGTCGGACATATACGGCATAGCGATACTTCCCGTCGACGACGTGGGGGATATGTATATATCGCGCGTGTCGCTTTGCAGCCGCACGGTCGGAGACGACGAGCTCGCGGCGATGTTCGCGCCGACCGACGAGGGCGGCGGCGACGTCGAGCGCGAGGGCAGACTGCTCGAAATAATGGCGGTGCTGCTTCTGTCGCTGGCGCTCGGTGTTGTGGTGACGGCGATGCTGTACCGCGGACGCAACAGAAACATCATCGACGCAAAGCGCGTCGCCGAAAACGGGAAAAAGAGGGGAGCACGATGGACAAATACAGGTTAGTCTCGCTCATATCGTCCGCCGCGGTCGCGGTTGTGTGCTTTTACGCTTATTTTTGGGGCGGCGCGCGCACGTATCCGATATCGTTTCTGTTAGCGGGCATCTTCATGGCAGCGGCGGCGACGGCGGAGGTCATGTCCGCGAAGAAAAGAGGCGCGGCAGGTGCGCTTTCGTATCTGCGTCCGTCGCTATTTTATCTGCTCGCGCTCGGAGCGCTCGGTGCGGCAGCGTATCTGTTTTTGTCGTGACTGTATCGCGCGGAGGACATCGCGGGCGTCCTCCGCGCGGATTTTATAATGTGCGGGACGGTATTTTATACAAATGTCAGGCAAACGTCGGCAAATGCATAAAATTTAACAAATACGCGCTTGATTTATACGCGCGCGTGTGGTATACTGTATGGTAACGGTAATGTGCGGTTTTATTGCATCATGCCGTGATGACACTGTGCAAGGGAGGTGTCCGATTGTCAAAGGAAGCTGTTGACGCCGTGCTCGAGGCGGAAAATAAGGCGAAGGAGACGAAGTCTCGCGCCGCCGCTAAAGCGCGCGCGATGATATCGTCGGCGACGGACGACGGGAAAGCGCGGCTCGAGGCCGCGAGAGTATCGTGCGCCGCCGATATGAATGAAAAGCTCGAGCTGATCTCGAAGCAGGCGGGCGCGCTGCTCGAAAAGAGCCGCGCAGACGCCGAGGGTGAGGCCGCGGAGATGTGGCGCGGGTCGAGGAAAAACCTCGACGACGCCGTCGCCGTCATAATCGGAGAGATAAGAAAAAATGCCGATAACTGAAATGAAACGACTGACGGCTATATCGAGCCGGGACAGCTGCGACGAGCTGTGCCGGCGGCTCGTATGGCTGTCGTGCGTCGACGTCGACGTGATGTCGCCGGAGGACGTGGAGTCGCTGTCGCTGTCGGGCGCCGACGTGACCGCCGCAAGGCGGCGGATAGAGGGACGCATCGCGGCGGCGACGACCGCCATCGACGTCCTGTCGCCGCACAGCAAGGTCAAAAAGAAGCTGTTTTCGCCTAAGCCGGAGCTTGAACGCGGCGACCCCGAGCCGGAACGCGAGCAGAAAGCGAGCGATTTTGCCGACGACGCATGCAGACTCGGAGACGAGATCGCAAAGACGAAGTCCGACATCGCGAAGCTCACCGCCGACGCGGACGCGATAGAGCCGTGGCGAGACTATGATCTGACGCTCTCGTATGCGGGCACGCGCCACACCGATGTGACGATAGGAAGTCTGCCGTCGGGAAGCGCGGGCGAGTCCGACCTCGAACGGTTCACGGACGAGACGGGCGGCGCGATAATATACAAAAACGAAGTAAACGGCGTCGTTTACGTGTCGGTGCTGACGCACAAGGACGACACCGCCGCCGCTCTGCGGTGGCTGACGTCGGCGGGATTCGTCAAATCCCCCGCGTCGCAGTACGACAAGACGGCTGCCGACGTGCTCGACGAGATAACGGTCAAAATCGAGCAGCTCACGGTGACGAAGGACGGTCTGTCCGCCGAAGCCGATACGCTCGCGGAGGCGATACCCGAGATCGAGATGTATCACGACGCGGAGCGCACGCGGATGCAGTACGCAGAGGCGCGGTCGCGTATGCCGGAGACGGAGTCGACGGTGTACGTGGCGGGATGGGTCCCCGCCGCCTCGGTCGGCGAGGTGGAGGCAATGCTCAACGAGCTCGGGTGCGCGTATGAGTTCGACGACCCGCATCCCGAGACGGAGGATGTGCCCGTCAAGCTGAAAAACAACAAGTTCGCGGAATCGTTCGAGCCTGTCGTTGAGCTTTACGCACTGCCGAAATACGGCACCTACGATCCGACGTTCGTGATGAGCATATTCTACATGATACTGTTCGGATTCATGTTCGCCGATTTCGGATACGGACTCGTCGTGTCGCTCGCGTGCATACTCGGACTGAAACTCATGAAGCCGCGCGGGACGCTGAATAAATTCCTGCGAATGTTCGCGATATGCGGCATATCGTCGATGGTGTGCGGCATACTTCTCGGCGGCTACTTCGGCGACTTGCCGGGCAAGATGGCGACAGGCTTCTTCGGCGCCGCCGAGGAACCCGACCTCGCCGTATGGTTCAACCCGATAAACGACCCGATGACGTTCCTCGTCGTCTCGATAGCGCTCGGAGCCGTACATCTGATCGGCGCGCTGTCGGTCAAGTTCTACATACTCTGCAAAACTAAGACTGTGTGGGACGCGATATTCGACGCGGGTTCATGGATACTCGTGTTCCTCGGCGGCATATTGATGGCGGTCGGGATGGGCGCGGGAGTCGGCGCGCTGACTGTGCCCGGAATCGTTGTGCTCGCCCTCGGCTACGCGATACTTATTGCAACGCAGGGACGCGCGGAGAAGAGCATCGTTATGAAGATTGGCAAAGGACTGATGTCGCTTTACGATACGATATCGTACGTGTCCGACCTGCTCTCGTATTCGCGCGTGCTCTCGCTCGGACTTGCGTCCGCCGTCATCGGCAGTGTGTTCAACCTGCTCGGAACGCTCGCGGGGCCGAGTTTCTTCGGACTTATCATATTCGTCATAGCGATACTTATCGGTCACACGCTCAATATCGCGATAAACCTGCTCGGCACGTTCGTTCACACGAGCCGACTGCAGTATATCGAATTCTTCGGCAAATTCTACGAATCGGGCGGACGCGCGTTCGTGCCGCTCGAACCCGACCCGAAGTTCTACGTCTACAAACAAAAAGCAAATATTGCATGATCCAAAGGAGAAAAAAAGAAATGGATGCAACAGGAATGACTTTATTCGATTATCTTATGAACGCGGCGGCGACGATGTCGGGCACGGCTCTCGCCGTTCTCGGAGCCGCGCTCGCGGCGCTTCTCGCATGCATGGGCAGCGCGAAGGGCGTCGGCATGGTCGGCGAGGCGTCGATGGGACTTCTGACCGACGACCCGTCCAAGTTCGGCGGCACGCTGCTTCTGCAGGCGCTTCCGGGCACGCAGGGCATTTACGGTCTTGTCACCGCGTTCCTCGTTCTCTTTAAGATCGGTCTGTTCGGCGGACTTACGTCGCTGTCGATAGCGCAGGGCGCTTACTTCCTGTTCGCGTGCCTGCCGATAGCGATCGTCGGTTACTTCTCCGCCATCAAGCAGGCGAGAGTCGCCGTTGCGGGCGTGAACCTCATAGCGAAGCGTCCGGGCGAGGTCGCGAAGGCAATGACTTCGGCGGCGCTCGTTGAGACGTACGCGATATTCGCGCTGCTCATCTCCCTGCTCGCAGTCCTTTTCGCAAACGTAGGCTGACGGGAAAGTACGAAAGCTGACGCAGGCTATGAAGGGACTTGACAAAATAATCGCCCGCATCGAGTCCGACGCCGAAAAAGAATGCGAGGAAATGCTCGCGGCGGCGTCAGGCGAGGCGGAGCGCATAAAAGCCGAGTACGACGGAAAGATAGCGGAAGTCGAGGCCGAGTACGCGGAGCGGACGGAGCGCGAGGCGGAGGCAGTCATAACGCGCGCGAAGTCGTCGGCGGCGATGACGAGACGTAACATCATCTCGGGACAGAAGAGCCGCGGCGTCGACATGGCGTACGAGGAAGCGCACAGGCAGCTTCTCGACATGCCGCGCGACGAGTACGCGTCGCTGCTCATCGTTTTGGCGGTGTCGGCGATACGCAGTCACGCGACGAAAGCGGAGGAGCGCAAAACGCAGTACGGGGAGGACATCGGAGCCGTGAAGTACGAGCTCGTATTCAATCCCCGCGACCGCGAGGAATTCGGCGAAGCGATAGTTCTGACGATAAAGAACAACTATAAGCGCGCCGTCGGCGCGGACGCGGCGAAGCGCGTCGTGCTCGCGGACGGAAGCGCCGACATCGACGGCGGCGTCATCGTCAGGGCGGGAGCCGTCGAAGAAAACTGCTCGCTGTCGCTCCTGCTCGAATCGCTGCGCGAGACACTCGACCCCGTCGTATATAAGACTTTGTATCCCGAGAGCTGAGGTGCGGGCATGGCATCTGAAAAAAAGAAAAAAGCCGGACTCGGGAAGATAAAAATAAAAACGGCAAAAAAGCTGAGAGACGAGGACTTCCTCTACGCGAGCGCGTATATCAGATCGGTGGAGAACAGAGGTCTTTCGCGAGCGGTAGTAAAGCGCATGCTCGAGGCTGCCGACGCGGAGGAAGCGGAGACGGCGCTCTTTGAGGGGCGCGCGACGCTGCCGCCCGACGCGAAGACCGACACCGCCGAGGCTATATGCGACGAGTACGTAAACGACTCGTTCCGCACGGCGGCCGAGATCGTGGGCGACGTACACGTATTCGATTTTCTGCGTTACCAGTATGACTGCAACAACATAAAGACGGCGCTGAAATGCGAGGCGCGCGGGCTCGACCCGTCGCCGCTCTATTTCTCGTGCGGCTCGATACCGACTGACACGGTCACGCGCGCGGTAAAGACGCGCGAGTATGCGGAGCTTCCGGGCGCGTTCGCGGACGCGGCGCGCGACGCCGCAGACGCATACGCGAAGACGGGCGACCCGCAGTCGATAGACCTGCCGCTCGACGGCGCGTCGTTTGAAATGACGGCAAGCGGCGCGGACAAAACGGGGATAAAACTGTTCTCGGACGCGGTCCGCGTAAAGATCGACCTGACGAACGTCGTGACCGCCGTGCGCGTCATAAGAATGAAGTCGCAGACGCAGTCGGAGCTGCTTCGCCGCGCGTTGTGCGGCGGCGGCAGTATCGACGTCGACGGTATCATCACGGCGGCGGAGGAAGGCGAGGAGACGCTGTCCGCATACGTGAAGGGACGCGTGCCCGAGTCGTTCTACAGTGCGCTCACGTCCGCCGACACGATGCTGTCGGCGCTCGAAAGAGACGCCGACGACGCGTATCTTTCGTTTGCTGCGGAGGCGAAGAAAACGGTGTTCGGCGCGGCAGTCATATTCGGCTTTCTCGTCGAGCGCGAGTACAACGCGAAAAACGCGCGCATCATCATCGCGGGCAAGCGCGCCGGCGTGCCGTACGATAAGCTCGCCGACCGCATCCGCACGGTTTAGGGGGTGGCTCTGTGTACAAGATAGGCGTTATCGGCGACCGCGCGACGGTCGCGGGCTTTATAGCTCTCGGATATACGGTGTACGAGGTCGAGGACCCCGCTGACGCGGCGAAGATACTGCACAGAATAGCGAACGAAGACTACGCTATAATCTTTGTCACCGAGGCGATAGCGGAGGCTGTCCCCGGCGACATCGCCAAATATAACGGCAGCATGACGCCCGCCGTGACGGTGCTGCCCGATAAAAAGAGCGCGGACGGCGCGCTCAGCTACGGCATGGCGCAGATAAAGCGCCACGTCGAGGTCGCCGTCGGCGCCGACATCCTTTTCCGGGAATGACCGTTTGGCTGCCGGCAATTATTTAACTTGAAAGGACACGGCTGAGAATAAAGTGACAGAAGGAAGAATCGTTAAGGTATCGGGACCTCTCGTCATAGCCGAGGGAATGCGCGAGGCGAACATGTTCGACGTCGTCCGCGTCGGCGACAAGAACCTCATCGGCGAGATAATAGAGATGCACGGCGACCGTGCGTCCATACAGGTCTACGAGGAGACGGCGGGCATCGGACGCGGCGACCGCGTCGTGTCGACGGGAGCGCCGCTGTCGGTCGAGCTCGGTCCCGGGCTCATGGAGAACATATACGACGGCATCCAGCGCCCGCTCGTGGCGATAAAGAACGCCGTCGGTCCGAACATCACGCGCGGCATCGACCTGCCCGCGCTCGACAGGGAAAAGAAGTGGTACTTTGAGGCGACCGCGAAGCGCGGCGACAAGATAAAGGGCGGCGACGTCTACGGCATCGTCAAGGAAAACGAGGTCGTCGAGCACAAGATAATGGCGCCTCCGGGCACGGA
>CANPXS010000056.1 GCA_947586625.1 uncultured Clostridia bacterium | reverse complement strand
GCCTTGCGGATGACGTCCATACTGGAGGCCAGCTCCGGCGTCTTTTTGCCGGATGACCATCCGGCGACGTATCCGAAAGAATAGTCCGACGTGTCCAGGCCGAAGTGCTGGCATACGATGTAGGCCACGCTTTCAGCTTGGACCTCTCTGGTGCGCTGGTCGGGTCCGTCTTTGGGCCGCTTGCCGTCCTCCGGGAGCGCGTGGAGCTTGGCATGGGCGATTTCGTGGATGGCCGTCTTGACGGTCTGAAGCTCGCTCATATTCTCGTTGATGGCGATTCGCCGTTCCGTGTGGCTGTAGTAACCGTGCGCCCCTGTGGTGATAGGTTCAAAGCCCATCGGAACCGGGGAGATGCGTTCCAGCGCGTCAAGAATCGGCGGGTACTGCTCCACCGTTCCGGTCAGCTCGTCCACGCCCAGCGTCGGCAATTCCTCGCCGTCCGTTTGGCTCACATCGAACACGGAGACGACCTTGCAGCATACGATTTCGTCCTCTTTCTCGGCGTCCGGGTCATCCCCGTCTTTGCTCTTTGCGTAAATCACGGGGGCAAAGATGCGGATGCCTTTCTCGCCCTTGCGGACCTGACGATGGAACTTTTTCTGCCAGTCGTTGTAGCCCGCGACCAGAGAAGCGTCGGGTTTCTGCATCCAGATAAGCACGGCATTTCGGAAGCTGTACTTTCTGAATTTGGACATGGTGCGTAAGAAGCGTGCATAGTTTTCGGACGCGAAAACGGACTGCACGCCCTGCTCCAACTGCTCCAAAAGCTCTTGTACCTTTTCCTCTCTTGTGGCGTGGTTGGACATCGTGTTGGTTGGGTTTCTCATAGACAATCTCTCCTTTGTGTAAAAAAGTCGGCCGGGGTCGGGCGGCAAAGCCCCTCCCCCTTAATTACCAAACCGGCCGCCCACGGCGGCCTTATCACGGGGAGGTATGACAGGGGGAGAACAGGGCGAAAATCACACAAAGGGTCACAGGGAAAGGGTGTGAAAAATTAGCGTGTCGCAAGACACGCGGTCGGTCACATCCGAAGTTTTTCAACATCCTGCCCGTGCCGAAAAGAGATGCAAGGGAAAAACGGCCGGTGGCGGTTTGTCCCTGCCGGGTGAGAAAGGGTCAAGGGGAAACGGGCAGCGTCCGGCGTCCCCTTGTCGGGGAAAAAGGGTGCAGGGAAAAAGGGGCAGACAGTCCCTTTGCCTTGCCCGATAGGGGGTGTCCAGAGGGGGAAAAGCGGAGCGGCTCCCCCTTGGCAAGAAGCGGGTTGTAGAGCGTAAGCGGTTCTCAACCCACTTCTTGCCTTTTTTTGACCTTTTTTTGAATCAGGCTCAGCATATTGACTTTCAGGTCGATTAGGTGTATCATATATCAAACACCTGTTTGAGTATATGATACACCGTGTTTGAGGAGGCAAAAGCCATGAGTGAAGCGAAGGGCGGCGCTCCCAGGAAGGGCGAGTTGGTTCCGCTGACCATAAGGTTCACGCGGGAAGCATACGACGCCATCCGGGAGATTGCCAACGAAAATAACATATCCACGGCCGCACTTGTGCGGATAGCCGTGGATATGGAAATCGACCGGTATTTGAGCCTGATTCGTTTTTTGGATTACGGCATGGAGAAGCAAGTCAAAGATTCCGTCAGGGGACTTTTCACGGAAACCCAAAAGGTACTTTTTGAGTTGAGACGCATCGGCGTCAACTTCAATCAGCAGGCGCGGCTCTATAACTTAAAAAAGTCTTTTGACCGGGAGATGAAGAACGCTCCCGCCGGTTCGCGCATCGACCTGATGCAAAGGCAGATGGCGATGGAAAAGCAAATCCAGGCCGAGTGCAAACCGCTCGACATGGAGAAGCTGGAAGAATTGATAGCCCGCTTTGAGGCAGCGTCGCGGGAGGTGAACAAGGTCTTATGTCGCATACTACCATAAGCCGAACGAGAAGCGGCCGCGCCCTGCTGGATTACGTTCTGGATGAAAAAGCTCATAACGGTATCGGGGTCCGAAATCAGCTCATCGTCCCTGTGAACCTTGCCAGCGGTGATGCGGAGTCCTACGGCGACCAAATGGCCGCCGTATGGTGTCGCCGTTCGTCCAAAAACAAGAACGAGGCCCGTCACGTTATCACCAGTTTCTCGAAAAAGGAGCTTGACCCGAATGACCCTGCCGACTGGATGCTTGCGGGCGCGATTTGCCAGGAGTTCGTGGAACAAAATTATCCGGGGTTCCAAGCCATTATCGCAATCCAGACGGACGGCAAGGGCGGATGTGTCCACGGCCATATCGTCATCAACAACACCCGCATGGATGACTTCAAGGGCTGCACGGACGAGCAGACAAAGGCGTGGTTCGTGCGTCAGAAGATGGACGACATCATCTCGAAGCACATGGAAATCGACCACGGCAAGGAGCAGGACGTCCCGGAGAAAATCGGTGAGAAGTCCATGCGTGACAAGGACGGAAAGTACGTCTGGAAAGATGACCTGCGCGACCGGATTTTGCAAGCGCGAGACGCAGCGAAAGACTTCGACGATTTTATGAGTACGCAGCTCCCGGCCGTGGGCGTCTCGGCGGAGTACCATCCGGGCGGAACAAAGCGCACCGGCAAGGTGATAGACCCCTACATCACCTACAAGCTGGAGGACGTGAGCGGATTTGGGGGTGGGAAGATACCGGAGAATTTGAAATCCAGGAGCAACAAGCTCGGCACAAAGTTCGGCCCCGAGGGTCTGGAGAAAGCATGGCAGAAAGGCCCTGTCGTAACACAGCCCGTGATACCTGTCCCGCCCGCGCCTGTGTTTACGGTCCCGGAAGTTCGGCCTACGGACGACGGCTACATGACCTATGATGAATGGGCGCAGCAGCACGGGTTCACGTCCCCGGAGGACCTTGTCCTGCACTTTGACGACTACCGGGCGGACAAAGAGGCGGCGGCGCAAAAGGCCAAGGAGCTGCCCGCCGAGGCGCCGGAACAGTCGGCCGCCGAGATGCCTGTTAAGCCGCCCGTGGAGGAACCCCCGCAGGAAACCTATGATGACCGCCGCAAGCGCGAACGGGAGGAAATCTTACAGCGGCAGAAGCAGCGGCTGAGCGAGGATGCCGCCGGTGAGGTCGAGAACGCCCAGGCCATTTATCGCCGGATGCGCGAACAAGCGCAGAACAGGCGGCAGAAACAGGGCGACTACGGGGACGAGTAAAACGGCCGTTGCCGTGTTCAAATATGGATATATGCGAACACGGGGCAAAAAGCTCCCGAAAAGGGGCATTTTCCGTGTTCAAATATTATGTTCAAAAGTGTGTGCCGGAAAGTGAGGTGTTTTTGATATGATACGGGGATACGCAAGGGTTAGCACCAAGGGGCAGGTGTTGGGGACTTCGCTGGAGGACCAGCGCAAGGCCCTGACCGCCGCCGGGTGCCAGGAAATCTATGAGGACGTTATGTCCGGGGCAAAGATGGACAGGCCGGGCTTCGACAGGTTGAAGAACGACCTGGCCGCCGGTGATACGGTTGTCGTCACGGCGTTCGACCGTTTCGCCCGCACCGTGGGCGAGGCGTATATCCAGGTGGAGGAATGGTTCAAGAAAGGCGTCCGCGTCTGGATACTGAACCTTGGCGTCATCGAGGATACCGAGATGGGCCGCATACTCATGGGCATTATGCTCGTCTTTGCGGACTTTGAGCGCCGGACCATCATCCGACGCTTGCAGGGCGGCCGGGCGTATAAGCGGGCGAATGACCCAGGCTACCGGGACGGGCGCAAGCCGAAGTTCACGGAGGCGCAGCTCGACCTTGCCGTGGAGCTGCTGGAGAATCACAGCTATACCGAGGTAACCGACCTAACGGGCATCTCGCGCTCGACGCTGACAAGGGCAGCCAGAGCGCGGGGGTTCAACAAAGAGAGTCCCTTTGTGTCCGGGAATGTTTAAGAGCCGCGTCGAAGCGGCGCTGCCGCCCCGACAGGGGCGGTGACCAATCCAGCCGATGCCCTTGTGGCAGCGGCTGAAAAAAATAAGTATATAATTACATACGTATATACGCAAGATGCCCCCGGCCGTAAGGTCGGGGGCATCTGTGCTTTGTGGTCAGGGACGTGCGCCCGGTGCGGTCAGCAGCGGGTGACCGAGCGGAAGCGGGAGCTGCCGTATCGTGTCGAATTGCGGGAAATACTCGAACGGGAACGTGATGCCCGTGCGGCCGTAGCGGTTCTTCAAGATGACCAGCTCGATTTCACGAGGTATCTGCGCCTTGGCGTTCCTGATGTCGTCCCGCTTTTCCTTGATGCGGCCCTCTTTCTCGAAAAGCGGGGTGTTCAGAACGGATAACTGCAAGCCCCAGATGACGTCGGCGGTGTACTCGATGCCGCCGCTCTCCTTGAAGCTCTCGAAGTCGATGGGCGTCATGTAGTTCATCCGGTTCAGGCTGGAAATCAGGATGACCGTCAGGTTGTTCTTCACCTGGAAGCACTTGATTTCGTGGACGATGTGGTCAACGGCTGACTTGGCGTCCGGCTGGCGGCCGTTGATGAGTGTCGGCGAGATGATTTGCAGGTAGTCGATGACGACAACGGGAGCGATTTTTGTCTTTTCGATGTATTCGTCCACAATCTTCTCGATGTCCTCGATGGTCACGCTGAAGTTGCACTCGTAGACGGTCATGCTGTCGCCGACGGTGTTGACGTAGTTGTCGATGACCTCTTGAAGCTCCTTTGTCCCGTTGGCCTCACCCCGCCGCAGGGCGATGCTCGTGTAGGTGGGATAGGTGCTGTTCTTCTTGATTTCCTCCTGCTGCCGCAGGAAGAAGCCGCGGGAGAGGGACTTGGACCGCAGCTCAAACTCTGACTGCTCCAGGCTGAAATACAGCACGGGGTAGCCGGGGACGATGCTGCCGGTCGTGGAGAGGCGGTTGGACGCCATCTGGTCGGCCATCTGGTGGATGAACGTGGTCTTGCCGAGGCTGGAGATAGCGCCCAGGACGTAGAGGCCGGGATACAGCGGCTGCAAGCAGTCCAGGTTCCCGTAGCCGGTGTAGCCGTAGGCGTGCGGGACGAAGTTGTTGACGTCGTTCTGGAACCGGCCGCCGTTGAAGTAGTCCTTGGCGGAGTGGAATTGGACGGCGGCCTGTGCCGGCGTCTTGTTGTCTTGGTCTGGCATGGTGTCATGTCTCCTTTCATGCGGGGGAATGTACGTTGAACAGTGACGCTGCGACGCGCCCGCCCGCCTGACGGCGGGTCGGGCTTGTCGATTTTCAAAAAATATCACAGTGAAAAGGCGAGATGCCGAGAGATGCTTCTTTCAGCAGCTTCTCTTTGCTCTGTGACCCTTTCCTCTAACTCCCGGGACGCGCCCGCGCCCGAGAGGGCGCGCCCCGGCGGGTATTAGGGTCTTAAAGACCCTAAGTTCTTAGGAGCGAAAAATCGCTCTCGTGGTCGAAATATTCACGACGCTGGAAAAGCCGTAGTCATGCTCGTGAGAATTTGTAGTCATGCTCGTGAGAATTTGTAGTCACCCTCGTGAGGATTTTTAGTCATGCTCGTGAGGATTTTGAGCTGCCTGTTTAGAGGCCAGTAGTCACCCTCGGGGCAATTTGTAGTCATGTACGGAGAAATTTGTAGTCACCTTTTTTTGCTCCGTTCAGGTAGCCTTTTGAGGCTTCACGGTTCCCTTGTGGCTGAACGTGAGAACGAGGTCCAGCTTCCCCATTGTAGGGATAACGTCCGGTATCTGTAAACCCTGGTATTTGTCTTGCAGCTTGACGTACTTCGGGTTCCGCAGGATTTTCCACGCCCCGGAAAAGGCGTTCCGCAAGATGCGGTTCTTGTTGGCCGCATTGGTGCAGCAGTCCAGGGCGTATTCCATCTCCGGGCATTCGTGGATAATGTTCTTGACCGTGATGTGCGGGGTCCCGTTCGGCCCTGCCTGCTCAATCAGCCGGTCAATGACGCAGACGATTTCCACGGCCCGCTTGTTGCGTTCCGATGTCAGCGTCGCGCTCAGAGCGTAGCTGTGCGACGGGAGCATCTTGGGCTTTCCGCTTCGCGTGACCTGCGGCTTGTTCTGGCTGTCCCGCTGTATGTTTTTCATCACCACGGTTTTGGCGATGTAGGCCATGTACGGCGATGAAAACTTGATGGTGTTGGTCTCGGCCTCGTAGCCGTTGAAGTGCATAACAGCATGCTGCGAGGGAGTGCCGCGTCCGGGGACCATCGTGATGCCGATGAGACCGTTAAACGAGTACATTTTGTTGATGAGCAGTTGAATATGCTCGTCGTCCGGGGTTCCTTTTACTCCGATTGCCCTGTAGAAATCCGGCACATATACTCTGATTTCTTCATCGGTTCCTATTTTCTGCAAGATGTCGGTCAGTTCGTTGACATCTTTCGCGTTTTCGATGCTCTGAAAGATGCGCTTTAAGACGACGGAATAGAGCATCCGCAGGAACGGGAAGTCGATATTTGCCAGCTCTTGCTTCTGATAATCTTCCTCCGTTGCGCGCCACGTTCCGATTTGCAGGATGTCCGGGTTGTTTTTCAGCCTCTCAGCCAGCTCCTTGCTGATGGGCATGAGGTAGGCCCTGTCATCTTCCACGGACGTCATGGCATGGACGAGTTCGTTGTCCGTAAGGACAGCCATGGTGTTCGGTATCTCGTTGACGTCCCCTGCCAGTTTCCGTGTCCGGTATGTAGCTATGGCCGTTTCTGTTTTCGGGGTGATGGGCGTGATGTCATTTTCAGGCATGGTTTTCACCTGCTTTCTTCGGCCAGCAGTGCGTTGAATATCCTGTTTACGTACGGGCAGCACAAGACGATGGTGTTCGTTATCGGGTCGCTTTCGCACATTTGCAGAATGTTCAAGTAGGTGCCGGTCCCGCATGGGTTGGCCATGGTGAATTTTGTGCTGCCGTAGATTACTCCAAGGGCTTCACTGTTGGCGGCAACGGGGTCGGTCGGGTCGATTCCGAATAGCTTTATGATTCGGTTCTGGTTGATTCGGACGTAGTAATCGCCGCCGATTGTGTCCACTTCACCGGCGCTGGCATTGCGGTCGTACACCTGCTCTATCTCGTCCCAGTGGCGTCTGGCCCCTTCCAGGTAAGGCCGCAGGAGCTTCCTCAGGGCCTCAATGTCGATGTCCTCGTCTTTCTCCGGCGGGACGTCAGAGAATACTTGCGTCCGTACATAGGCGCGGCTTTCCGGGATTCCCTCGAAAAAGAGGACGCCGTCCTCGTAGCGCAACGTGTCGGCGGTCTTGCCGCACACGAACTTGTTGATTCTCTCGGTCATAGTTTCTCACCTGTCTTTCTTCTCTCCGCCTGTTGCTCTGCTTGTTGTTCTGCTCTGAGCTGCACAGCCCAAATCATATCCGTAATGACCTGAGAGACGGATTTGCGGTTCTCCTGCGCGTAGAGCCGGAGCCTTTCCTTTGTCTCCGGGTCCAGCGACAGCGTAATCTGTGCGGTCTTGTTCCTCATGGTGTGATACCTCCTGTGATATGGCTTCATGTTCTGATAATATCATAAGGGAAAGTCAAGTGAAATTCAAGAGTTTTTCAAGAGTTTTTTTGAAAAGCACAAAAAAAGAAGCATGGGCGAAACCCATGCTTTCTTTTTCACTTGGAGTAGTCCTCCAAGTTCATGATGAGTACGATAGCGTTTCTTACGATGAGAACCTTTATGGGGTTCAACGCTTCGTACGATGGTGGAGACGGAGGGACTCGAACCCTTGACCTGTGCGTTGCGAACGCACCGCTCTCCCAACTGAGCTACGCCCCCATAACAGGTTTATTGTAGCACAACGGAAGTGAAATTTCAATCGGTTTTCATAAAATTCTTTGAAAATATTTTGCATGTGCGGCGCGTGAGCGGTCCGTCGGCGGTGGTGCGGCGGTGAACTGCTCACATCACGTTGCGCCACGACGGGCGCGACAGCTCGCGTATATGGCGCAGCTCTCCCTCGAGCAGGCGGCATGTGCCGTAGAAGTCGACGTCGCTGTGGTCGCGTTCGCAGAGCTCGTCGAGCGTGTCGATGAGAGTGTCGGTCAGCGTCGACTCCTTGCGGTGGACGGAGATGCAGACGGTGCGCTTCGCGTCCTCCCACACGGATTTTATCTGTTCGACGGCGTAAGCGCGGGAGTCGGCTGGCGCGTCGAATGCTTCGTCGACGAGGGCGAGCAGCCGATCGGTGTATGCGTCGGTCGAGACGGCGGTGACTATCGTGACGGACGATATTATAACTATCAGTATAAGCGAAAAAATAAACGATCTCATATTACGGTTTTATTCCTTTTTGAGAAGCGTGACCTTGCCTGTGTCGTCGCAGAGAAGAAGCAAAACGTCGCGCATGTCGCATTTTGCCGTTCTCAGCTGGTGCTCGACGAATGCATGAGTCTTTTGAGCCGCCTTTATGTTCTGCTCGATCATGTCGCCGTCAATGACGAGCGCGTGCGCGACGCCGCTGTCGGGTACAGTCTGCCCGCCGTTCACGTCGGCGACTTCGTCGATGTTGGGCGGTCGTTTTTCGGCGCGCGGAAACACGGACAGCTTGCCGTCGTCCTCTACGATGGCGTAGTAGACGTCGGAGATGTCGCCGTAGCCGTTCTGACGGAGCTGACCGAGCAGCTCGCTCGTGCTGATGCGCAGCCGCCGCAGCTCGCGCTGGTCGAGGACGCCGCGGCATATGAGTATGCTCGGTCTGCCGGAGAATATGCGGCGCAAAAAGCCGCTTTTCACCGACAGAAACGACGTTATCACCTCGAGCGACACGATGAGCGCGACTGGCGCCGCCATATATAAAAGCGGGATGTCGGGGTCCGATATCGGCAGCGCGGCGAGCTCGGACAAAAGCAGCGTCGTGACGAGCTCCGACAGCTGAAACTCACCGATCTGCCGCTTGCCCATCAGCTTCATCGACAGCTCGAGTATACAGTATATGATGAACGTCCGTATCATCACGGTCGGCATAAGAGCGCCTCCTGTGCGGTATTATCACGATTATATTGCGCATTGAGGCGCGGTTTTATGCGCTCGAACTGTGTTGAGAATTTTGATCGAGTGTAAATTCAATATTTTACAAAAGCTATTGCCATAATCAAATATTTGAGATATAATATAAAATGGCTTTGTGCCGAATTTATCGCGGAGATAATTATGCGGAATCTTTTGTACGTTTTGCTCATATCAATGGTGCCGTTTATCGAGATACGCGGCTCCGTGCCCGTAGGCGCGGCGCTCGGGTTGTCGTTCCCGGAATGTTTTATAGTTTCCGTTATCGGGAACATGCTGCCGGTGCCGTTTATCCTGCTTTTCATAAAAAAGATACTCGCATGGATGAAAAAGGCGCCGAAGCTCGAAAAGATAGCCGTTTGGGTCGAGGCGCACGGCGCGAAGCGTTCGGACAAGGTGACGAGATACGCGACGCTCGGTCTTGCGCTGTTCGTCGGCATACCGTTGCCCGGGACTGGCGCGTGGACGGGGTCTCTCATAGCGTCGCTGCTCGACATGAAGTTCGGCTACGCGATGGTGTCGGTATTTTGCGGCGTTCTGCTCGCGGGATTTATAATGAGCGGCATTTCATACGGCTTTCTCGGTTTTCTCAGCTTTTTATCGTGACATTCACGGGAGGGATATATAATGTCTAAGAGAAGATTTTTCACATCCGAATCGGTCACGGAGGGACATCCCGATAAGATATCGGATCAGATATCGGACGCGATACTCGACGAGCTTTTGGCGCGCGACCCGATGAGCCGCGCCGCCGTTGAGACGTTCTGCACGACGGGTTTTGTCATGGTCATCGGCGAGGTCACGACGTCGGCGTATGTGGATATTCAGTCGACGGTGCGCGACGTCGTGCGCGAGATAGGATACGACCGCGCAAAATACGGCTTCGACTGCGATACGTGCGCGGTCGTAAGCTCGATACATGAGCAGAGTCCCGACATCGCGCTCGGCGTGGACAAGTCTGCGGAGGCGAAGGCGGGCGAGATAACGGACAAGTACGACACGGGCGCGGGAGATCAGGGCATGATGTTCGGCTTCGCGTGCGACGAGACGCCGGAGCTCATGCCGCTGCCGATTTCGCTGGCGCATAAGCTGTGCCGCAGGCTTTCCGAGCTGCGCAAGAGCGGCGAGCTCGATTATCTGCGACCGGACGGAAAGTCGCAGGTCACTGTCGAATACGACGAAAACGACCGTCCCGTGCGCATCGACACGATAGTTGTATCGACGCAGCATTCGCCCGAGGTGGGGCTTGACACTATACGCCGCGACGTCATCGAGCGCGTCATAAAGCCGACGATAGACGAAGGTATGATGGACGAGAACACGAAGATATTCGTCAACCCGACGGGCAGATTCGTGCTCGGCGGTCCCGCCGGCGACAGCGGGCTCACGGGTCGAAAGATAATAGTCGACACATACGGCGGCTACGCGCGTCACGGCGGCGGCTCGTTCTCGGGCAAGGATCCGACGAAGGTGGACAGAACGGCGACGTACGCGGCGCGTTACATTGCGAAAAACATAGTCGCCGCGGGACTCGCGCGCAAGTGCGAGATACAGATCGCGTACGCGATAGGCGTGGCGAGACCCGTTTCGCTTATGGTAGACACGTTTGGCACAGCGACGGTGGACGAGGGCGAGCTCGAGCATTACATCATGGAGCACGTCGACCTGCGTCCCGCGTACCTGATAGAGAAGTTCGATCTGCGCCGTCCGATCTACAAAAAGCTGGCGGCTTACGGTCACATGGGCAGGGAGGACGTCGACGCGCCGTGGGAGAGAGTCGATCTCGCGGACGAGCTGCGCGCTGCTTTCAAAAAGTAAAAAACGCACATAAAGTGCTTGCGAAGAAGGCTTCATAATAGTTTTACGGAGGGGGTGCGGGAGAGGCGCTTTGAAATGAGCGTCTCCCCCGTCCGCAGTTATAAGCATGGACGATATGATAACGATCAGCGGGGTCGTGGACGGGATCGTATACAGAAGCGATGAGACGGGCTACACGGTCTGCGACATCGAGGCGGACGACGGTGAATTTTTCACCGCCGTCGGCGTTATGCCGTACATATCGGAGGGCGAATCCGTAAAGCTGTACGGGAGCTGGACAGTGCACGCCAGCTTCGGGCGTCAGTTCCGCGCCGAGAGCGCGGAAGCGTGTCTCCCCGTTGAGGCGACGGAGATACTGCGTTATCTGTCGTCGGGCAGCGTGAAGGGGATAGGCCCCGTCACGGCGCGGCGTCTCGTCGACATGTACGGCGCCGACACGTTCGACGTGATCGAGAATCACCCCGACTGGTTGACGGAGGTCAGCGGCATATCGAAGAAGAAGTCGAAGGAGATACACGACAGCTTCGTCGAGCACACGGGCTCGCGGTCGGTGATGATGTTCTGCCGCGAATACTTCGGCCCCGCCATGTCGATGCGGATATTCAAGGAGTGGGGAGCTGCCGCCGTCGATATGATCAAAAAGAATCCGTACCGCCTGTGCGGCGAGATAAGCGGCGTCAGCTTTTCAAAGGCGGACGAGATCGCGCTCTCGCTCGGCGTTGCAAGGGACAGTGCGGAGCGGGTAGAGGGCGCGGTCGTGTACTTCCTCACATACAACGCAAACGTGAACGGTCACGTGTGTGTGCCGACGGCGAAGGTCACGGCGGGCGTCGCAGAGCTTATAGGCGTCGGTGCTGACGACGTAAATAAAGCCGTCGAGCGCATGAAGGCGCGCAGAAAAGTCATCGCCGTCGACTTCGACGGAAGCGAGATGTGCTATCTCGACACGTACTACCGCGCGGAGACGGAGGCGGCGCGCCGCCTTTATATGCTCGATAAGAAGTGTCCCGCCGTCAGCGCGTCGGACGCGGAGCGGTTCATATCGATACTTGAGCTCAAATACGACATCGAGTATGCGGAGCTTCAAAAGCGCGCGATCACGGACGCGCTTCTCGGCGGCGTGCTCGTTTTGACGGGCAGTCCCGGCACGGGCAAGACGACGGTCGTGAGGGCGCTCATCGAGATATTCCGCCGCATGGGACTTGACGATATCGAGCTTGCAGCGCCGACGGGACGCGCCGCAAAGCGCATGAGCGAGGCGACGGGAGTCGAGGCGCGGACGATACACCGTCTGCTCGAGATGGAGTATAACGACGCGTCGTATCCGAGGTTCGCGCGCGACGAGCACAACATGCTCGACGCCGACGTCGTGATAATAGACGAGTCGTCGATGATAGATATAATGCTTTTCGACGCGCTGCTTGCGGCGATAAAGCCGGGGTCGCATCTGATATTGATAGGCGACTCGAATCAGCTGCCGTCGGTCGGCGCGGGTAATGTGCTCTACGACATCATCGCGTCGGGGACTGTGCGGACGGTGTGCCTGTCCGAGATATTCAGGCAGGCGAGGGAGAGCAGGATAATAACGAACGCGCACCGCATAAACGCGGGCGAGTACCCGATATTGACGGACAAGACCGCGGACTTCTTCTTTTTGCCGCGCCAAAATGATTCGTCGATCGCATCGACTGTCGTCGAACTGTGTGCGAGGCGTCTGCCCGCCGCATACGGAGACGAAATAGCGGACGGTATACAGGTCATAACGCCGTCGAGACGCGGCGCTGCGGGCACGGACGCGCTCAACGCGTCGCTTCAGGAGCGTCTCAATCCACCGTCGAAGAACAAGCGCGAGCACAAGGCGCGCGAGATCGTGTTCCGCGAGGGCGACAAGGTCATGCAGACGAGGAACAATTATAAGCTCGAGTGGTACCGGGACGGCGGCGTGAACGCGATGGGGGACGAGCCCGACGGCATCGGCGTGTTCAACGGCGACATCGGCATTATCGAGCGCATCGAGCCCGAAAACGGGCGGATGGTGATACTGTTCGACGAGCGGCGCGTCTACTACGATTTCGACCTCGACGGCGAGCTCGAGCTCGCGTATGCGATAACAGTACACAAGAGTCAGGGAAGCGAATATCCAGTCGTGATAATCCCGATGTACAACTGTCCGCCGCAGCTTCTGACGCGTAAGCTCCTGTACACGGCGATAACGCGCGCGTCGAAGATGGTGATACTCGTCGGCAGGGAAGAGATAGTTGAGAGAATGGTCGACGGCATAGCCGACAATATGAAGTACACGGGACTCGAGCGCTTTCTGCGTGCGGAATTTGAAAAGGAGCGGTCGTAATGAAAAAGCAGCCGTCGCCGATTTCCTGGCTGCGGCGCGTGGTACTTGAGTATTTATACCCGCCGCGCTGCATATGCTGTAAAAATGAAGCGCCGATAGGAGCGTCGACGAGCGAGTACGTGATGCTTGCCGATCCGGATGCGGAGTTGAGAGGCGTGTTCTGCGCGCGGTGCATGTCGGACTTTCTGACGTCGTGCGCGGCGCGCTGCAATATGTGCGGGCAGCCGTATTCGTCGTGTACGTGTGCGCCCGATGCAGTCCGTGATGCGGGCGTTGATAAAACGTACGTCTGCTTCGGCTACGACAAGACGCGGCGCGGGTGTGCATCGTCGAGGCTCATATACTCGCTCAAAAGCATGGACAACAAGGACACGGTGAATTTCGCCGCGCATCTTCTCTGCGGACGCATAAAAGAAGTTATGGGCGGCGATGTCGGCGATTTTGTCGTCGCATATGCGCCGAGGCGGCGCGCGTCCGTGCGCGAGCACGGCGGCGACCACATGAAGGAGACGGCGAAGCTGATCGCAAAGGAGCTCGGGTGCGGTTTCGCGGACGCGTTTTACAGCCGTGCGTCGGGAGAGCAGAAGAAGAGGAGCGCCGCCGAGCGAAAAGAGGCAGTCGGCGGCATAATGACGCGAAAGGATGCGTACAAACTGCGCGGTCGGCGAGTCATTCTCATCGACGACATCATAACGAGCGGTGCGACGCTCGGCAGGTGCGCGTCGCTCGCGTTCGACGCGGGCGCGCGGGATGTGGCGATATTTGCACTCGCAAGGACTATCGGCTCAAAAAAGGAATAATAAGGAAACAATCGGTCGGAAATATGGGCCTTCTCCCCCCTTGCAAAAGCGGGGCTCATAGTCTATAATTATATTGAATACTCGCGCACCTCTTGTGTGCGTTCACATATATAAAGGTTAGATAAAATGCTGTTTCAGAGGGATATAGGTATCGACCTCGGCACGGCGACAGTCCTCGTTTACGTGAAGGGCAAGGGCATCGTCGTCAAGGAGCCGTCGGTCGTGGCGCTCGATAAAAACACAGACAGAATTTTGAAGGTAGGAAAAGAAGCACAGCAGATGCTCGGCAGGACGCCGGGCAATATAGTGGCGATACGTCCGCTTCGCGACGGAGTTATCAGCCAGTACGAGATAACGCTTCGCATGATACAGTACTTTCTGCGCAAGGCGATAGGACCGATAATAGTCAAGCCGCGCGTTATGATATGCGTGCCGAGCGGTATCACGGAGGTCGAGGAACGTGCCATAGTCGATGCGACGACGCAGGCGGGCGCGAAAAAGACGTATCTGATCGAGGAGCCGGTCGCGGCGGCTATCGGCGCGGGACTCGACATATCGCAGCCGAACGGCAATATGGTCATAGATATCGGAGGCGGCACGACGGATATCGCGGTAATTTCGCTCGGAGGCGTCGTCGTGTCCGAGTCGATAAAGGTCGCGGGCGATAAATTCGACGAGGCGATAATACGATATGTCCGCAAGCGGTACAATGTGCTGATCGGCGAGCGGACGGCGGAGATGATAAAGATCGCGATAGGGTCTGTGTGGACGCGCGAGGAGCGCAAATACATCGACGTCAAGGGGCGGTGCCTTATCGAAGGACTGCCGAAGATGATACGCGTTTGGTCGGACGAGATGATAGAGGCGCTCGACGAGCCGATAACGTCGATAGTCGAGGCTGTCTGCTCGGTCATAGAGCGGACGCCGCCGGAGCTGATCGGCGACGTCGTCGCCAACGGCATCGTAATGACGGGCGGAGGGAGTCTGCTCTACGGGCTCGATTATCTCATCACGAATGTGACGGGCATACCGACGCGCGTCGCCGACAAGGCGGTGTCGTGCGTCGCGCTCGGAACGGGCAAGTCGCTGGACAATATCTCAATGATACCCGAGGGCGCGATAAATATTTCGCGGACGCGTACAGAGCAGCAGGGATAGTTACTATCATATCCGTCACAAGTTCAGTACCCATATAAAAACAGCCGGACCGAATCGGTCCGGCTGCGCTCATTTTTATCGTTGTGCAGACCAAATAAAATCTTTTGTAAAAACAAAAAAAGTAATAAAAGTTTTTGAAAAGGGGGGCGGGGAGCTTTTCCGAAGGAAAAGCCAACTTTCTTTCAAAAAGTTTTTCCCCCACAAAAATTATTTAAATAAAATCCTGATCAATTTCTCTTCGCCGTGGGAGCGGAGCGTGACGGACGCGTCGGCGCCGTGCTCGCCGCGCACGTAGATTATCATGCGTCCGCGGTGGAAGCGGCGGTGCGGTTCGCCGTAGCTCGTCGTGTCGGCGATGTCGCCGTTCTCGATGCCGAGCAGCTCGCCGCCGTCGACGGCGACCTTTACGTCCATGCGCGACTCAAAGCCTGTCTCGGCGACAGCGTCGTTTTCGTCGAGCAGCGCAAGTTCAATCTGCGCCACGCTGTCGGCGACGGTGTATGCGCCGTCAGTCTCGACCGCGTCCCATACGTTCACGCCGAGCGATACGGGCGCGCCGCTCTTCGGCTCCGTGACCTCGACAGTTTCGCCGTCCTCGCCCGTCACAACGGCTTTGTACTTTGCGTTCAGCTTGCAGTCCGAGATGTCCCAGCGGCATGTGTAGTGCTCGGGCACGGCGACGCCGAGCGATACGCCGTCGGCGAACAGCTCCGCCGACTTGCCGTTTGTGAACAGCATCGCGGACGGTGGGAACGATTCGCCGCGGCGTCCTCTGCGCTCCTCCTTCGAGGTGTGCAGATACCCCTGCAGTACGTCGGGACGCCACATTGCGCGGCGCTGACGGTAACGGTCCGTTTCAAATCCCGCAAGGTCCAAGAGACCCGCGCCGAAGCAGCGGATCGGCCATCCCTGCGCCTCGCCGAGATAGTCGACGCCCGTCCAAAGGAACTGACCGCATATGTAGTCGTTGTCGCGCACGTATTCCCATTCGCGCGGTCCGTGCCCGTTTTCACTGCCGTATATGAAGGCGTTCGGGAATTCGCGGTGGTGATCGGCGTAGAATTGCTCTTTGTAGTTGTAACCCGCGACGTCGAGCGCCTGCATGTAGCCGATGCGCACCGACATCTCCGGGTAAGCGAGAGCGGCGGTCGCGGGACGCGTCGTGTCGACGTCCTTGACCCAGCCGACGAGACGCTTCGCGATCTCGGCGAGCCGTTTTGCCTGCGGACGGTTCGGGTCGTACTTGCGTTCGTCCTCGGTCTTGCCCTCGTCGTTGTTGCCCGTCATCATCTCAAATCCGTCGTAGACGTAGGGGTCGTTGGGGTAGTCGACCTCGTTGCCGACCGACCACATTATTATCGACGGGTGATTGCGGTCGCGGAGTATCATCGTTTTGAGGTCGCACTCGCCCCACTCGACGAAGTCTTCGTAGTAGCCGTTGAGCTTCGGCGGACGGACGTTGTGACCGTGCCACCACTTGTTTTTCGGCGCTTCCCACTCGTCGAACGCCTCGTCCATGACGAAAAATCCCATCTCGTCGCAGAGGTCTAAAAGCGCGGGGTCCGGCGGGTTGTGCGACGTGCGGACGGCGTTGCAGCCGCAGTCCTTCAGCTTGGAAAGGCGGCGGCGCCATACCTCTTTCGGGACTGCCGCGCCGAGCGTGCCCGCGTCATGATGCAGGCAGACGCCGCGCAGCTTTTTCGATACGCCGTTGACGAAGAAGCCGCGGTCGGGGTCGAATGTGAGCGAACGGATGCCGAAGCGCGTGTCAACGTTATCCGTGAGCGTACCGTCCGCGCCGTACACCTCGGTGTGCAGCGTGTAAAGCGAGGGAGAGTCATCGCTCCACGGTGCGGGCGACGATATTTCCGCCGTACCCGACGCGCATGACATTTCGGCGACGGGTGCGCCGTCGGGAC
>CANPXS010000055.1 GCA_947586625.1 uncultured Clostridia bacterium | reverse complement strand
GAAGATCGCGGAGCTTTTGTCCGGCTATTACACCGTGACAGACACGATAGGCAAGCTCGACACCGAGCAGGGCGAGGTGCCGATAACGATGATGCAGAAGTGGCCGGTGCGCAAGGCGCGTCCGTATAAGGAAAAGCTGCCTCCCAACGAGCCGCTCATCACGGGTCAGAGAAACGTCGACTCGATGTTCCCGGTCGCAAAGGGCGGCACCGCCTGCATACCGGGGCCGTTCGGCTCGGGCAAGACGGTCGTGCAGCATCAGCTCGCTAAATGGAGCGACGCCGACTTCGTCATCTACATCGGCTGCGGCGAACGCGGCAACGAGATGACGGACGTTTTGCAGGAATTTCCCGAGATAGCGGACCCGAGAACGGGCTCGTCGCTGATGAAGCGCACGGTGCTCATCGCCAACACGTCCGACATGCCCGTCGCGGCGCGCGAAGCGTCCGTCTACACGGGCATAACGATAGCGGAATATCTGCGCGACATGGGCTGCTCGGTCGCGCTCATCGCGGACTCGACGTCGCGCTGGGCGGAGGCTCTGCGCGAAATGTCGGGACGTCTCGAGGAGATGCCGGGCGAGGAAGGTTACCCCGCATATCTGACGTCGCGTCTCGCGCAGTTCTACGAGCGCGCGGGAATGGTCAAATGTATCGGCTCCGACGACAGAATCGGCGCGCTGACCGCCATCGGCGCCGTATCGCCTCCGGGCGGCGACATTTCGGAGCCCGTATCGCAGGCGACGCTGCGCATAGTGAAGGTGTTCTGGGGACTCGATTCGTCCCTCGCATACCGCCGTCACTTCCCCGCCATCAACTGGCTCAACTCGTATTCGCTCTATAAAGACAGGCTCGCGCCGTGGTATGAGAAAAATATCGCCGCCGACTGGATGGAGCAGATAACGGAGGCTATGAGGATACTGTCAAAGGAAGCGGAGCTCGACGAAATAGTCAAGCTCGTCGGCATCGACGCGCTGTCGGCGTCCGACAGACTGACGCTCGACGTCGCTCAGTCGGTGAGAGAGGATTTCTTACAGCAGGACGCGATGTCGCCCGACGACTCGTTCTGCCCGCCCGAAAAGCAGCATGATCTGCTCGGACTGATACTCTACTTCCGCGACGCCGCGTCGCGCGCCATCGAGAACGGCGCCGACATCGAGGCCATATCGACGCTCGACGTGCGCGAGCGCATCGGACGCGCGAAATCGGCGCCCACCGCGGACTACAAACGCGAATATGAGGCGATAAAGTCCGAGATCGACGCGGAGCTCGCAGCTGTTGGAGGTGGCAGATAATGTACAGAGAATACAGAACGATAGAGGAAGTCGCGGGTCCTTTGATGCTGGTCCGCGACGTTGACGGCGTAAAATACGACGAGCTCGGCGAGATCGTCATGCCGGACGGCGAGATAAGACGCTGCCGCGTCCTCGAAGTCAACGGCTCGGACGTGCTTGTGCAGCTGTTCGAGGCGTCGTCGGGACTTAACCTCGAATATTCAAAGGTGCGCTTCACGGGTCACGGCGTTCAGCTCCCCGTCTCGCGCGAAATGCTCGGACGCGTCTTTAACGGCATGGGCGAACCCATCGACGACGGCGCGAAGATAATCCCCGAGGCTGTGCGCGACGTAAACGGTTCGCCTATAAATCCGGCGGCGCGCATGTACCCGTCCGAGTTCATACAGACGGGCATATCGACGATAGACGGACTAAACACGCTCGTCAGAGGTCAGAAGCTGCCGATTTTCTCGGGCTCGGGTCTGCCGCACGCGAACTTGGCGGCGCAGATCGCGAGACAGGCGAAGGTGCGCGGTACGGACGAGAAATTCGCCGTCGTGTTCGCCGCCATCGGCATCACGTTCGAGGAGGCCGACTTCTTCATCTCCGATTTCAGACGCACGGGCGCTATCGACAGAACGGTGCTGTTCATCAACCTCGCGTCGGACGCCGCGATCGAGCGTATCACGACGCCTAAAATGGCGCTGACGGCGGCGGAATATCTTGCGTTCGACTGCAATATGCATGTCCTCGTCATAATGACGGACATTACCAACTACGCGGAGGCGCTCCGCGAGGTGTCGGCGGCGCGCAAGGAAGTTCCGGGACGCCGCGGATATCCGGGTTACCTCTACACCGACCTCGCGACGATGTACGAGCGCGCGGGCAGACGCGAGGGCAGCACGGGCAGTATCACGATGATACCGATACTGACGATGCCGGAGGACGATAAGACGCACCCGATCCCCGACCTTACGGGCTATATCACGGAGGGTCAGATAATACTCTCGCGCGAGATATACAGAAAGGGTTATCTGCCGCCCGTCGACGTTCTGCCGTCGCTGTCGCGACTCAAGGACAAGGGCATCGGCGCGGGACGTACGAGAGAGGATCACTCGGGCACGATGAACCAGCTTTTCTCCGCGTACGCGCGCGGCAAAGAGGCGAAAGAGCTCATGGTCGTGCTCGGCGAGTCGGCATTGACGCCGGTCGAAAGACTGTATGCGAAATTCGCCGACGAGTTCGAGGCGAGATATGTCAATCAGGGTTTCAACGAGGACAGAACGATCGAGCAGACGCTCGACCTCGGCTGGGAGCTTCTCCATATACTGCCGAAGTCCGAGATGAAGCGCATCAAGCCGGCGATACTCGATAAGTATTGGTAAAACGAAGGGGTGAGGGACTATGCCGCAGATAAACGTAAATCCGACGCGCATGGAGCTGAAAAAGCTCAAAGGCAGACTCACCACCGCGCGCCGGGGACATAAACTCTTAAAGGACAAGCGCGACGAGCTGATGAAGCTGTTCCTTGACGTCGTAAGAGAGGAAAAGACGCTGCGCGCCGACCTCGAAGAAAGGTTCGCGCGCGTACAGGGCAGCTTTGCGGTCGCAAGCGCTACGATGAGCAAGAGCGTCCTGACCGAGGCGCTGCTCCTTCCTAAAGCTGAGGGGCGGCTCACTGTGTCGGCGCAGAACGTGATGAGCGTCGAGGTGCCGCGCTTCGAATACGAGCAGGCGACGGCGACCGAGGGCTGCGGATACGGTTTCGCGTTCACGTCGGGCGAGCTCGACGACGCTGTGGCGGAATTGTCAAGCATGACGGCTGACCTCGTGCGGCTCGCGGAGCTCGAAAAGTCCGCGCAGCTCATGGCGGCGGAGATCGAGCGCACACGCCGCCGCGTCAACGCGCTCGAAAACATCATGATACCGCAGTACGAGGAGACGATAAAGTCCATCTCGATGAAGCTGGACGAGAACGAACGCGGCAACACGACGCGGCTCATGAAGGTCAAGGACATGATGCTCGAGGCGCAGAGAGGCAGGGAACGTGAACGTCAATGATAATAACGGCGGCGAGCGCGGCAAGCTGCATACGGGGGAGCTTTATTTCCCCGAGGACGGGGAAATACTGTCCGAGCAGTTCGCGGCGCTCGAACTGCTTTACGACTACAACGCGACGCGTCCGCACGAACAGGCGCGCAGGGCGGAGCTTCTGCGTCAAATGTTTGCCGAGATAGGCGACGGCTGCTACATCGAGCCGCCGCTTTACGCGAACTGGGGCGGGCGTCACGTCCACTTCGGCGAGCACGTATACGCCAATTTCTCGCTGACGCTCGTAGACGACACTCACATCTACGTCGGCGACAGCGTGATGTTCGGTCCGAACGTCACCGTCGCGACGGCGGGGCATCCGATACTGCCGGAGCTGCGCGCGCGTGCGCTGCAATACAACATGCCGGTGCATATAGGCAGTAACTGCTGGATAGGCGCTGGCGCGATAATACTGCCGGGCGTGACGATAGGGGAGAACACCGTCATCGGCGCGGGCAGCGTCGTGACGCGCGACATTCCCGCGAACGTCGTCGCCGTCGGCAATCCGTGCCGCGTCATGCGCGAGATAGGCGAGCGCGACCGCGAGTTCTATTTCCGCGGGCGAAGGATAGATTCGAGATTTTTTGAGAAATAATGCGGCGGCGCCGCAGATAATGAAAATAAAAAAACGGAGGAACATATGCTTAAAACAAAGAATTACGAATTCTGGTTTCTGACGGGGTCGCAGGACCTCTACGGCGACGAGTGCCTGCGCATCGTGGCGGAGCATTCGCACAAGATCGTGGACGAACTCAACGCGGGCGGCAGGATACCGTATCCCGTCGTGTGGAAGCCGACGCTCATCGACAGCGTGTCGATACGCGAAACGCTCGCGGCGGCTAACGCCGACCCGAACGTCGCCGGCTGCATCGTGTGGATGCACACGTTCTCGCCGGCGAAGATGTGGATACGCGGCTTCAACGAGTACAGAAAGCCGCTCCTGCACCTGCACACGCAGTTCAACCGCGAGATCCCGTTCGACACTATCGACATGGATTTCATGAATCAGAACCAGTCCGCGCACGGCGACCGCGAGTTCGCGCACATGCTTACGCGCATGGGCACGAAGCGCAAGACGGTGTCGGGATGTTGGGCTGACGCTGATACGCAGACGCGCATCGCGGAGTGGACGCGCACCGCTGTCGGCGCGCTCGAATCGCGCTCGCTGCGCATTCTGCGCGTCGGCGACAACATGCGCGACGTGTCGGTGACCGAGGGCGACAAGGTCGAGGCGGAGCAGGTGTTCGGCTGGGAGATCGACGCATACAACATCACCGACGTCGACGAATACGTGCGCGCGGTGCCGGAAAATGAAGTCAACGCGCTGACGGACGAGTACTACGACACATACGATCTCATCTATGACGGACGCGACCCCGCCGAGTTCCGCGCTCACGTCGCGGAGCAGGCGAGGATCGAGATCGGTTTCCGCAACTTCGTCGAGGAGCACGACTATCACGCGGTCGTGACGAGCTTCCAGATGCTGGCGGGACTGCGTCAGCTCCCGGGACTCGCGATGCAGCGCATGATGCAGGACGGCTACGGCTTCGGCGCCGAGGGCGACTGGAAGACGGCGGGCGTCGTTCGTCTGTTCAAGCTGATGACGGCGGGCAAGGAAGGCGCGAAGGGAACGTCGTTCATGGAGGATTACACGTACGACCTGACGCCCGGACGCGAGGCGATACTCGAGGCGCACATGCTCGAGGTGTGCCCGACGATAGCGTCGGCGAAGCCCGCGATCCGCGTATGCCCGCTTTCGATGGGCAACCGCGAGGATCCGGCACGACTCGTGTTCACGGCGAAACCGGGACGCGGCGTCGCATGCTCGCTCGTCGATCTCGGCACGCGTTTCCGCATGATAATTAACGAGGTCGAGTGCGTCACGCAGGATAAGGCGATGCCGAATCTGCCCGTCGCGTCCGCGCTGTGGCGCACGCTGCCCGACTTTAAGACGGGCACCGAGGGCTGGCTAACGTGCGGCGGCGCACATCATACGGCGTTCACGTATGACCTCACGCGCGAAAATGTCGTCGACCTGTGCGACTACTTCGGTATTGAGAGCGTCGTCATCGGCGAGGGCACCACGATGGAGTCCCTCAAGCGCGACCTCATGATAGGTGAAGTTTATTATAAGTGATTTTTGCGGGAGAGAAAACTCTTTGAAAAGAGTTTTCTCTCCCGAACCCTCTTTTTCAGAAACTTTTGCTGCTTTTTCTTTTATTTACAAAGTAAACGAAAACAATATCTTTAGTGAGAACTTAAGATAATCACTATTTAGTCCGCTTTTGGCGAAGAGCATCTCCTCACTTTGTTCGGAGCTGCCACACTTTCCGCGAAGCGGAAAGTGCAGGACGGCTTCGAGTGTAACGAGAAGACGTTACACACACATTTCCGCGAAGCGGAAAGTGTCGGAGGTTTGGAGCGTAAGCGACAAAACTCCTACCTTTCTACAAAAAGGGGTCCCCGAATAAAAAAGTTTTCCTTCCCCCGAACCCCTTTCTTTTCAAAAACTTTTATTACAAAACCCACACAGACTTTATGACCATAGACAAAAAATTACGGCGCCGGGATCGGACGCATGTCGCGATCGCGGTGCTTATAACTATCGTACTTATATTGACGGCGGCGCTTACGGCGACGCTTTTTGTCGTCGACAAGCTGAATAAAAACAATCTTTTTATCAAAAGCGTTCTCGTCGACAACAATTATTTTCTCTCCCTCAACGACGACCACGACAATGAGGGAGAAAATGCCGAATATCCGCCCGACGTGAGCGACAGAGCATACGCGGCGGAGAGCCTCATGGAGGCCGTCGGCAGGATCGACGCGCTCCGCATCCCGCTCGGATATCTGAAGCTCGACTATGCTACCGGGAACGTGACGTATGACGACAATAAAATAAACACAGAGCAATTTCTGACAGATACTGCCGAATACGAATATCCGTTCGTCTCACAGGCGGAGGACGTGCCGCAGGAATACAAAGGCTGTTCCCTCGAAGGTGTGCTCGCGGCTCTTCGCGATTTTTTCGCATACGGCGCCAACATATATGACCGGCTCCAGACAGACGAATATATTGCGGAGGTGAGATCGTATTTTACCCTTATGCTCGGGACCGAGCTGCCGGATTTTGACCCCGTAAGACAGCGCGGCGTATGCATCGACGTGCCGTACATCTCGCAGGAGGGCAGGCTGCCGAACGGGTGCGAATCCGTGTCGGCGACGATACTTTTGCAGTATTGCGGATTTGACATCGAGCCCGAGACGTTCGTCGATGAATATCTCGACTGCGAGCCGGTCACGATAAAGTGGGGGTGCAGGTACGGGCCGAATCCGAAGCTGCATTACGCCGGTGATCCGTATTCGAAAAACGACGGTTTCGGCTGCTTTGCGCCCGTTATCGACCGTGCGCTGAACAAATATCTGTCGGGGACGGACTACACGGCGAAAAACGTGTCGGGACTGTCGCTCAATATGCAGGCGGTCGCGATAATGAAGCGCGGCGGGAAGTGATGTGACCTTTCGAAACGGCGGCGCCGAACAATGTTCGGCGCCGCCGATGTTTTATTGACCTTTTTCTTCGACGAGGTTGTTGACCCATTTCCGACTCTTGACGAGTATAAATCCGAGGACGGCCTTGATGAGGTTCAGTCCCTCGACGAGAATGAACATTTCAACGACAGGCAGCGACGTGAAGCGCGACAGCACAAACGCGAGCGGCACGCACATGCACCAGACGAATCCGCTGTCGAAGATGAACGTTATGACCGTCTTGCCGCCGGAGCGCAAAGTGAAATACGACGAGTTGACGAACGCGTTGAGCGGCATCATCGCGGCGCTGACGATAAGCAGACGCGACGCGAGACTTTTTACGACGTCGGTGGTGTTGTAAATCTGCGGTATGAACGGCGCAAGCGCCGCCATAACTATGCCGACGGCGGCGGACAAAACGACGGCGAACGCTATCAGCTTCACGTTTTCGTCGACGGCGCGCTCAAGCTCGCCCGCGCCGAGCAGCTGACCGATCATGATAGAGACCGTCGTCCCCATTGCAAAGAATGCGCAGAAGAACAGGTTCGACACCGTCGACGAAATGTTCAGCGCCGACACGACCTCGAGCCCGCGCTCCGAGTAGCATTGATTGAGCACCGTCATGCCGCTCGCCCACAAGACCTCGTTGAGAAGGAGCGGCGTGCCGATGACGGCGATCTGTCCGAGCAGCGCGCGCGGCACGCGCATCGAACGGTAAACGCCCGTGATATAGGGATTGCGGTCGCGGTGTATGTGCGTCCACAGCGAAACGATGGCACACTCCGTGTATCGCGCGATGACGGTCGCGACAGCTGCGCCGACGACGCCCATCGCGGGGATATGGAGCGGCTCGACGCCGAAGATAAATATGTAGTTGAACACGAGATTGACGACGACGGCGGCGATGCCCGCCTTCATCGGCAGCATCGTTTCGCCGACCTCGCGCAGCGTGCTCGCGTATACCTGCGACAGCGCGAACGGCAACAGCTCCCACATCATCACGCCGAGATAGTCGGCGCCGTAACCGAGCGTCGCGGCGAGGTCGAGGTTTTCTTCGCCTTCATGAAGGAACAGCGAGATGAGGTCGCTGCCGAAAAGCGCGAAAATCGTTGCGAATATCGCCATAGACGCGGCGGCTATGTAGAGCTTGACGCGGAACGTGTCGCGGATGCCGTCGCTGTCGCCCTTGCCGTAAAACTGCGCCGTGAATATGCCCGCGCCGGCGAGTCCGCCGAATATGCACAGATTGAAGACGAACAAAAGCTGATTCACGATGGCGACGCCCGACATCGGCTCCGTTCCGACCTGACCGACCATAACATTGTCGAGCAGGCTGACGAAATTAGTTATGACGTTTTGCACGAGGATTGGCGTCATGACGGCGAACAGCCGGCGGTAAAAGGCTTTGTCGCCGACGAATTTTTGTAAAATCATATTGACTCCGAAATTGCGAAAATAAAGAAAAATCGGTTTTAGACCGATCGGCGCACATATTATACACGATATCGCGGTCGAATGCAACAGCGTAAATGTGCGCGGAGAAAAATTTATGCTTTTCGCGAAGCGAAAACCGCCGCCGTCCAAGTGACGGCAACGAGCCGGAGGCTTCCAAGCGTCAAATTCGCGCACAACGCTCGTGCGTTGACGGCGCGTCCAGCGTCCGACGCAGACACGACGCTATGACGGCGCAGTCGCCCCGTCGCGAGGGAGCTGTTATGCCGAGGCAGTGACGCGGTCTGCGCCCTAAGCGAGTTTTGCCGCCGATTCAATCACATCGACGAACACACGGGAGCCTCTTTCGGGTTCGACAAGGGGGACTTTCTTGCGAGAAAGTCCCCCTTGTCAAAAACCAATTTGTTGGTGTGAAAGACGTCACCACGTCAGGTAGTCAAAGGTAGCTGCCAACGGGGACAGACTGCACGAACATCCGCGGTGAGCGGCAGTTCGCAGCTAACGCTACGACCTGCGGCACGTTTTCGCTTCGCGAAAAGTGCGGGAGAAACCAGTGATGGCAACGGTTGAGCGATTACGCGAAAAGCAAAATTTTCACACTAATTTGTGAAAAATACTTGACAAATCACGAAAAATGTGGTATAATATAGGCAGATGAGGGGATAAGACGGATAGCGTGTTCGCAGGTTGGGCGGGGGAGCCTGCGAACAGCTCCCTCGCGACGGCGCGATAGCGCCGACGAGACGTCGTGTCTGCGTCCCGCCGTATTGCGCCGTCAGCGCACGAGCGTAGTGCGCGTAGGTGAGGTTGGGAAGCCTGACGGCTCGTTGCCATCATTTGGACTGCGGCGGTTTCGCTTCGCGGAAATGTGTGTGTAACGTCTTCTCGCTGCACTCGAAGCCGTCTTACACTTTTCGCTTCGCGAAAAGTGTGGCGTTGCCGTCACTTTGACGGCGACACGTTCGCTATGCTTCGGCGCGGGCGGCGTCGGCGACACGCGGCGGCATGTCGTGCAGCTCACGGTACGTTTTTACTATCAGGCAGACGGCGACGACGAATGTGAGTATATCTGCGAGCGGCATCGAGTAAAGGACGCCGTCGAGTCCGAAAAAGACGGGCAGAAGAAGGGCGAGCCCGACGCCGAAGACGAATTCGCGTATCATTGAAAGAACTGTTGATGAGACCGCCTTCCCCATCGCCTGCAAAAAGATAAAGCACGCTTTGTTCACGCACGCGAACACTATCATGCAAAGATACACGCGGAACGATCTGACGGCGAAATCGGTATAGTATGCGCTTTCGTTCGACGCGCCGAATATGCCGATGAGCTGACGCGGGAAAAGCTCGACGACAACGAGCGCGGCTGCGCCGACCGCAGCTTCTGCGGCGAGCAGATACGTAAACAGCTGCCGCACGCGCGATCTTTTACCTGCGCCCATGTTGAAGCCGACGATCGGGATGCAGCCCGCCGCCATGCCGACGACGACGGAGATGACGATCTGGAAGAATTTCATGACGATGCCGACGACCGCCATCGGTATCTGCGCGTACTGCTCCTGCCCGAATATCGCGTCGAGCGCGCCGTATTTGCGTATCATGTTGTTGATAGCCGCCATCGCGGCGACGAGGGATATTTGCGAAAGAAAGCTCGTCACGCCGAGCGCGAGCGTGTTTTTGCATATCACGGCGCTTGGCTTAAAGTCCGACCTCGACGGCTTTATCAGCTTCATGCGCGCGATGTAGAGTATCGCGAGCGCGGCCGTCAAAATCTGCCCGAGGACTGTCGCGACGGCGGCTCCCATCATTCCCCATCTAAACGCGAAGATGAAGACCGGGTCGAGGATGATGTTGACGACGGCGCCCGCGAGCGTCGACGCCATCGCGAAGCGCGGACTTCCGTCGGCGCGTATTATGGGATTGAGCGCCTGACCGAACATGTAAAACGGTATGCCGAGCGTGATATAAAAGAAGTACTCCTTCGAGTGGAAGAACGTCTCCTCGTTCACGGTGCCGCCGAACATGGCGATGATGCTGTCGTCGAAAATGAGATAGAGTAGGGAAAGCACGACGCCGCATACAATGACCATTACGACAGAATTGCCTACGCTCTTTTTTGCGTTTTCGGGCTGTTTCCTCCCGAGGCAGAGACTGACGAACGCGCAGCAGCCGTCGCCTATCATGACCGCTATCGCAAGCGCGATGACGGTCAGCGGGAACACGACAGTGTTCGCCGCGTTGCCGTACGAGCCGAGATAGGAGGCGTTGGCGATAAAAATCTGGTCGACGATGTTGTAGAGCGCGCCGACAAGAAGCGAGATAATGCACGGTATCGCGTATTTGCGCATGAGTCCGCCGACGCTCGCCTCCCCGAGCGAGATGTCGGCGGCGGTTGCGTTTTGTTCTTCGATGTTTTCCATAGAGGTCAGATCCTTTCAAAAAAACAGTACAGCGTGCGGTCCCGAGCCGGATTTACGCCGGGAGGCCACACGCTGTACTTCGATATTTTGCTTATTCCATATTATATTCGACGCGGACGCGAAAATCAATCGGCGATATGCAAGAAAATCATGCTTACACCGTATGCGCGATATGCACAAATAATTTTCGATTGCACCGGCTCGCGGCGCTTACTTTGACGCCTTTTCCGATACGGCGTCAAATCCGTTTTGCAGGTCGCGGAGGATATCGTCTATATGCTCCGTGCCGATAGAGAGACGTATCGTGTTCGGCTTTATGCCTTGGTCGGCGAGCTCCTCCTCGCTCAGCTGGCTGTGCGTCGTCGTCGCCGGATGTATGACGAGGCTTTTTACGTCGGCGACGTTTGCGAGAAGCGAGAATATCTTGAGGTTGTCGATAAACGTGTGCGCCTCCTTCACGCCGCCCTTTATCTCAAATGTAAATATCGAGCCGCCGCCGTTCGGGAAATACTTCTCGTAGAGAGCGTGGTCGGGGTGATCGTGCAGCGACGGATGGTTCACCGCCTCCACCTGCGGGTGACGAACGAGGAAGTCCACGACCTTCTTCGTGTTTTCGACATGGCGCTCGATGCGGAGCGAGAGCGTCTCGATCCCCTGAAGGAGCAGGAATGCCGCAAACGGCGAAATCGTCGCGCCCGTGTCGCGCAGAAGCACGGCGCGGATATATGTAACGAACGCGGCGGGACCAGCGGCGTCGACGAACGATACGCCGTGATAGCTCGGGTTCGGGTCCGCGACGGCGGGGTATTTGCCGCTCTTTTTCCAGTCGAACCTGCCAGAGTCGACGATGATGCCGCCGAGCGTCGTACCGTGACCGCCGAGGAATTTTGTCGCGGAGTGAACGACGATGTCGGCGCCGTGCTCGATAGGACGGATAAGGTACGGTGTGCCGAACGTGTTGTCGACGACGAGTGGGACGCCGTATTTATGCGCGAGGTCGGCGAGCGCGTCAATATCGGGTATGTCGCTGTTCGGGTTGCCGAGCGTTTCGATATAGATGGCGCGAGTGTTTTCCCGTATCGCCGCCTCGACTTCATCAAGATCGTGGATATTTACGAACGTCGCCGTGATGCCGAAACCGGGAAGCGTATGTGCGAGCAGATTGTAGCTGCCGCCGTATATGGTCTTCTGCGCGACGAAGTGACCGCCGTTCTGACCTAACGCCTCGAGCGTATACGTTATCGCGGCGGCACCCGATGCGAGCGCCAGCGCGCCGACGCCGCCCTCGAGTGCGGCGACGCGCTTTTCGAGCACGTCCTGCGTCGAATTTGTGAGGCGTCCGTATATGTTGCCGGCGTCGGTCAGACCGAACCGCGCCGCCGCGTGCTCGCAGTTGCGGAACACGTATGATGTGGTCGCGTATATCGGGACTGCTCTCGAGTCGGTCGCGGGGTCCGGGGTCTCCTGTCCTACATGGAGCTGGAGCGTTTCAAATTTATATTCTGACATTGTTTTCGTTTCCTTTCGTTTGTTAATGTGGTTTTGTGCGTGTTGTGGTTGCAGTCAGATCACATTCGTCCGTTGCGAAAGTTTTCTCTTACGAGCTTTTCAAAGTAGTTGATGTAGTTGATGTAGTTGATGCTTTTGTTCATGTTTTACCTTTTTGTTTGGATAAAGCATTGTTTTATAATGCCTACCGTTTCGGTTGGCATAGATTATATCATGCATCGCCTACCTTGTCAATAGGTAAATAGGAATTTCTTTTCGGAAATTTTGCGCGCGGGTGCGACAGCGTGAGATGCGCTTTTTTCAAAGATTTTTTGAAAAATCGCGCCTATTTTGTATGTATTGCCATTGTAAAATAAATATAAACGCTCTATAATATTAAAAAATGAAAAACACAAAACGGGAACAAATATTATGGAAAACAAACGCAATCTGACGATGCTCTGCGATTTTTACGAGCTGACGATGGCGAACGGCTACTACAAGTGCGGACGCGGCGACGAAATATCATACTTCGACATTTTCTTCCGCAGCGTGCCGGACGGCGGCGGTTACGCGATAGCGGCGGGTCTTGAGCAGATAATAGACTATATTCGCGACCTCAGATTCGACGACGAGGACATCGAATATCTGCGCTCAAAGGGCATATTCGACGAGGAATTCCTGTCCTATCTGCGCGGATTCAAATTCACCGGCGATATGTGGGCGGTGCCCGAGGGGACCGTAATTTTCCCGAACGAGCCCGTCATAACCGTCCGCGCGCCCGCCGTCGAGGCGCAGTTCATCGAGACGTTCATGCTCCTGATGTTCAACCATCAGTCGCTCATCGCGACAAAGGCGAACAGAATAGTCAGAGCCGCCGAGGGACGTTCGATCTCCGAGTTCGGCTCGCGCCGCGCTCACAGCGCCGACGCGGCGATACTCGGCGCGAGAGCCGCTTACATAGGAGGCGTCGCCGCAACCGCGTGCACGATAACGGACGAAATGTACGGCGTGCCTGCGACAGGCACGATGGCGCACTCGTGGGTGCAGATGTTCGACAGCGAATACGAGGCGTTCCGCACGTACTGCGAGATATATCCCGACTCCGCGACGCTGCTCGTCGACACGTATAACGTCCTCAAAAGCGGCATACCGAACGCGATACGCGCGTTCCGCGACGTGCTCGTCCCGAAGGGGATAAAGAAGTGCGCGATACGCCTCGACTCGGGCGATATAACGTACCTCTCCAAGCGCGCGCGCAAGATGCTGGACGACGCCGGCTTCGATTACTGCAAGATCGTGGTGTCAAATTCGCTCGACGAATATCTGATACGCGATATGATACGCCAGGGCGCGAAGGTGGACGCATTCGGCGTTGGCGAACGCCTCATCACATCGACGTCGTCGCCCGTGTTCGGCGGCGTGTATAAGCTCGCGGCAGTCGAAAAAGACGGCGAAGTCGTGCCGAAAATAAAGATAAGCGAGAACGTCACCAAAATAACGAATCCGCACTTCAAGCGCGTGTACAGGCTCTATTCGAACGAAACGGGCAAGGCGGAGGCCGACCTTATCACCGTTTACGACGAAAAGATCGACGAAAACGCGCCTATCGAAATATTCGACCCCGATTATACGTGGAAGCGCAAGACGCTCGAAAACGTCACCGTCCGTCCGCTGCTCGTCGATATTTTCAAAAACGGCGAGCTCGTGTACGACGTCCCGAAGCTCGACGACGTCCGCACCTACTGCGCCTCCGAGGTCGCAACTATGTGGGACGAAGTCCGCAGATTTGATAATCCTCATAATTATTATGTCGACCTGTCGCAAATGCTGTGGGACATAAAGCAAAGTCTCATCTCCAAGAGCAGATAAGCGCTCTTTTGGGGAAGGGTGTGGGGAACCCCTTTTCTCTGCGAGAAAAGGGGTTCTTCACAAAAGCGGGCTAGAAAAGATGCAGTATATACATACACGCGGAAAAAGGAGAATTACACAATAAGATTTGACAACCCGCACAACTACTACGTCGACTTATCTCAAAAGCTTTGGGTCATAAAGCAAAGCCTCATCTCCAAGAGCAGATAAACGCTCTTTTGGGGATGGACTTTCGCAAATAATAACCGTAGAAATAACCGATACGCACCCGGTCCGCCTCTTTTGGGGAAGGGTGTGGGGAACCCCTTTTCTCTGCGAGAAAAGGGGTTCTTCACGAAAGCGAGCAGCTTGTCCGGGTTGTCGAAACGAAAAAATCATTAACTTCGGATACAATGACTGCTCCGAGAGCACGGTTAAATGTCCGATGTGTCGTGCGCACATTGCTTTTTTACTGTTCTATCTTTATCACGCCTTTTCGGATCGCTTCTTTCAGTTTTTCGGGTTTGAAGCGGATCGTGTATTCGGCGGATAGTTGATATATCCCGTTGCCTCGGTCGAGGAAACGCCAGGCCGCATATTTTAGTTGTCCCGTCGGCAAGCACCGCTTTCGCAAGGCAGCCTTCTTTGTATGCGCTCGCGCCGATTGAACGCAGCGCCTTATCCGAAATTATAACTTCACCAAGCGCCCAGCAGTCCTTAAACGCGTACGTCCCGATTTTTGTCACACTTTCGGGAATGTTGACGTTTTTAAGCGATGTGCAGCCCTCAAACGCGTATGCTCCGATCTCGGTCACGCTGTCGGGGATATTGATGCATTCGAGTGATTTGCAGTTTTTAAACGCTTTGTCTCCTATTTTTGTCACGCTGTTCGGGATCACGACTTCTTTAAGATGTATGCAGTCAATAAACGCGCTATCTCCTATCTTGGTCACTCTTTTCGGGATAACGATCTTTTTCAGATCTATGCAATACGAAAAAGCGTCTTTGGCGATCTCCTTTTCCTGCCATGGAATTTTTCCTTCCCCGGAAGAATTGACCTCTATAACCTATTTTCATTGTCGGCGTCTCATTTTGCAGATGTTGTCATCATTCTGTAAAGTCGTTTCGAGCTTATATTTTTATTATACAGCAAAGCTCCGCATTATACAATACAAAATGTTGATTTTTGCCGACATATTAAATCATACGGATCGTATTTGCCTATTATAGTAAAAAGTGATTAAATTTGCGTAGTCGACACATTCGACAATAAAAAAGCATCTTAACGGCGTCGACCTCACGGGCACAAAAGAGATCAAAGCGCGTCTTATTTCTCAGCCGTCAGTGCCTTTGACAGCTGAGTTTTCTGTTAAAAAGACCACCGGCACAGCCGGTGGTCTTGACTTTGTGCTTTGCGCACCTCATTTACAGCGTGCCGAGCGTATGGTCGATGCGGAACTTTGTCACTGCATCGAGTCCCGGCGTGCGCTCGCCGATCTCGTTGCCGATCCCGAGCATGAAACCGTCGTCCACGGTGAACGGACGCCATTCGGGCAGCGCGTCGCCGAAGTTGTCGGCGCCGTTCGGGTCGCCGGTCTTTACGAAATTTGCCCAGTACGAGGCGACCTTGCGCGCGAGGTCGTAGTGCTGCCCGCGGAACGGTCGCCAGCTGCGCGCGAGAGAATCGTATGCGAACCACAGCTCCGCGCCGTGGAACGAGCCTACGTTTGGCGACTTGTCGTCGGGGATGTCGGGGTCGAACTCGTAGAGATACGTCGTGCGTCCCTCGCGCGCCTGTACGGTGCCGAACAGGTACGCGCCCGCTATCATGCCCGTGAACGCGTCGGAGGAGAACAGTGCTTCGACATCGCTGTCGCTCTTAACGCCGCAAAGAGCGCGGAACTCGTCCGCGTGCTCGCCGTAGCGTGCGGCGAACTCGTCGAACTGCTTCACCGTGCGTGGCAGTCCGTCGCGGCGCATGAAGGCGCGCGTCTCGCCTCTGTTGTAGCCGGTCAAAACCGGGACGCGGTGATGCTCATCGTGGACGTAGGCGTCGAACGCATCGCGCATGAGAAGTACTCCGTCGACGACGGGGGCGAAGAACGTGTGCGCCTCGCATGATTTGCGGAAAAGCTCATCGGCAGGGATCGCGCGCGCGTCCGATAGCGACTTTATGCCGGCTTTTTCAAAGAAGTCGACGCCGGCGTGTTCCGCACGCTCGAGTGACCCCGCGCGCAAAAACGACGGTCCCATGTCGGCGAAGTTGGCGCTGACCGCGCTCTGTATTATCGCGCCCGCGACGAGTCCCTCCGACTTCGGCGACGTCAGTATGCACTGAACGCTGCCCGCGCCCGCCGACTGGCCCGCTATCGTTATCTTGTCGGGGTCGCCGCCGAATGCGGCGATGTTGCGCTTCGTCCATGAAAGCGCCGCGATCTGATCCTCGATGCCGTAGTTGCCCTTCGGTGCATCCGGCGACTCCGCCGACAGCTCGGGATGCGCCATAAATCCGAACACGCCGAGGCGGTATGTGACCGCCACGACGACGATGCCGCGCCGTGCCACATGCTCCCAGTCGAACTCAACCTCGTACGGGTATCCGCCCTGATATCCGCCGCCGTGGATGTAGAACAGGACGGGCAGGCGCTCGTCCTCGCTTTTCGCGGGGGTAAATATGTTGACGTACAGGCAGTCCTCGCTCATGTCGTATTCGGGTCCCGACGGGTGGAGCTCGCGCGACCAAAAGTCGTTCGGATCGGCGCCCGGCGTCCACTGCATCGAGATGGGACCGTATTTGAGCGCGGGACGGACGCCGTCCCAGTGCGTCATCGGCTGCGGCAAGCGCCAGCGCAGATCGCCTACGGGCGCTGCGGCATACGGCACGCCCTTGAACACCGTGATGCGCGGGTCGTAACCGAAATAGCCCTCGAGTATGCCTTCCTCGACCCTGACTTGCTT
>CANPXS010000054.1 GCA_947586625.1 uncultured Clostridia bacterium | reverse complement strand
CACTCGTGGATGCTGCCGTACATACCGAGCCGCATATGGCCGGGTTCGACGGCGTTTGCCGTCGTCACGGCGGTGCTCGTTTTGTGGCGTCACTATCCCAATATGAAGCGTCTGTTGAACCGCACGGAATCGAAAATCGATTTCGCGAAGCTGTTCGGCAAAAAGAAAGAGAAGTCTGACGGTAAAGACAAAGAGAAAGAGAAGGACAAAACTTGAATCAAACTGTGTCCGAAAAAGAGCTGACCGCGCTCGAACGGTTCGCGCTGCTTGCGTCGCGGGCAGCAAATGCCGGTGTTATGTCGCGCGTGACGTTTTCGCGTCCTGTGCAAAGTGACGGCGACGTCAAAACTGTCGTCACGCTCTATTCCGATAAAGGCGAGCTCATGCTGCGGTGCGAGACGTCGAGGGTCGACGGCAAGGTGATACGAAAAAACCGTGCGGCGGTAGGCTCGTATGAATTATTCGTGGAGCTTGCGGCGGGGTATAAGCAGGGTAATCTGACCGTCGGCGGCGCCGAGGCGCAGTATATGGTATCAAAAAAAGGCAAGAGCACGCTCGTCGGAGAACATGCGGTCGAAAGTGATGTCGGGTCAGCCGACGAGAGCGGCTCCCGCGATGTCCGTGTCGGTGCGGACGATAAGAAGCGCTATATGTGGACGGGGAGCGAAAGATGGCTCTCGGCGCTTGGGATAAGCGACAAAAACGGGCGTGTTCACGACAAGCGTCAATCTATGTTCCGTCAGATAAACCGCTTCACGGAACTGCTCGACGACGTATACGACGACCTGCCGAAGGACGGCAAGCTAAACGTGTGCGACCTCTGCTGCGGCAAGAGCTATCTTTCGTTCGCCGTCTATGAATACCTGACGCGCATACGCGGCAGGGAAGTCGACATGCTCGGCGTAGACAGGAAAACAGACGTGATAGAATACTGCGAGTCGGTGGCGCGCGAGGTCGGCGAGGACGGACTGCACTTTGTCGCGGGCGATGTCTCCGACGACGTCGTATACGAACGCTTTGGCGGACGCGTCGACCTCGTCGTGTCGCTTCACGCGTGCGATATCGCGACAGACATTGTGCTGCGCCGCGCGGTGAAGCTCGGCGCAAAGGTGATACTGTCGACGCCGTGCTGCCATCATGAGCTGTACGGCAAGATAAAGTCGCCGCCGCTGTCGTTCATCACGTCACATTCAATGCTTTCGCAGAAGCTGACGGACGCCGTCACAGACGGTTTGCGCGTGAAGATGCTCGAGGTCGAGGGCTACCGCGTCGGCACGGTCGAACTCATCGACCCCGACGAAACGCCGAAAAACGTGATGATACGCGCGATAAAAAAGAGCGGACGAGTCGACCGCGATAAACTGGCGCGCGAATACAACGCGATAGTAGATTTTCTCGGACTTGAGAGCTCGTACTACGACATATACAGGTAGTCACGGTTTGTGATGAGAACGCGAGGGGGACCTTTTCAAAAGGTCCACCTCGCGTGATGGTATTATATGAGCCGATATGTCATTCTGCTTGACATTGTTCTACCCATTTTTCCCAGCGTGGATCCGCCTTTATTTCCTTTTCTACCTGCTCATAATCCGGGTTGCACCAGAACGGCCAATCGTCCGGCAGTGTTTTCGCGATCCCGCCGCATAATTCTGTTTTGTATGTTACGCGGGACAAAAGAGGCGCTGTGTAAGCGTGTTCCTTCCCGTCGCAGAGCGATTCGAGAGCCCTTGAATGACGGAGAGCTTCGTCCAAAGAGACAAAAGCGTCGTCGTGCAGTCCGCGCTCCCATTCGAGCCGCGATAAATACAGATAGAGCTTGATGAGTGTACCGTGATATGCGCCGAAGTTTCCGTCGTCACAGAGAAGATTCCACAGACTAATGATGCCCCTCACTTTTTGAACAGGCAAATCGCTCGTAAAGTGATTTTTGTTGGCGATAAGTCCGTATACGATCTGCTCGGAAAAGATATCCGCCATTTTAAGAAGCAGTTCGCCGACGTATTTCGCCTCTTCTTTTCCGTCCTCCGCTCCCGCAAGCAGAACTTCACGGCTTTTGCGCAGTTCGGGCATCCGTTCGGCACAAGCGATCGCCTTTTCGTTTTCCCCGATGTTTCGATAGAGAAGCACCAATATGGAGATCGCTTTTGTGACGATTTTATAATCATGTGCAGAATCTGCCAATGTTTCGCAGAGCTTGATCGCTTCATCCCAATACGGGTTTTGCCTGTGAACATCATAGTCGTGCCTGATATAGCCCTCGTCGTCGTAATACAGCCATTCATGATGACGTCTCCAGCCTGCCTCGGAAAGCGTATCTGCAAGTGTGATCATAAGCCGTTCATTTTGCGGGAATTCGGCAAGACCATCACGTAAAATAGACAGACACTCGTCCACCCAGTTGTCGTCGCCGCGTCCTTTTATGTGAAACGCGTCGATTTTTTTAATAATGGCGTCGATCTTTTTCTCGCGGTCGTTTTCATACCCGAACAACTCGTCAATGGACACGCCGAAATAATTTGCGATGCTCGGAACGAGTTCTAAATCCGGGTAACTGCCGCCGGCCTCCCAACGGGAAACGGCTTGAGCGGTGACGCCGACCGCAGTTGCCAAATCGTCTTGTTTCCTCGCGTCACGCAGCCGAAGCTCTTTGATTTTTTCACCTATTGTAATTTTCATGTCAATACCTCACATTCGTTCTTTGCACCGGTGCTGTTTCATTATACAAGACGCTGACGAAGTATTCAATTATCAATTAGTTGTTTACTGTTCAACCGACGGTTGTCTGCGGTTCGATGAAAAAACGTTGTGCAGCAACGGATATAATGGCAAACGCTCGCACATGAACATAAAAAACAGGCGCCCGTTTCCGATACGGCTGATATCTTCAAGCCGTCGGAAACGGGCGATATGGTTTATATAATACTCTCCATCCACGATTCGCGCAGCGACATCGCGACGCCGCGCGCGCTGTGACGCAGACTTGACGAGCCCGCGATGAATTCGGGCATACGCTCATGCGGCAGGTGGAACTCTTTGGCGAGCGACGATTTTATCTCCGATATAAGCATGTCGGGTTCGCGTAGTCTGTCGCTTTCGATGATGAACGCGTCTGGGTCGATTATCGTGATGATATTGTATATCGCCGACGACAGCTCGCTGCATATTTCGGCGTCGGAGCGGCAGCGTGCGATGCGTGATTCCAAAAGCTCGCCGTGACGCAGCACCATGCGCCCGAAGTCGCACTCGAAGCCGTGCGCGCCTTTGACTACTTGGTCGCGGTTGTAGACGGCGCCGTCTATAGTTTCGCCCATGAACATGTAGATGACGGTGCGGTGTCCGCATCCGTCCATGCTGCGCACGTTCGACAGAGCGGCCGCCTCGACGCTTTTCATCACGACGGACACGGGTCTGCCGAGCACTTCTTCGGCCGTTTCGCAAAGACGCACCGTGTCCATATCGGGTATCTTATCGCTTATGACGACGTCGCGGTCGCGCATGTATATGCCCGGAACGCATATGCCGACGCCGATCAACTTATCCGCGTCGGCGCGGTCGGATATGGCTGTTGCGGCGTTTTTGAGGAACAGAAGCAGATTGTCGCGGTATGTGAATTCATCGGAATAATTGTGCGTGAACGAGTCGGTGTGGGTGAGCGACACGTCGACGATGTTCATGCGGAATGCGCGCTCGGACAGGTCGAGCACGACGGCGTAATAGTCGCGGTTGAGCGACACGACGCCGGCGCGTCGTCCCGCCGCATGGCGCGTGTCCTTTTCCTGCGTCAGCACGTCTGTGTCTAAAAGGGCGTCGACGACCTTACCGACTGTCATGAGCGACAGTCCCGTCGATTTGGCGACGTCGGCACGGCACACGCGTCCGCCGTCTGCTATCGCCTTGAATATGCCGAGCGCTCCCGCGCGCTTTATGCCGTGAAGTTCCGCTTTTACCATATCTATGTATTCCTTTTTTATAAAATTATGATATAATAATTTTAATACATATTTTATAAACTGTCAAGACTGATTTTTAGAAATGGATTTTTTCAGGGGAAACTTTTGAAAAAGTTTCCCCTAAGACCCCTTCAAAACTTTTCACTGACCGGTTTTATTTGCCGTATCGTTCGCATTTGCGGTGATTTTTCACCTGTACGCACGCTTCGGTGCTCGACTCCGTCTCCGCCCGTCTCTGCCGAGACGGCAGCTTCGCTGATGTTTTGGGCAAAATGCGGGGCAAGATTTTTTCAAAAAAATCTCAAAAATTCCAACCGTTTATATTTTCGGTGTGTCTATATAGTGCAGCTGCAAAAAACGTATTCCAAAGGAGCAGAAAATGGTCAAATACAATGACGAAAGCGACGAAATACTTGTTGCGCTCACGCTGACGGGCGATGAGAGAGCATACGAGGCGCTCGTGCTGCGCCATCAGAAGCGTGTGCTTGCATCGGCGAAGGCTGTGACGCGCAGGGATTTCATGGCGGAGGATGCGGCGCAGGACGCGTTTGTCGCGGCGTGGATGAAGCTCGACAAGCTGTCGGACCCGTCGAAATTCGGTCAGTGGGTGAGCCGTATCGCGCGCAACCGCGCCGTGAACATGATGACACGGGCGAAGCAGTACGTAGACATCGAGGACGTGTCGTTCACGCTCGAATCGACATACAACGTCGAGGAAGCCGTTTTGCAGTCCGAGGAATACGGCGAGCTTCGCAGACAGCTTGAGAGACTGCCGCAGAAGATAAAGACTGTCATATATCTCTACTATTTCGAGGGGCTCACGATACCGAAAATAGCGGAAAAACTGAATTACCCGGAGGGAACTGTAAAATGGCAGCTCTCGGAGGGCAGGCGGACATTGAGAGGAGAATTATCTGCAATGAATGAAAAGATCGACGATACGCTCGTCGAAAAGGTAATGAAGAAGGTCGAGGAGCTGAATAACTGGCGTCTTAAGGACAACAAACGCGGCATCGAAAACGTATACCGCGAGGTGCTCGCGGCTGTCGAGGCACTGCCGGAATCGAAGGAAAGGTATCACGCGCTCGCGGATACTCTCGTCGTCGGCAGATGGTGGGTGAACGGCGAGGAAAACGACGAAAATTTAGCACGTCTGCGCGACGCGGCTCTGCGCGGACACAACGAGGATGCGATGATGACGGTCATGGCTGTGGAGCACGACAGACTTTCCGGCGACGACAAGATCGCGTATATGCGTGACACGCAGATACCGTTTTTGAAGGAAAACGGATTCAGATCTGCGCTCGGATATGTGTATTTCTGGCTCTCGTATGAGTATTTCGTGAAAAAGAACGACAGAGAGAGCGGGTACGCTGCGCTGAGGTCGGTGCTGGACGTGCTACCGGAAGAAAGCGAATATCACGCGTGCGTGCTCGCGGCATTGAATGCGAACCGTATCTACGACGAAGAGGCGGCGAACAAGTGGGAACTCGGCTACAACTGCGACTGCGATGTGATCAAATTTGTAAACGGCGAACCGAGATTTTACGCACAGCCGGGATATGGCTACAAGGTTAAAATACAGGTTCCGGAGACGTTCTACCACTCATCACTCTGCGACAACAGGTACTTCGTCAAAGGCGCGTCTGTCGGCGACGTATACACAGGCTCCGACGAGGCTAAAACGCTCACATATGCCGAAAGCGGCGCGGTCGTAGAAACAAAGGCGGGTACGTTTGAAAATTGCGACGTCTGGGTCACGGACGAAAAAAATGACGGAAGAAAAACGACCGTATACTGCAAGAACGGCGTCGGCATAGTTCGCATCGTGTTCGAAAGCATAACAAGACCGACTTACTCGGAGTCGCTCGTTTCGTATCATATCGCAGGCGGAAAAGGGCTTCTGCCGTTATGCCGCGGCAATAAGTGGGAGTACGAAAACGACAGCGCCATCATATATTCGCATAACGGCGTTTATGAGGTCACATACTGCGACGGCAAATACGCGCTTGTGTCGGCTTATCAGACGTCATGGCTGCGCGAAGGTGAACAGACCGTCGACTTTGAAGGAATGGTGGCAACGATCCATGAAGAGTACATGCAAGAAGACGATCACGGCGTATGGCATATCCGCGATATGTCAAAGCGGATCGCCGAGCTGCGCGAGCATGCGAGGTCCGAGTGGCAGACCGTGTACTGCGATACGCTCGGGCGCGTGCTGAAGCGTATGTGCGACACTGATCCCGAATTCACGCCCGACTGCAAGGAGCACGGGATGTGGGAGTTCATCGAACTGTATAACATCGTCGACGGCAGCAGAATAAACAATTTATTCGGGCCGTACTCGCTGCAGTGCAAGGATGTGAGGGGAGACACCGAAAGCGAGTTGCTCGCCAACAACGACATATACGGGATACTCACCGACTGTCTCGGCACGTTGTGGAGCGACGAGTGGGCGTTCAACGCTGACATGAGCTGTCAGCACTATGTCTACGATATGACATATTCGTCACGGTTCAGACTGTCGCACGCGGGCACGGTCAGCGTCAGAGCCGGTACGTTTGACGACTGCGTCCTGCTCGATATCGACACCGACAATTTGCCGGCGGGATGGAGTTATCGCGGCGGCAGGCACAGCTATGTGTACGCGCCCGGCGTCGGCATAATCCGCGTCGAGTTCGGCGAGGGCGACAGTCACGGCGTATACGAGCTTACGTCGTACGACGGCGTCGGCGAGGGCTGCATGCCGCTGCGTTCTGGCATGAAGCGCCGCTATGAGCTGACGGGCGCGCGCGACGGTCTTATCGGTGAGACGGAGTATGTGTACGTCAGCACCGATACGGACGTGCTTCTTATCGTGCGCGATTCGTCGGGAAGGGAAAAGAGGTAAACAAAGCGGGGACCCGACGGGTCCCCGCGGTTGTTTGCTGGTGCGGCGAAAGAAAAACAGACGGCGGATGCCGTCTGCTTTTATGCGGGTAAAAGGACTTGAACCTTCATGAAGTTGCCCTCACTAGAACCTGAATCTAGCGCGTCTGCCAATTCCGCCATACCCGCGTAGTATATGAATTCAGCGAACGAATGTATTATACACTATCGTTTGCGATTTGTAAACCCCTTTTTTCAAAAAAATTCAAAAAGTACATCGCCGCCTGCGATTGACAACATGTGCGCGCTCTGATAAAATAGAATAAAACGACAGGGAAGGCGGCGATACAGTGGCACGTGCAGGAACGGCGAATAGACACTACCGCGGCGCGAGGGCGGGCAAGGGAGCCATGCTCGCGGTATACGCACTTACACATCTGCTCGTCGATATGTGCTGCTGCGCGGCGATGCTCCGTTTCACACGCGGCACCGATTACTTCGCCATGTCGCTGTTTATATACAATTTCTGCGCGTTCGCGCTTCAGATGCCGATAGGGGCGTTCGCCGACGGTATGACGAAGACGGGACCGCTGTCGGCAGCAGGATGCATCACTGTCGCGCTGTCGATGATAGCGGCGCCTGCGCCGTACGTGCTCGCGGCTATGCTCGGGATCGGCAACGCGTGCTTTCATGTCGGCGGAGGCGTGTACTCTATGCGCGCAGGCAGCGGATGCTCGCAGCTCGGCGTGTTCGTCTCGCCCGGTGCCGTCGGACTCGTTATAGGGCGCATCGTGTCCGACATGGATAATGTCCCAGATATGACGATCATGACAGGCGTCGCCGTGATAATGGTCGCTTCGGCTTTGCTTATAATTCTTACCGAGCCGTTCGCCGTTACATATGAGTCGGTGGCGCCGTTTGCGCACGGCATAAATGTGTCGTATCCGGGACGGAAAGCGCTCGCGTGCGCATGCTTTTTCATCGTCGTCGCGCTGCGCTCGTTCGGCGGGTTGACGTTCGTGTTCGACTGGAAGTCGACGGTCGGTGCAACATCTGCGGCTGTACTGACGGCGGCAGCGGCGGCATTTGGAAAGATGCTCGGAGGTATCGTCTCCGACCGTGTTGGAATGAAAGCGACGTCGGCGTTTACGCTGACGCTGGCGGCGGTTTTAATGCTGTGGAGCGCGAATATGTACGCTTCGCTTTTCGCACTGCTGCTGTTCAACATGACGATGCCGATTACGCTGCGCGCGGCGGCGGACAACGTCCGCGGTCACGAGGGCTTCGCGTTCGGTTTTTGCACGCTCGCGCTGTTCGTAGGCTACATACCGGCGTTTATCGGCGTTACAATGCCGTTCGGCGTATACGGCAATGCCGCAGTCGCGGTGATATCGCTCGCATTCATGGCGGCTGGACTCGAATTTACGTCGCACGGCGCGGGAAAGCGCAAATGATATGATGCCGATCATTTCGCTCGTCGTGTCGCTGTTTTTGACGCTCGTTTTCGAGCTTGCAGTCGCAGCCGCGTGGGGCGAAACGGAAATGGAAGATATAGTACTTGTTTGCGAAGCGAACGTTATCATGAATCCCGCCGTCGTGTTAGCTTCGATAGTACTGAAACGTGTGCTGACGGTGCATTTTCTCGTTTGGCAACTGCCGCTTGAGGCAATTGCAGTTTTTGTCGAATGTCTGATATATACCAAATTCGGCAGACGCATAACGTATCCATTCATATTTTCATTGACCGCAAATACATTTTCGTATACGGCAGGTCTTGTTTTACCGCTGATTTTTTGAAAAAGGAGGTTCTTTGATGAATTATTTACGTGCGATGCTCGACGTTGTGGTCGATCCTGTCGACATGCTGCTCGAAGACGTCTTGAAGATTGCCGTATTTGTTGTACCCGCGATCGTGATAATCGTCATCGTAACGCTGATTATTATATTTACGCGCAAGCATAAATAGAAAAGGGCGCTGCAGCGCCCTTTTTTACTTATGCAATCGTATAAAATCCCTGTGTGATTCTAAGTTATACAACTGTCTATACAAATATGTATCACTTTTCGAATATGCTCATATTCGACGGCAGAATTCCCGACTGCTGATACACTATCTCCGATATCTGCGCGACCTCGTTCGGCAAAAGCCCGTCGCTCTTTACTATCACACTGACGTTCTCGCCGTTGATTATTGCTACGCAGTCGGCAAATCCCTTTGCTTTGACGAGCTCCTCAATATTCGCCTCCGCAGACATATTTGCCGCGAGCGCGGCTATGTCTGCACCCGCCTGATCGCGCACCTCTTGGAGCGCGGTCTCGTTGTCGACTACCGTTGACAGTACCTGTATTGCCTCGTCGCGCGCACGGTCGCGGTTGTATGCCGCCGTGTCGAAGTATTCGTCGCGTACGGGCGACGCCGGCTCCGGCGACGCGTCGACGTCGGACGTGCCCTCTCCCGTGCCGTCCTCTTCGAGCAGCGCGGCATAATAATTAGGGTCGATCTTGTAACCGCCGTCATTGTTTTTTCCACCGCCGGACAAGATAAAGTTTAGTCCGATCGCGACGCCGCATACGAGCACGGCGCAGATGATTATCATATTTTTCGCGCCGATCTTACGCGCCGCTCCCGCAGCCTTTTCCTTTACTCCGGCGAATTTTTCGCCGAGCTTCATGTCTTTGATTTTTTTCGTTATTTTCATGTGAGTGCCTCCCGTGGTTTTATCCTTTGCTCCATGTATATGACGCGCCGGGCGCGCATATGCACCTTTTTTTATTTTCCCGCGCCTGCGACCGATATTTTTGACACGGGCACGCCGAGCGCGCATGATAAAAGCTCCGTCAGCGTTCGCTTTGTCGCAGCGTCGCCGCCCCCGCGGCATACGACCGCGATACCGCGCACGGACGCGTATATCTCGCGAACGAGCACCGTCCTTTCTTCGCCGCCGACGCTTACGATTACATAGCGGCTGCCGCCGCCGTCGCCGTCCTCGGCGTAAACGCGTTCGGTGCCGCCGTCGAGCGTCAAAAGCACCGACACGTCGGACACGCCCTTTACCTGCTCGCACAGTTCAACTATGCGCGATTCGAGTGAGCGCGCGTATTCAGTCATATCGGCGTCGGCATATTCGCTTTCCGACGTCTTTGGAGCGGTGTGCGATCCAAGTACGAGCAGCAGCACGCCGACGACGCCGAGTCCTATCATGAGCCACTTCTTCGGCGAGTTTTTGAAATATGAAAAGAATCCGTTTTCATTCATAACTTATGTTTACCTCGCAGTCGTAGGAGCTGCTTATGTATTCCGTCAGCGACTCGGCGTCGGTCCATACGGCGCCGCCGCGCAGCGTGACCGTGACGGAGGCGATCTTTACGTCGTCGAAGTCGCTCGAGTCAAGCGTCACGGACGCGTCGACGCTGCTGCGCTCAAGATTAAATACAGCGGCGATATCGTCGGTGACTGTCGCTGAAAGCGACGCTTCCGCGCGTTCGATGACACTTTCTCGTATATCGAACTCGTATTGATTTGTCTCAATCGAAAAATCGGGAAGCTCGATCTTGCCGCCGTCAAACAGCTCGAAAAACGGCGTCGCCATGACGCACAGCGTGACGAGCCCCGATATGTACTTTATGTATTTTGACGATGCGCCGTCACCCGGCATTATGATGCCGGCGAGTGCCGTCACAGACGCGCAGACTATGACGGCAGTCATGTACGCGCTCATGACGATATCGCGGGCGCTGTTTTCATGAACAGCGCGAGCGCGATTATGAATACGACGCACGACAGCGCGACGATCGCGACGGCAAAACCTATGGCGTCGTGCAGCTCGCCGAGCAGCGTTGATTCGCGGTCGCATCCGAGTATCGACGACACCGCAGACGCGATGTTAAGCGAAAACGACGTCAGAAACAGTGATAAAAGAAGCGGACATGTCAAAAGCAGCAGCACTGCGATGCCGAGCGCGCCGGCTCCGCTTTTGATGACTGACAGTCCCGTTGCGGCGGTGCGCAGCGCGTCGCCTATCGCGCCGCCGACAATCGGAACGGCGCTGCCTATCGTGTATTTGAGCCCGCGCGCAGCCGCACTGTCAGCAGCAGCGGCGAGCTGCGTCTGATACGACAGCACGGCGGTGAATATCGTCGCCGCGCCTGCCGTCAGCCACACGAACGCGCGCTTGACGGCGCCGCACAGACGGTGAGCGCCGCCGCTCGACGTAACGGATGCGACAACGGCGAGCGCGAGCGACAGTCTGAACACTGGCACAAAGACATAGCTCATCAGATACTGTAAGGCAGACGTGAAAAGCAGTAGCCCCGATGACGACACAGCGGCGCCTGTGACGTTGCCTGACGACGCGAGCATTGCGCTCATCATAGGGACCATCGCGCCCGAAAACGTCGATATCGCGCATGTGAACGCGTTTATGCGCGTGACAAGGCGCTCGGTCACGCCCGTCGCGTACACGGCGAGCGAGAGGCACGTCACGAGCGACATCGATTCGGCGAGTCTGCCGTCGGACACGTCGCGCGAAAATACACGCAGCGCCGACGATATCAAAACGGTGCCGAGCAGCACGGACAGGAACCCGCGCGCGGGAGTGAATGCGTCGCGCAGCATATCGACGATTTTTCGGAAGATGAAATCAAATCCGAGCGAGCCGATATTTTCTGCGATGTCGTCGGGCAAAAGCTCCTCGACCTCGTCGGGTATGCCGCGGCGCATGTTGTCGTATACGTCCGACATATCGTTATATGCGGCGGCGCTGTTTGTATCGTTTGTATCTGCATCTGCCGCGCAGACACGGACACACAGCAAAAGCGTCGCGAAGACACAAATAAACATCGTTTTTATTTTCATGCTTTTTATACTGTCAGCGCGGCGGCGGAGTTTAAGAGCTTCAAAAGCAGCGGACAGCACATCGCCGCGAGCTCGGCGCGTCCGAATAAGAGTATCGCCGACGCAGGTTCGGACGCGCCGCAGCCGCGGCACACATCGGCGGTAAGCTCAGTTGCATATCCTATGCCGACGGCGCGTACCAGCGTCTCGACATATTCCGATACTGCCGTATTGTCGGCGAGCGACGACATCAACTCTACCGACTGTCCGAGTGAACCTAACGCGTAAACGAGTATGCATACGGTGCCTGCCGTCGGCAAAAGGACGTGAACAGGACTTTTCGATTCGCGCAAAAGCGCCGTCGCCACCGCGCACAGAACGGCTATGCCTATATACTTTATCATAGCCCGAATATCGAGCGCAGCGAATCGAACAGCACGCCGAGTCGGTCCGCTATCATCGTAATGACTATGACGATGCCTGCGACCGAAACGAGCGTCGCCTGTTCGTCGCGCCCGGATTTGGAGAGTATTTGGCATATCACCGCCGCTATCATGCCGATACCGGCTATTTTAAGTAAAAGTGTAACGTCCGACACGGTTATGACTCCCTATATCACAGAAAAAGGATTATAAACGACATTGAAATAAACACGGCGACGGCGCACGCGACGCGAAGCCTGTCCGACTTTGACGAAGAAAGCTCGTCGATATGAGCGCGGAGGCGCTCGGAGGTGCGCGAACACAGCTCGATCTGCGAGTCGCGGTAGCCGCGCCCGAGTTCTGATGAGAACTCGGTCATAATGCGCTGTGTCGCCTCGTCAAAGGGAAAGTCATGTACGACCTCCGACAGCGTCGTTTCGGATGCTTTTTTCCACAGCGGACGAAGCGCACGGCAGTCCGTATCATACGAGCCGATAATGTCGGATATGTCGTCGGAACGGTAGCGGACGGCGTCGCCGACGAAGCGCACGAATCTCTCCGCGTCGCGCGCGGCGTCGAGCGATGTGCGCACACATCGCGCGTAGTCGAGCGCCGTCATCGCGCAGGACAGCGCTATCGCAAGCGCGCCGACGGTCTTACAGATAAATACGGGATTCATGTCTTTGTTATGATGTGACGCACGGCGCCACCCTCGCGGTAAAGCCCGACGAGATGCGTGAATACGCGTGCGTCGCAAAGCGACGCCATCTCCGCGCGCAGCTTCAGCTCGTCGACGGACGCGGCGTGCGACGTCGCGACTATCGGCACGCCGCACGAGTGCGCGTACATTGCGGCGTCAGCGTCCTCGCGCCCCGACAGCTCGTCGCATATGATGAGCTGCGGCGACAGCGAGCGCACGGCAGCGCGTATGCCGTCGGATTTGGGATAATCGGACAGCACGTCCGCAGACGTGCCGCGGCACGCGTCCGCGAGCTCGCCCCGACAATCGACAACGGAAAACTGCACGCTTTCGCGTGAGAGCGAGCGAATAAGATCACGCAGAAGCGTCGTCTTGCCGACGCCGGGCGGGGAATAGACGAGCACACCCGTCAGTCTGCGGCGCAGTATCGCGTGTACGCGATCGGCGCAGCCGGGAATGTCGCGCCGTATTCGTATCGACACCGACGTGATACCGCTCACCTCGCGTATGCGCCCGCCGTCGAGCGCAGCGCGCCCGCATACGCCGCATCGGACTCCGCGCGTGTTTATGTAGCCCTCGCGTATAGTGTCTGCGTGCGCGTACAGCGACCCGCCCGTCAGGGTGAATATGAGCTCGTCGAAACGCGCGTCCGTTATAGGCGGCAGCGCATACGAGCGTTCGCCGCAGCTCACATACGAGTTCCCGCCTCGGCGCAGGCGCACGTCGGTCACATCATCGAGGCGCAGTCCCGCGTCCGAGGCAGCTTTTATAACGTCCGCTCGAATGTTGTCGGGCAACGGCGACAAAGCGTCATTATCACATATCGTTGTTTTTGTGTTCATGGTACATGTATATTTGTGTGCGCCGCCGTTTATGTAAAGATAAAAACGACCGCTTTTGCGGCACCATCTTGCTGAGCGACGATTGCATGTAAACGAAAAGGGAGGCGGAGCCTCCCTTTGATTTACATTGTTGTTTCGTATTCGCGCAGAAGTCCGAGCAGCTTCGCCGCATGAAGTCCCTCGTCGACAGCGAAATTGGCGAACATCGTCTTTTCGCGCTCGTCGGGTATCAGCTTTGAATACATCTCAAAGTCGCGCGTAAGCTCCGTCGAGTTTTCCCATGCGCGCAGCACTCTGTCGCGGGTCGTTATCGTTATATCGTGCCCTTTGTCTGTCACAGCTTTGTTCCTCCGTTTCGTTATCCGTTTTTATTATACCGCGTCCCGAGCGTGAATAGAAATGTAAAATTCTGCGCAGAATATTACCGTCACGCGACAGCGCGTAATTTTATGATAACGGAGAAAACAAAATGCAGCTAACGCAAAAAGAGATCGGACTTTTGAAGGACCTGTCGGAGCAGGAAAAGCTCTGCGTTGAAAAGTACACGAAACATTCCGACTGCGCGAAGGACGCGCAGCTCAAAAATCTGTTTTCCGAGATCGCGAAGATGGAACAGAGCCACCTTACGATGATAACGGACATGCAGAACGGAAACGTGCCGCAGCCGGGACAGGGTGGGGGACAGTATAACCCGACGTTCGGTGCGACGTACAACACAACCGAAACGCCGGAGAAGAAAAACGACTGCTATCTCTGCTCCGACCTTCTGACGGCGGAGAAGCACGCGTCGCATCTTTACGATACGTGCGTGTTCGAGTTCAACGACGAGAATGCCCGCAATCTGCTCAACTCTATACAGTCGGCGGAACAGCATCACGGCAAGCTCATCTACGACTATATGAAGACGAACAGCATGCAGGCGTGAGGGAAGCAGACGATTTTGCGAGGGGACAACTTTTTTAAAAGTTTTCCCCTCGCGCCCCTTTTTCAAAACTTTTCATTAAAAGGCGATTTTTTCGAGCCGCTCGGTTACAGCTTTGAATTTGTCGTTTTCGCGTATCGGGTCGAATGTGTCGATCGTAAGTCTCCGGTTGATGATATACCACGCGTTGTTGTGGACGACGGTTGTGTGGAAATCGCCGAACGGCGTGATCTCTTCGGGATACGCCATCATATTCGTGAACGGAGAGTTGAATTTGTCGCCCGGTTTGACGCTGCATTCACGCTCAACGTGAGCGCACATCGTCTCGAGCGCGTCGAGCGCTTCATCGTACTTTTCCGCATAGAGCATGTAACAAGCGATGTTGCGGTAAAGCTCCGCGACGCGGCAGTTGTAGAAATTGAGCTCATCACCGAAGACGAATTTGTAAATCGAAATGATGAACTTGAGCATTTCGATTTTTTTATCCCACGAATCGGGACCGCCGGGGAGCCTGTTTAAGATGTACCTTTCAAGCTCGGAGCAAAGACCGTCTGTCAGCTTTTCTATATAATCCTGAACCGGGTAGTCGTCGGAGTTATTGACCGCATAGTCCGACGCGACCCTCTCGCGGCAGTTTTTCATCACCGGCAGGCGGAGAAGCGTGCGCTGTGCCTTGAAGTTGTCCTTGAAACCGTAGCCGTACAGCGCCGTGAGTGAATCAAGCACTTCGTTTCTGAAATCGTTGTCCTTCGTCGTCTCGGCAAGCGTCTGTAATATTCTCTCGGCTTCCGTCAACTCGTTCATGTTCGGTTCATCGTCCCACATCGAATGTGAAAGGCAGTCAGCGAGATTGTCGAGTACCCTCTCGTCGTACGGAAACTCGGCGGCATACTCGCGCGCACGCTTCAGCGAGTCAGCACCGTCGCCGTCCGTCTCGTTGCTGCGCTGTATTTCGAGATATATCTCGCGCAGACGGCGCGCACGGTCGCTGTGTTCGACGCCCAAAAGCGTGTCGGTGCTGACGCCGAAGTATTCGGCGATATAGGGCAGCGTCTCGATGTCGGGGTATCCGTTGCCGGCCTCCCAGCGGGAGATCGCCTGCGGCGTCACGCCGAGAAACGACGATAACTGTTCCTGCGTCACTCTGCGCTCCGCGCGGAGATTTTTTATGGTTTCACCTATTTTGAGATTCATTTTGTATGTCCTCTTTCCGTAAAGTTTATTTTAGTGGTTTCGTGAGCTCACGGGTATATGATAGCAGACGCATTTGAAAAAAACAATTATTGATTTGTTGTTGTGATATAAACGCTTCATTTACACCGTAATTTCACCGTTTTGCGCGGCGACAGCGCAAAATAGCCGAAAAAACGCGCGCTCGCGTGCGTTTTATTGGCGCACATATGCAAATAACGTGCTTGATAAGATCGGCCGAATATGGTATTATGAGATAGTGAGAGATATAAACGAAAACGGCTCCGAGGGATAACGATATGACCTTGATGATAGCGTCGGACATACACGGTTCGGCGAAATACTGCGCGATGCTGCTCGAAGCATACGTGCGCGAACACGCGGACAGGCTGCTTCTGCTCGGCGATATACTATATCACGGACCGCGCAATCCGCGCCGCTGCTATGACCCGAAGAAGGTCATCGAGATGCTGAACGGGATAAAGGACGATATAGTATGCGTCCGCGGCAACTGCGATTCCGAAGTCGACGGCATGGTGCTCGATTTCCCGATAACGGCGGAGGCTGTCATGCTGTTCGCGGGCGACAGGCTCGTATATGCGACGCACGGTCATCACGCGAGCGAGGACTCGCCGCCGCCGCACAAAAACGGCGACATTCTCCTGACGGGTCACACGCATGTGCCGAAGTGCGTCGATCACGGAGATTTCATTTACATGAACCCGGGATCGGTGTCGATACCGAAGGGAGATTCAAAGCGCGGGTATATGCTCCTTTCTGACGGCATGTTTGTGTGGAAAACGCTCGAGGGCGTCGAATATATGAAATGGGAAGACGGCACGCTCACAGAGTCGTGACGGCGCCGCCGATTAAAGATACGTATGCGGCATAGCCGCAAAAGCAATATAATGGAAAGGTTAACGGAGGTAACGGACGTGGCATACAAAACAGACATAGAGATAGCGCAGAGATGCGAGCTTAAGCCTATCGCGGAGATCGCGGAGCGCGCGCATATAGCGCCCGAGTACATCGAGCAGTACGGCAGATACAAGGCAAAAATATCGCCGGAGCTGATGGAGAAAACTGACCGTCACGACGGCAAGCTCATACTCGTCACGGCTATAACGCCGACGCCGGCAGGAGAGGGCAAGACGACGACGACGATAGGACTCGCCGACGGTCTCTCCCGCATCGGCAAGGACGTGACGGTCGCGCTTCGCGAGCCGTCGCTCGGTCCCGTGTTCGGCGTCAAGGGCGGCGCTGCGGGAGGCGGATATGCGCAGGTCGTGCCGATGGAGGACATCAACCTCCATTTCACCGGCGACTTCCACGCGATAGGCGCGGCGAACAATCTCCTCGCCGCGATGCTCGACAACCATATCCAGCAGGGCAACTCGCTCGGCATCGACCCGCGCCGCGTAGTGCTGCACCGCTGCGTTGACATGAACGACCGTCAGCTCCGTTTCCTCGTCGACGGCATGGGCGGCAAGTCGAACGGCACGCCGCGTGAAGACAGCTTCGACATAACTGTCGCGACGGAGGTCATGGCGGTGTTCTGCCTTGCCGAGTCGATTGCGGACCTGAAAGCGCGTCTTGCGCGAATGATAGTCGCGTACACGTACGACGGCAAACCCGTCACGGCTGGCGATCTGCATGCTGTCGGCGCAATGACGGCGCTTCTGCGCGACGCGCTAAAGCCGAATCTCGTGCAGACGCTTGAGGGCACGCCAGCGTTCGTACACGGCGGACCGTTCGCAAATATCGCGCACGGCTGCAACTCCGTTATCGCGACGCGCAC
>CANPXS010000053.1 GCA_947586625.1 uncultured Clostridia bacterium | reverse complement strand
CGGCATCGCGTTTTCCCCCGTGCGCGTATCGGTTGTGATGTGTATAAACAGATTATACAGCCTCGCGCGGAAAAATTCAATCCCGCGCGCCCTCTTTTTGACCGCTTTTGACAAATACTCCGCAATATTCGCAGATTTATTATTGCATTTTTTTCACAAATAATGTATAATATTCACGTAAAATAATCCGCTTAATGCGGAGACAAAGGAGAAAAGCTGTGGACAAGTTTTTCAAGATCTCGGAGCGCGGCTCAAATGTCGGCACCGAAATAATCGCAGGTCTCACGACTTTCTTCGCGATGGCGTACATAGTCGTCACGAACCCGAACCAGATCGTGAGCTTCAACAACGTGGAAGGCGCAGACCCCGCGTTCCAGCAGATATGGAACGCCGTTTACGTCGCCTCGATACTCGTCGCCGTAGTCGGCACGCTGCTGATGGCGCTTTACGCGAGGATGCCGTTCGCTCAGGCGTGCGGAATGGGACTCAACTCCTTCTTCTTCGTGTCGTTCATCCTGCCGCATATCGTAAACGGCGACTCGGGTGACGGCATCATCCGCGGCTATCAGTCGGGACTCGTCATCATCCTTGTTTCCGGTCTCGTATTCCTGATACTGTCCGTATCGGGACTGCGCTCAAAGATCGCCAAGGCGCTGCCCGAATGTCTCAAAAAGGCGATACCCGCCGGCATCGGACTGTTCATCGCGTTCATCGGCTTCAAAAACGCAGGCATTCTCCAGGATAACCCCTACACCTTCTTACAGTTCGTCGACATCAACGGCGCGCTCGACAACGGTCAGTTCGCCGAGCTCGCGCTCCCCGCGCTTCTCGCGCTGCTCGGACTTATAATCATAGCCGTACTTGAGAAATTCAAGGTAAAGGGCTCCGTCATACTCAGTATCTTCTCAATCACCGTTCTCTACTACCTCTGCACATGGAGCGTTCCGAACTACGATTTTGAGCAGATAGGTCAGTCGTTCCGCGACTTCGGCGAGATAGGCATCACGGGCGTATTCCACGTGCAGGCATGGAAGGACGCGTTCACCGGACCCGAGATCGGCGGCATATTCTCCGCCATCATGCTCGTCGTCACGTTCTGCCTCGTCGACATGTTCGATACGATAGGCACACTCTACGGCACGGCATCCGCCGCGAATATGCTCGATAAGAACGGCGACCCGATCAACGTCAACGAATGCATGATGTGCGACTCCATCGGCACCGTCTCCGGCGCCGTTCTCGGCACATCCACATGCACGACGTTCGTCGAGTCCGCGTCCGGCGTTGCAGCCGGCGGACGCACGGGTCTCACATCCGTCGTCACCGCGCTCTGCTTCGCATGCTGCCTCGTGCTCAGCCCGATAGCGTCGATAGTTCCGTCGTGCGCGACGGCTCCGGCGCTCATCTACGTCGGCGTCCTTATGCTCAAGGGTTTCGCAAGCGTCGACATGAGCGATATGCGCAGCGCAGTTCCCGCGTTCCTCGCGCTCGTCATGATGCCGCTCACGTATTCGATATCGAACGGTATCGGCATCGGCGCGATAGCGTATGTCATCATCACGCTCTGCACCGGCAAATATAAGAAATCCGACATCCCCGTAACCGTCATCGCCGCGCTGTTCGCGCTCAGATTCGCGACCATCACGATGTGACAAACAAAGACGGATAAATGCTCCGAAGTGAGCGAAAACGGGCGCCTGCCGGCGCCCGTTTTGTTTACGGCAAAGTCTATCGTCAGTTATCGTTTACGAAGTCTCTGATCATTGTATTTATTTCATAACTTTCATATGAACTGTACGGTCTGGAATCCGAATATATCAATTCCTCGCAAAATACAGGGGAGCCGCTTGTGAAATCGATTTGATACGTCACCCAATCCGAGTCGATATTTGTAAACTCCAAAGTATTCGGCCCGACAGCTATTATTGTGAGCATATTTTTATAATCGGTAAAATCATAATCGATACGGTCATATTCTGGGGTAACGACATATCCCTTTGAATATTCCGCCTGACCGTTATCGGCGTCAGCCGTATCGACGATGAATATAAAATCACGGGTGTCATTATCTATGAGGAATCTGTGATTTTCCGGGATGGCAGCCAGCTTTTGCGCGGCGAGCAGGATCTTTTCTTCCGCATCCGTGATCTGAGTCTTGCAGTTGTAGAAAACACTGTCATTGTAGACCGTGTCGTCGTACTCATCCGACCCCAGCACAAAGCATCCGAATTCATAATGCGCTTTTTGATAATTGTCGATCAGCGTCTGCATCTCATCGCCGGAAATGCTTGCAAAATCGGCACTGTAAAGCGCGTTGTATGCATCGTCGTAAGCGGCATTGAGCGCCTCTCTTTGCGCGGTTTTATCTTCGTTTGCCTTGTCCTTTTCGGCTATCTCCTTGTCGAGGTCGGCTCCAGCCTTCATCTCGCTTTGAAGCGCGTTCCACGCCTCGTCGCCCATTTCGTCCTTAAGAGCGCTTTCAAGCGCATCCTTTTCCTTTTCTTCTTCGCTCTTGCCGCAGCCCGCAAGAAGGCTAACGCACAAAAGCGCCACTAAAAGGAGCGCAAAGATTTTTTTCATATGTCCATTCTCCATTTCCATGTAGATTACATTTTATTGCTCAAATTGATAAACGCATTTGCCACATTTGCGGCAGCCGAAACTTTACTGCTGGTCTTAATGCTGGAAAGATATGCCGTTTGCTGCTGTTGCATGGCAAGCATTTGCGAGTTGGCTTCTTCGATCTTCCAGCGGTGAAGCTGTTCCTCAAATTTATCAATGGCTTCAGGCAGTGTGCTTGCCCGCCCTATTTGAATTGCCTTTATCAAATATTCCGTTGCCAGTGGATACCAGTAATCAGAAGGCAAAAACTCCATTGTGGCGATATTATCTTCAAAAATCTGTTGTGCTTTATTGCGCTCTGCCTGTGCCTGCTCCTGTATCTTAGCTATTTTTGAATTAATGATTTCTTTTGTCTTGCGATAACAGATTATAGCAAGTATCACGACTACAACAAACCCGACAACTTGAATAAAACCATTATCAGGCAACATATCCCCAACAGGCCACGATACAATGAATCCAATGATAATCCATATGATTTTGGCTGGTTTTATCATGCCGCTTAATTTTGAAGTCGAACTTTCAATCTGGTCGGCTTTGACATAGTGTTCATTTGCGCTCTGGCAAACACGATCCGCCGCCTTTAACTTTTGTAACAATTCGTTCATAGTAATTCTCCTTTTCTCCTTTTGCAGGAAAATTTATTTTTCTTCGCATATTTGTCGTTTTGAAGCACATTATGATATAGGTGCTATTTATAGTATAGCACATCATGACGTAGAATGATAGGGGGTATGAAAAATAATTTGAGATTTTTTTGAAAGGAGGGCAGCCGTGACGAATGAGATTGATTACGGGCGTCTTGGGGAGCGTATCAAGCGATTTAGACACAAGGCGCATTGGACACAGGAACAACTGGCGGGCAGAATCGACGTAGCCACCTCCACGATTGCCCATGCCGAAAGCGGAACAAGCAAGCCGAGCCTTCCTCTTCTGATAAAGATTGCCAACGAATTAAACGTATCTCTGGATCAGCTTATATCTGACAGCTTGCCGATTGCAGATGTTTATATCCAAAAGGATATTTCAGATATTTTATCGGATTGTACGATAACAGAAAAGCAAATCATTCGAGATATTCTTCTGACAACCAAAGAAACGTTGCGAAAGCACATTCAATAAGAAGCCAGCGTATTTGAATCACGCTGACTTCTTTTTTTGTTACACAGTTTCGCTTACACAGTTTTCCCCTCTGCTCAGAAATCGTACACAGTATATTACACAGCCACTTACGAAAAACGAGGGGTCTGCCTATTGTGGCAAACCCCTCAAAAATTCGCAATATGTTGATTTTGCGGGCTTTTTTCTTAACCGAAATACCTCTTGAGTAACCCCTCAAATGCCTTTCCATGTCGCGCCTCGTCGCGAGCCATTTCATGCACGGTGTCGTGAATAGCGTCGAGATTGAGCTGCTTTGCCTTCTTCGCAAGCTCGAACTTGCCCGCAGTCGCGCCGTTCTCCGCCTCGACTCTCATCTCGAGGTTCCTCTTCGTCGAGTCGGTCACGACCTCGCCGAGAAGCTCCGCGAACTTCGCCGCGTGCTCCGCTTCCTCGTATGCGGCCTTTTCCCAGTAAAGACCGATCTCGGGATAGCCCTCTCTGTGCGCGACTCTCGCCATAGCGAGGTACATGCCGACCTCGGTGCATTCGCCGTTGAAGTTGGCGCGCAGACCTTCGATTATCTCCTCAGGGACCTCCGGCTTCTTGCCGACGCCGACCTCATGCTCGGCAGCCCATGTCATCTCGTCCTCGACGACCTCGACGAACTTCTCGCCGGGAGCCTTGCACAGCGGGCACTTGTCCGGTCTTACGTCGGACTCCACGATCTCGCCGCAAACGGTGCATCTCCACTTTTTCATATCAAACTTCCTCCGTTATGTTTTATCGTTGACGGTACCGTTTTTCGTACCGATCATGTTGATTTTACCACGTTTCGAGAGCGGTGTCAACATGGCGTGTACAAAATTTCGCGCGTCAGAGGATGTAGTCCGATATGCAGTCGTACCAGTGGACGAAGACCTCGCCGTTCACGGTGAGCCGCTCGTTTTCGGGCAGCATTTCCGTCCACCGCCTGCCGTATCGCTTGTACGCCCAATCGTCGCGGTTGAAGCGCCGCCACAAGACCGTCCTACCGTTTTTGTCTATGAACTGCTCGCTGACGACGCTGTCGCTGAAACATCCGACGTCCGTCATGCAGACGGTGTCGTACACCTTTCCCGCTATTTCGACGCTGTATCTGCCGACAATGTCGACCGTCTCTCCCGCGCCGATACATGTGACGGCGCCGCCGTCGCGCGTGACAAGTCCTTTCCCTGACAGATGCGTTTCAAATCCGCGGTTATCGGGTCCGAAGCCCCAGTTTTTGATGAACTCCGAATCGTCGCCGTCGAGGAACGTATAACAGCGGCGCACACCGCCGTCGACGTGGCTTTCGGCGAGGAAACGGCAGTGCGTGTCCGTCACCTGCGCGATGAAGCGCCGCTCGCACTCAGCGATGCTGCCCGTGCGGTAGTAGTTTTCGGCGTCGTACTGCACCGCGCGTATCTCGACGCCGTCGACGCCGTGTATCGACGCTTTCCCGACGACCTCCGACTCCGTCCATTCGGTGCGATGTCCCGACGGCGAGTCGTACAGTCCCCACATCAGCCGCTCGCCCTCGCGCGGGATTATCATCCACCCCGGCAGCTCCTCGCATACGACGGAGAACGGCTCCGCCTCCGACCGTGTAATTTTATACTCCGGCATGATATCCGGAAGAATCGTGTGTTTTTTCATTTCGTCTACCTCGTTTTTTGTGTTTTTCGGCAGGTGATACAGCTCCGCGTACGATTTTCTGAATCTCTCGCGCGCCGAGTGGAGCCTGCTTTTGACGGTGCCGAGCGGTATCGACAGCGCTTTTGCGATACCGTCAAGCGCCATGCCGTCAAGATACGCCATCGTCAGCACTTCCCTGTCGGACTCGCGCATCATCGACAGCACGTCCCGAACGGCGGCGGCAGCGGACGTCGCCTCCGGCATCGTATACGCTCCGTCCTCGTCGAGCGCGACCGTCTGCGTCCTCGCGTTTGACCTGTACGCGTCGCGGCATTTGTTCCTCGCTATCGACAACAGCCACGGCAGAAACGCGTCTTTGTCTCTCAGCTCCGCAAATTTCGAAAACGCTGCCGCCGCCGTCTCCTGTACGACGTCGTCGGCGTCGCATTTCCTCATACGGAACCGCACGAAGCGTTCGAGCGTTCGCCTGTGCTTTTCATAAAGCGCTTCAAATTCGTCCGCGTTTGCCATATCCGCCTCCCATCACGTCAGTTTGAACCGGTTCCGACCGTATAGACGTTTTTATTATACCAAAAGTTCGCGCGGCGCGAAAACTTTTTCTCATTTTGTTGACTTTGTGCAAAAATGTGGTAATATAAAGTCGGAACGATTATATGCGGAGGCATCGTATGAAAAAATCGACGAAGAACGGCAAACTTCTCCTGCTCGCTCGCATATGCGCGATCGTATGCAGCGTGTGGACGATCGTGGCGGGTGTTCTCGTCATACGCTCTGGCGGCGAGATGAGCGCGGGATACGCCGTCATACCGGGCGCTTTTTCCGCGACGTTCGTCGCCATAGTCGGCAATCGGAGCCGTGCGGAGAAGCGCGGCAACGATGATAATGAAAACAGTGATAATAGTGATAATATAAACAAAGAATGAGGTAAACCGAAATGGAAATGACATTAAGATGGTACGGCTCGAAATTCGACACCGTGACGCTCTCGCAGATACGTCAGATACCGGGCGTGACGGGCGTTATCACGACGCTTTACGACACGAAACCGGGCGAGGTATGGACGCGTTCCGCGATAGCGGCTCTCAAGGATGAAGTCGCGGCGGCGGGGCTGCACATCTCGGGCATCGAGAGCGTGAACGTCCACGACGCTATCAAGGCGGGCACGCCCGAGCGCGACTACTACATCGACAACTACATAGAGACGCTCCGCAATCTCGGTGAGGAGGATATACACCTCGTCTGCTACAATTTCATGCCCGTGTTCGACTGGACGCGCACAGAGCTTGCGCGCCGCCGTCCCGACGGCTCGACCGTGCTCGCGTACACGCAGGTCGCCGTCGATGCGCTCGACCCCGAGCGCATGTTCAACGAGGTGAGCTCGAATTCTAACGGCACCGTTATGCCGGGCTGGGAACCGGACAGGCTCGCGCACGTGAAAGAGCTGTTCGAGCTTTACAGCACTGTCGACAGCGAGGCGCTGTTCGCAAATCTCAAATATTTCCTCGAACGCATCATGCCTGTCTGCAACGAGTACGACATCAAGATGGCGATACATCCCGACGACCCGGCATGGCCGATATTCGGTCTGCCGCGCATCATAATCAACAAGGAAAACATCCTGCGCATGATGAAGATGGTGGACGACGTCCACAACGGAGTTACGTTCTGCTCGGGCTCGTATGGCACGAATCTCGAAAACGATCTGCCCGACATGATACGCTCGCTTGAAGGGCGCATACATTTCGCGCATGTGCGCAATCTCAAATTCCACTCGCCCGACAACTTCGAGGAGGCGGCGCATCTGTCCTCGGACGGCAGCTTCGACATGTACGAGATCATGCGCGCCCTCTACGAGACGGGTTTCTCGGGACCGATCCGTCCCGATCACGGGCGCATGATTTGGGACGAGGTCGCGATGCCCGGCTACGGTCTCTACGACCGCGCCCTCGGCGCCGCGTACCTGAACGGGCTTTGGGAAGCAATAGATAAGTCGCATAAATGATTTTATGCAGGGGGAAGAAAACTTCTTGAAATGAAGTTGGCTTTTTCGCAAAGCGAAAAAGCAGAAGAAGGGGCGAATGCCCCTTCTTCCTTTCTCCCCGAACCTCTCTTCCAAAAACTTTTATGACATTTTTTGCAAAAATAAACGAAAACAACTATCTTAGGGATAGCTTAAGATGAACACTATTTAGTCCGCTTTTGGAAGGGTGTGGGAAACCTTTTACAAAAAGGTTCCCCACAAAAAAGTCATAAATAATTTTCTCGGAGAGGAAACTTTTTGAAAAAAGTTTCCTCTCCGAACCTCTCTTTCAAAAACTTTTATGACATTTTTTTCATAAGCAAACGGTAACAAATTATTTTGGGATAACTTAAAATAATCACTAATCGGTCCGCTTTTGTGCGAGGAGCATCTCCTCACCGTGTTCGGAGCTGCCACACTTTCCGCAGAGCGGAAAGTGTCGGAGGTTTGGAGCGTAAGCGACAAAACTCCTACCTTTCTACAAAAAAGGGACCCCGCAAAAAAGCTCATAAATATTATTCAGAGAAAACTTTTATAACAGATTCTTTGAATTCGTCGTCCAAACAACGGAAACGTGCCGTAGGCTTCGCAGTTCCACCTACGCGTACCACGCTCGTGCGTTGACGGCGCAACACCGCTCGACGCAGACACGACGTTTAGGCGGCGCAATCGACATGCCGCGAGGGAGCTGTTATGCCGAGGTGTTGACGCGGTCTACGCCCCGATGAATTTTTTGTCGCAGACTGGATAACATCGACGCCACACGGGAGCCTCTTTCGGGTTCGACAAGGGGGACTTTCTTGCGAGAAAGTCCCCCTTGTCAAAAACCGGTTGAATGGGGTGAAAGACGTCACCACGTCAGATGTGCAAAGGTAGCTGCCGATGGGAAAGCACTGCACAATGAACCGCGTGTGAGCAGTATCTCCTCACTACGTTCGGAGCTACGACACGTTTCCGCTGACGCGAAAAGTGTGGGAGAAACCAGTTGTGAATGCGGTTGAGCGAGTACGCAAAAAGAAAAATACTTAAATTTGTGAAAAGCACTTGACAAATTGCAAATTTTGTGGTATAATATAGGCAGTCAAGGGGATAAGGCGGTTTCGGCGAGCCGTCGTGTGCGCGCAGGTTGAGCGGGGGAATCTGCGGCACGAAATAAAATATGATAGAAAAAGTATGTTGTCTGTCGCACGGGAACAAAACGCCTCGGTTTAACGTCTAAATGTCAAACGGTAAACCGAGGAGGTACACGGATAATGAAAAAATTCACTATCATATCGCTGCTCGCGGCGGCGCTCATGCTCACGTCATGCACCGCTCCCGGAGACATTTACCCCAAAGACATTTACTGTTACGGCGATACGGACATCGGCGTAACGACGGACGTCATCTATTGCGGCGGCGATACGAGTGCCGCCGTCACAATAGACGCATACGCATCGTCTGTGCATGTTTCGCACGCACTGATGGGGCAGCTCACCGAGTTCGACGTCGGCGGCGGCGCAGTCGACGCACTTATGGAATGGTATAGCGGTCTGTCGCTCGAGCACGTCGCGTTTGACGAGGGCAAGTCTCCCGGCGACGAAGAAGGCGGCGAGGTGTTTTGGTTCGGGTCAGATGACGGATCGTTTCCCGAGTTTTCCTACATCATTTACGGTCCCGACAGGCATTACGTCACGAAGGACGGCGAGTGGTACCGAGTGAAAGATCCGTCGCGGCCGCCCGTCGGAGATACGAAATAAAATTTGATAACAAATTTGAAAAAACCTCTTGACAAAATTCCTCTCGCGTCGTATTATGATAGCAGAACGATTGAATGAATGTTCAATTGTTTGAATCTAAAATACAACTGCGAGGGATACGACCATGAAAAAGACATACGATATCGACGTTGACTGCGCGAACTGCGCCGCAAAGATGGAGGACGCCGCGAAAAAGACCGACGGCGTCGCGTCCGCCAACGTAAACTTCATGACGCTGAAAATGACGGTCGAATTCGACGAGAACGCAGACCGCGATGCCGTGATGCGCGCGGTGCGCAAAAACTGCAAGCGCGTCGAGCGCGGCTGCGAGGTCTACATATGAGCAAAAAGCAAAAAAGCGCGCTTTTCCGCATCATCGCGGCGGCGATATTGACAGTCGTCCTCATCGCCGTGCCCGCCGTGCCCGAGAGCGGGATATTGCGCCTCTGCCTTTTCCTCATCCCTTATCTGATAGTCGGCTATGACATCATCATCGGCGCGGTCGAAGGAATAATACATCTTCAGCCGTTCGACGAGTGCTTTTTGATGGCTGTCGCGACAGTCGGCGCGTTCGCGCTCGGCGAGTATACGGAGGGCGTCGCCGTCATGCTGTTTTACCAGACGGGCGAGCTGTTCCAATCGATAGCGGTCGGCAAGAGCCGCCGCTCGATAGGCGCTCTGATGGACATTCGTCCCGACTACGCCAATATCGAGCGCGCGGACGGGACCGTTGAGCGCGTCGACCCCGACGAGGTCGCTGTCGGCTCGACGATAGTCGTGAACCCGGGCGAGAAGATACCGATAGACGGCGTCATAATACGCGGCAAAACGACGCTCGACACGCGGGCGCTGACGGGCGAATCGGTCCCCCGCCCCGCCGACGTCGGCGACGAGGTCAAGGGCGGCTGCATAAACGTGTCCGGCGTCATCGCCGTCCGCACCGAGAAGGAGTTCGGCGAATCGACGGCGTCTAAGATACTTGAACTGCTCGAGGGCGCAAGCTCGAAGAAGTCGCGCTCCGAGGATTTCATCACCAAATTCGCGCGCATTTACACGCCCGCCGTATGCGCGGCGGCTCTGCTGCTCGCCGTTGTTCCGCCGACAGTGATAATGGCAACGGGCGGCGGCAACGCATACGCCGACTGGGTCTACCGCGCGCTGTCGTTTCTCGTCATAAGCTGTCCGTGCGCGCTCGTCGTGTCGATACCGCTGACGTTCTTCGCCGGCATCGGCGGCGCGGGCACGCTCGGCATTCTCATCAAGGGCTCGAACTACGTCGAGACGCTGTCGCAGATAAAGACAGTCGTATTTGACAAAACGGGAACGATGACGAAAGGCACGTTCGCCGTCGAGGGCATACACTACCCCGCTATCGCGGAGTCGCGGATACTCGAGCTTGCCGCACATGCGGAAGCGTTCTCGTCGCACCCGGTCGCACGCAGTCTGTGCGAAGCATACGGGCGAAAGATAGACAAATCGCGCGTCTCCGACGTGTCGGAGGAAGGCGGTCACGGCGTTATCGCAACCGTCGACGGCGTAAGAGTCGCCGTCGGCAACTCGAAACTGATGGATGAACTCGGAATCGAATACCGCATGTGTACGCATGTCGGCACCGTCGTCCACGTTGCGTTTGACGGCGAATACGTTGGTCACATTCTCATCGCGGACGAGATAAAGCCGGAGGCGGCGGAGGCTGTACGCGCTTTGCGCGGCGCGCATGTGTCGCACCTCGTCATGCTGACCGGCGACGTTGAATCGGTCGGCCGCGACGTCGCGTCAAAGATAGGCGTCGACGACGTGCGCTGCGGGCTTCTCCCAGACGGCAAGGTCGAGGCGGTGGAGGAGCTTATAAAGAACGCGGGCAAAAACGAAAAGCTTGCGTTCGTCGGCGACGGCATCAACGACGCGCCCGTGCTCGCGCTCGCAGACGTGGGGATCGCGATGGGCGCGCTCGGCTCCGACGCCGCGATAGAGGCCGCCGACGTCGTTTTGATGGACGACGACCCGCGCCGCGTCGCCGACGCGATATCGCATTCGCGGACGTGCATGTCGATAGTACGCGCCAACATCGCGCTCGCCATCGGCGTAAAGCTGCTTTGCCTCGTTCTCGTCGCGCTGCGGCTCGTCGGCATGTGGGCGGCGATATTCGCCGACGTCGGCGTGATGGTGCTCGCCGTATGCAACGCGATACGTGCGCTGTTCGTCGGCAAATACAAGCGGACGAAACCGATACAGCAATAAAATCTTCTGCACAATGGGTGCGGGGGAAGCGGAAAAGGGGCGTACGCTCCTTTTTCTTTCATCATGAAAAGTGTGTTCCCTTGCGTGACCTCCTTTTGATTTTTGGATAAAAAAGACCGCCGGCTTTTTCACCGGGGAGCCGGTGTGCCAACGGTCTTTTTTCGGTATTTTGTTTTAATGTGCGAGGCAATAAGCGCGAGGCTATCTATTTTTTAGTTCCACAATATCTCTGACCAACAATGCGATAGTTCCACATACTGCCACAACAGATGCGATGTATGTAATTTTTCTTTGCATTGAAAAATTGTATGCAAACACGCAGATTGCCGCTATCACAAGCAAAATATCAAAAGCAATTTTAAGTTTAGATCTCATATGATCACACACCTCGATTTTTCAACTTTTGACTTTTATCTTCACAAATACCAATCGCAAAATTTATTCTTCCAAATGCTCCATGCCCTGACTGATTATCGTTCTGACGTGGTCGTCGGCGAGCGAATAAAACATCGACTTCCCCGAGCGGCGCGAACGCACGAGCTTGTTCCGCTTCAGGATCGCCAGTTGATGCGACACGGCTGAGTCCGTCATCGACAGCGCGGCGGCAAGGTCGCACACGCACACCTCCGCTTCAAACAGGACAAACAGTATGCGGATACGAGTCGAGTCGCCGAATATTTTGAACAGCTCCGCGAGGTCGTAGAGCGAGTCCTCGTCTGGCAGTTTTTCGTTGACGATGCGCAAGAGGTCGTCGTGTATCTCCGTCGCCTCGCAGCGCTCGTTTTCGTAGTTGTCGTTACCGTTCATATCAGCGTTTACTTGCAGTACGCGATGAATCTGTCGGCTATGTGCGCGTCGTCTGCGGTCGAGGCGAAGAACACGATGCGGTACGCATATGTGAGCGACGTCCCCGCCGGTATCGTGAGCCCGCCGCGGAAGTAGAGATTGTTCGCCGCGAACAGACCGTAATCGCGGATGTGCCACGTCGTCGGATAGCGCTCGTTTTTCGGGTCGTCGAATATCGCGACTCCGACATCGTGACCCGACAGTTTGCCACCGTATACGCACCAGTTCGCGGCGCGTCCCCAGCACTCCGCCTCGCCGCGTCCGCCGTACGAGTTGGCGATATAGCCCCCACGCTCGGCTCTGAGCGGGTCCGCCATGCGCACGCCGAGTGGTCCCGCCTCCTTCGTCTTGCCGAATATGACGTCGCCGTACGATGCTGTATACGTTATCGACACGTCGATATAGCGGCAGCCTTCCGGCTGCGCGTAAAATTTATACGTTGCGACAGCGTCCGTCATCGGCGCGCCGTCGTGCGCGCACCACATCGTTTTCACGTCGAACGACGCGTATGCGGCAGTTTCGACTACGTTTTCGATACCGCCGTGGCGCTGTATGCCGCAGTTCTCGGGCTCGTTCCAGAAGTCGACGTGCTTGCCCGCGCCCGCGACGGTCACATCGCCGACGCCGAAGAATACGGAGCGGTGATGCGGATGCTCCTTCGTCTCGAAGTCGAGGCGCGTATACGACTCGCCGAACGGCGTCATTATCGGTCCGAGGTACGGCTTTGCGAGCTTTTCGTCGTAGACGTACGACGCGAAAACGCTGCCGCCGACAGTTATGTCGAAGCGGTCGCCCGCGCCCGTATATCCTATTTTGACGTCGTTTTCGTTTGACGGCAGCGTGTCGGGTTCGAATTCGTATTCGCCCGCAGGAACTGTCAGTATCGCCGTCACGACCCCGTCCCCGAACGACGCCGGATAAAGCTTGCCGTCCGCGCCGCGCAGCGCGTTGTATGCGCCGCTAACGTCGGTCTTGACAGTCACGGGCTCCGCGTGAAGGTCGCGGAGCGTCTTATACCTGATGCTCATTTTTGTTCCCCCTTAAAAATCAAAAATGTTTGTTCATAAATTCGTATGAGAGCTTGACCTCGCGCTCAAAGTCGGTAAATCCGCACTCGACGGAAACGCGTCCCGCGTACGGCGTTTTTCCGAGCGCAGCTGCGAACGCGGCGAGGTACTCGCCGCCGTGCGCGCCCGGATACACGCGGTCGGGCGCTTCCGACACGTGTATGTGTGCGGGCATAGTGTCCATAGATGTGAGCGTGTACGCGCTCTCGCCGCCGCACGCCATGTGGAACGCGTCGGCGAGGTATGCGATCTTGTCGCTGCCGACAACCTTCGCCATCGCAGCGCCGGTCAAAACGTCGTTTATCGCGTTGCATTCGAGCGCGCGAAGCGGCTCGATCGCAACTGTGACGCCGTATTTTTCTGCGATCTGCGCGCACATGTGAAGAAAGCGCACGATGTATTCGCGCCCGCACGCCGTCGGCATACCGTCCGGTATGCGGCGCGCGCCGCCCGAGCCGAACACGACGACTCTGACGCCGAGCTTTGCCATGCGACGCATCGACTCCTCGACGTAGCGGTAAAGCGGGCCGTCCGCGTCGCACGCGCCGTCGGCGACGATCTTATATGTCGGCGGTATGAAGCTGTTGCACGCCTCGATCGGCAGCTTTTCGGAGACTGCGCGTTCGAGCTGCGTCTCCGTCAGCCCCATTATGACGCCGACGCCCGCCTCAGCATAGTCGAAGCCCGCGCCGATTATAGCGTCGCATCCCCATTCGAGCGACGCGAGCGCGTCAGCCGCTATCCCCGCTTCGCCCTCTGGCATGAACGACGCGCCGGGGACGCAGCAGCCTATCCGGTATCTTGACATATTTTCACCTCAAAATATGTATTCCACAGTGATATTTTACCACAATACCGTCTCTTGCGCAATCGTTTTTGAGCGATTTTGCGCTCAAAATACGCCGCGGGAGCTCCCATGCCGAAGCTCCCGCGGCGCGCGCCGATATAATAACCCGATACGAAACCGGACGAACGATAAAACCGTGTCTCCCCGCACAGCGCGAGCGGATGCGCCGCTGCGGTCCGTTTCAAATGATGCCCTTATTCAGACTGCCGGCACGACGAGCGCGCAGACAGGAACGGCAATGGAGACGACGACCGCCGCAACGGCCAATATTATTATCAGCGGGAGCAGCTTTTTCATGACATACCTCGGTTCCGTCTTGTTCGGGTGAATTGTCTTCTACTATAATAGACGCATTTCGGAGGCAAAAGGTTTCATGAAAATCAAAATTTTTTCAAAAATTTTTTTCATTCGGCGAGCATTGAGTCGATTGTCGCGTACCGCTTTTGCAAAAAATCGTCCACGTACTCTACATGCTCCTGCCATGTCCGCATACCGAGCGTGCTCGCACGGCTGATGCCTATCTGATAGCGCAGCGCCTTATTCCACAGCTTGAAATTGTACACCTGCGAGCGCTCTATCTCGCCGGCGCCGCGCGACAGCGCGTCAACCGCGACTTGCATCAGTCCGTCTTTTTTCTCGTCCCAGCGCGCGCGGACGCGCGACATGAATGATTCGTCCTTTGTCAGGAATTTCATCCAGTTGTCGTACATCCACTCGCTGACGTAATCGACAGAGCACCATCCCGTGTAATCGTCCTTGTCGGTCAGATTGTTGCCAAACGCCATGTCGTAGTCCCATATCGGACCCGCCGTCAGCTTGCCGCCGACGGGCTTATACATATATAAACTGCGGTAGAACGCGCACTCGGAGTTGTACGTCAGCTCGTTGACTATGAACCAGTCGACCCACGAGTCGACGTCGATGTAGTCCTCGTACCCCTCTCCCTTGACGATGGCATTCTCCGCCGCCTTGACGTAATTGTATATGTACTTATACTCCGCGTTCTTCGCCTCCGTTATCTCCGGCTCCTTTATGTACATGCGTTTGCAGTACGTCGTGTCAAAGTAGTCCTTCGCCCAGACGTTCTCGCTCGAATAGTCCCAGCCGAACTCGATGAGGAATCCCATGTCCTTTATCTTGCCGTCCTCGTCTGTGACGCGCTCGCCGAGCGGCACGCGGTCCTCGTCGTCCTCTATCTTCTCCGACAGCATGAACACGCCCGCATATTCGCCGTTGATGAACAAGTCGACCGAGCGGTACGACGGCGTGTACGGCATGCCGTCCATATAGAGCGCCATTTCGGAGGCGACTATGTTGCGCAGCAGCGACATGTCGGCGTAGTTGCCGATGAGGCACCAGTCGCGGTCCGCCTTCATCGAGCAGAGCTTCGCCTTGCTGTCGAGCTTTATGCGGTACGAGTGCTTCGGGAACGTGTTCCACGACGCGTTGCCGCGTCCCTTGACCGACAGCGTATATTTTTCGCCGTCGAGCGTCATATAACCCGTTTTATACGTCTCCTTTGAGTCGATGTCGGAGCCGTCGTCGGTATAAAGGCACAGTATCGGTATGTCGAGGCGCGCGCGCATCGCCATAATGCGGTATACGCGCTGTGCGCCGACGCTGTCCGTCACTGTGAGCAGCGCGGGCGACGATAGGTCGAGCGGAGTCGACGTGTCGCAGACACCGTCGCCGTCTATGTCGGCGCTTATGTAAAGCGACTTCATGTCCTTGTCCGATACATCGTGCGGCACGTAAAGCGTGATTATATTGCCCACGACTGTCGAATACGCGTCGTCGCGGACACTTTCGCGCTTCTTGTTTTCGTAAAGCGCCACGTCCGCGATCCTTGCGCGTCCCGCGCCGCCGAGAGTGTCGCCGTCGGCGCCGCCGACGGTCGAGGTGCCGTTATAGTACGCAACGTTCTGCGACTCCGCGACCTCATAAAGATACGGCACGTCGCCGCCCGTCATGTACAGCGACGCGCGCGGCGCGTCGATGTCAAAGCGCGAGATGTTTTCGTCGCCGCGTATGTCGATGGTACATTCGCCGTCGGCGCGGAAGCGCAGCTTCCCCGCCCCGCCGAGCTTTCCCTCGATCATGAGGCATATCCCGTCCGTGAACGTCACGTCGTGGTCGAGCGTGACAGTATCCTCGAGCACTACGAGCGGGTCCTCACCGCTTTCGCGTCTGTATTCGCCGAACGCGTCGCCCGACAAAAGCAGGTCGAGCGTGTCCACGTCGGAGATGCGGAACGCGTCCGCGTCCGCAGACGCGGCGGCATAGTCGGTGTCGACAGTGTCGGTCACTGTTCCCGTATGCGCCTCTGTCGTCATCGCGTCCGTGACGTTCGCCGCCGTATCGGGCGGCGACTTCGACGGCGACGCCATCGCCATTATAACGACGACGGCGGCCACCGCGACCGCGAGCAGCATCACTATCATGTATTCGCTGTTTCTTTGTCTTTTCTTCTTCATTCGTATGTAACTGCATGATTTTTTTCGGTTTGATATATTATTTTACCATATAAAACTCGATTAGTCTACAAAATCTTTTCCAAAAATGCACAAACAGTTATTGCTAAACGTCGATTTTTGTGCTATAATCGACAGTGCATCATACCGCACAAACTGTACTTTCGAAAATCGAGGTCCCGCATGGACGCATCAGGTACACAAACACAGTCATCGAAATCGGCGCGCGTCAAGGAATTCGTCCTTTTGACCGGCGCGACCGTAATGCTCGCGTTCGGAATCTACGTATTCCGATTCCAGAACAATTTCACGTTCGGAGGCGTCACGGGAATATCGCTGCTGCTGTCGGCGGCGACGCACGTCCCCGCGGCGACGCTCGTCACGATACTGAACGCCGCGATGCTCGTCGTCGCGTTCATAGTGCTCGGACGCGAATTCGCGGCGAAGAGCGTATATGTGACGATCCTATACTCGCTCATCATATACGCGCTCGAATTCATCCTTCCGCTCGAAGGACCGATAACGGACGAACCCGTGCTCGAGCTCATCTTCGCCATAATGGTGCCGGGCGCGGCGTCGGCGACAATATTCCACTTCGACGCGTCGAGCGGCGGCACGGACATAATCGCGATGATACTGCGCAAGTATACGAAGGTCAACATCGGAACGGGACTCATAATCGCCGACGCGCTGACGGTCACGTGCTCGTTCTTCGTGTTCGGCATAAAGACGGGACTTTTCTCACTCTGCGGATTTCTCGCGAAATCGTTCGTCATCGACAACGTAATCGAGAGCATCAACATCTGCAAATATTTCCACGTCGTATGCAGCGACCCGAAGCCTATCTGCGACTACATATGCGATGTGCTCAAGCGCGACGCGACCGTATATGAGGCGACGGGAGCGTTCACGGGCAACCACAAGAGCGTCATAATGACGGTCATGACGCGCCGTCAGGCGATACAGCTCCGCACGTTCATAAAGAAAAGCGAGCCCGGCGCGTTCATCATGATAACGAACACAAGCGAGATCATTGGAAAAGGATTCCGCGCGACCGTTTAGCGCAAATATTTCCGCCGCGCGGAATTGTGTTTATTTGTCAATGATGTGAGACCAAGAAAAATAGAAAAAGAGCGGAAGAGAGAATAAATTTTTTGGGGGACGG